>DAINNZ010000026.1:0-31105 GCA_036735605.1 Lewinella sp. | reverse complement strand
TAGTTTACGGTGCAGAAGAAGCCTTTCAGATTCAGGATGTCTCGGTAGTACCTTGGTTTGATGTTAATTGAAATAAAATTGAAAAAAAACCTCCTCCTCCTCTTCGCAATCTTCCTCTTGCTCCCCCGTCTTCAGGCGCAAGTCACACCTACTGCTGCTCAGGAAGCACAGGCGCGAGCGATACTCCAACGCAAAGGTGTGGATGAGGGGGAATTAAAAAATCGTCTGCTGTTGAAAGGCCTCGATATAGATCGGCTGAGCACCGCCGAGCTTCTGGCTGCTCGCCCGCAAATAGAAGCCACCGTTGCCGAGCTGGAAGCCGAAAAAAAACAGGCGCAGCAGCCCGCCCCGCCTCCTACGGAAAGGCCGGAGATGGCAACCACAACGGCAATAGATACGCTACCGCCCTTGGATACGCTGTTGCTACCGGCTAAAGAAGAAGAAGTTTGGGGCCATGCGCTTTTCAACAACCAAAGCTTGGCGGTTTATCGGGCAGGGGATCAGGTGCGGCCGCCCAATAGCTATCGGCTCGGGGTGGGGGATGCGGTGGCCATCAGCATTTTCGGGGCAAGCCAGGCAGATTTGAAATTCATCATCGATCAGGAGGGCTTCATTCGGCCGCCGAGTATGCCGCGCATCTATTTGAAAGGCATTCCCCTCGGCCAAGCTAGCAAATTGGTGGAAGACCGGTTCCGGCAATATTACAGCTTTCAGGCAGGCCAGTTTAGCTTCACGGTCGATGCGGCGCGCACGATTACCGTCAATATTTTTGGGGAAACGCGCCGAAATGGTAGTTTTACAATCAGTGCAGTCAATACCGCTTTTAACGCCTTGGCCGCAGCCGGTGGGCCTAAGGCGGGCGGATCAGTTCGCCAAATTAAGCTACTACGCGATGGCCAAGAAATGCTCATTGATCTGTATGCCTTTTTGATGAATCCGGGCCTACAGGCCGATTTTTTCCTCGAAAACAATGATGTGATCTTTGTGCCACTGGCAGCCGAAATCGTGCAAGTAGAAGGCGCCGTGGGCCGCCCTATGCGCTACGAAATTAAAGCCGGCGAAACGGTGGCCGAGCTACTGCGATATGCCGGCGGGCTACTGCCAGAGGCCGCAACGGAAAGTGCTACGCTCCAAGAAATAGTCGCAGGGCGCGAGCGCATTATTAATCTCGATCTAAGCAAGGAGGGGGGCAACTACGCCTTTGGCGCGCAGCAGGCTACGGTAGATTTTAATCCTCTGATTGGCTTACGCAGGGGCTATGTGTTGCGAGTGCAGCGCAGGCGTGGTGAAGTGCGCTCCTTGGTCTCCATTAGTGGTGCCGTGGCGGTAGCAGGAGACTATGCCTATTCCGAAGGAATGGGCTTACGCGATTTAGTAAACAAAGGGCAGCTATTGCCTTCTAGCCGCAGCGATGTGGCCTTTTTACGGCGGCAAAACCCCGATAGTACGCTCCAACTGCTGCCGATTCAACTAACAGAATGGCTGGACAATCCGCTGCTAACTACTGATTTTCCATTGCAGCCAGGGGATGCACTGATCGTGCTGAGTGCCGCCGATTTCACCTCCGACGCTAGCATTACGGTAACAGGAGCCGTGCGGGATACCCTCACTAACTATCCTTACAGCCGTGCCGATAACCTGACGGTGGCCGATGCTATTTTGCTAGCCGGCGGCCTACAGGAAAATGCTTCCGAGGAGGCTTTTCTAATCCGAATTAACCCCGCTAATACGCAGCAACGGCAGTATGTCCGCCTCGATATTACCACCCCTGCGGGCCTAGCGACCAAGCTGCGACCGAACGACGAACTACGGGTGTTTAGCCGTGAAAAATTTAGCGATCCCTTTCCCGTTTCTGTTCGGGGTGCTGTGCGTAGCCCGGGCACTTACACCTACGACCCAAGCTTAGGCTTAGCCGATCTACTGACTCTCGCCGGTGGCACTAAATTAGAGGCCGCTTTGAATAAGATCGATGTATTCCGACTAGAAATTGCCCAGAATGAGAATACGCAAACAAAGAGTCGGACGCTAGAGTTGGATGAAAATTTCCATATCATTGGTGGGGCTTCACCCGATTTTAGCCTACAACCCTACGACGTAGTAGTGGTGCGCAGTGTGCCTGAGTTTGAGCTGATACAAACCGTAACCGTAAATGGGGCCGTCCGATACCCAGGCGATTATGCCCTCGATAGTAGAAACTTACGCCTGAGTGATCTGGTGCTAAAGTCAGGGAGCTTAACGACGGAAGCCTTTCCCCCCGGTGCCACCCTCTACCGTACGGAAGCCAATATAGGCTACGTGGTGATACGGCTAGCCGAGGCCCTGAAAGACCCCCAAAGCGTAGCTAATATCACGCTAAAAGATGGGGATATACTTGATATACCCAAAGCACTGGATTTGGTCTCCATCCGCTCTAGGGGCACCCAAGCAAACGAAATATACGAAGGTAGCCTTCTGGAAGATGGCACTTTGGACGTGGCCTTTAGCGGCGAAAAAACTGCGAAGTGGTATATTGATAATTTCGCTGCTGGTTTTAGCAAAGATGCTAGGCGTAGTAGCCTCACCATACAGTACCCTAATGGCGAGCTAGGCAAGAGCCGGAAATTTCTCCTTTTCAACAGCTATCCTACCGTAAGGCCGGGTAGTAGCATACAAATCGGACTTAAGCCCGTCAAGAAAGAACGAAAAGCGCGCGAAGAGCCTATCGATTGGGTAGGCATTAGCCAAGTTACTTTAGGGGGTATTACTACTTTACTCACCCTTTATCTGCTTATACAAAGAACGAATGAACCTTGATGCGCCCTGTTAAAAAGAAGCAGAAGCCCGTCGGTTCAAGTATAGTATAGATAAATTCAACCATGAATACGGTAGTATGAGGGAAAATGAGGCCAACGAGACCACTTTAAGGGATGTAGCTCGGCAGGTTTGGGCTTGGGCAGTCTATCTTTGGGCCTATAAATGGTGGGTGCTGCTACCTACGTTGGGCGTAGGTATTGGGGTTGTATATCGGGCTTGGCAACAGCCTTTTACCTATACGGCGCGGACTACCTTCATGGTGAACGAAGAAAGTGGCGGTTCGAGTGGGGGGCTGGGTGCTATACTAGGGCAATTTGGCTTAGGTATGGGTACTAAAAGCGATTTCAATCTCGATAAAATAGTGGAGCTGGGGCGTTCTAGGCAAATCATACAGCAGGCTTTATTGGACAGTGCTGAAATTAATGGCCAAACGGATTTACTAGCCAACCACATTATCCGCATACAAGCGCTGCAAGAAGAATGGGTAGCGGACAGTCTGTTACAAACCTTTCTTTTTACTCGCTCGGCCTTTGAAGACTTTAATAGGGTGGAAAAAAAAGCTCTATTGCAGGTGTATGCGACGGTGCTAGGTAGTGTGGCTGAAAAAAAGCCAGGCTTGCTACAGTTGAGCTATTTAGACGAGAGCGGTATTTTAGAGTTGAGCGTGAAGACCCGCTCGGAGGCACTATCGCTTGCTTTAAATCGGCAGTTATACCTTTCGTTGAGCAACTTTTATATCAAGAAAACAACAGAAAAACAACGAGAGACGGTACAGATGCTAGATACAAAGGTAGATTCTATTTACCGAGCTCTTGCATCGGCAGATTATAGCTTAGCGCAGACGCAAGATCAGTCGCTAGGTATTATCCAAAAAAGGGGGCAAGTGAACCAAGGCCGCCTTAGCAGAGAAGTGCAGTTGCTGACGATCATGTATGGCGAAGCGATTAAAAACCGAGAAACAGCCGATTTTTTGCTGCGGAGCACCACTCCATTTTTTCAGTTAATAGATGAGGCCATGGAACCCTTGAAGAAAGAAAGGAAATCGATTTTAAAACCAGCAATACTTTGGTCTTTTCTAGCTTTCTTATTCTTGGGTGCAGTTGTTTTACTGAGAGGCAAACTGTTGGGTCAGTTGGTGGATGCGGGGCCTTCGGCCTTGACAGACCACTAGCCTGATTCAGGGACTTTTTTTTATCACTTTTGCGCTCAAGGGGAAGCCCTGCCCCTGCGAGCGAAGCGACAGCCAAAAACGGAAAGAAGTGAATATTATTCTGGTCTGTAATGCAGCGATGAGCGGTTATACGAGCATTGAGCGTAGTTTTGTAATGGCTTTTGAGGCGCAGGGGCATAGGGTGAAGGTGATAGAAAACAAGCCTTTTGGGCGGGGGCTTGTGCGCAAAATAGCGCATCGGCTGCCGGGCGCACAGGCGTATTATGCAAGCCGCTATAATCGAGCCGTATTGGGGGCGGTGGAGGCGGATACAGCGGTGGTTTTTTATATTAAAGCGGCGATGTTGGAACCGAGCACGCTAGCCGCTGTACGAAAGCGGTATCCGCAGGTTCAGCAAATATGTTTTAATCCTGATGATCCCTTCAATCGGCGGATTGGCGGCTTTAGTATGCGCGCCTGTCTTCCTTATTTCGATCATTATTTTATTTGGAAGCGAGCGCTGCTTGAGCCGATTGAGGCGGCCGGTTGTGGGGCGGTGCATTATTTACCTTTTGCGACCGATCTGCGGTTGGTGCCGGCATACGAAGCAGGCGCGTATTCGACGATGCTTTCTTTTGTAGGGAATGGCGATGTAGAGCGGCAGGCATTTATGGAAGCGGCAGCGGTGCATAGTGTGCAAAAAGGAATTAGCCTTTCCATGACGGTATATGGCGAATATTGGAAGCCCATACGAGGGGTGGAAGTGCAACCGCCGATACAGGGGCGCGCCTATTTTCAAAGCATGATGCGTTCGATGTTAAATGTGAATGTGCTGCGAGCACAAAACAAAGCGGCTACGAATATGCGCACTTTTGAGATACCAGCCTGTGGCGGTTTTATGCTACATGAGCAGAGTGAGGCGGCGATGGAGATATTCCGAGCAAATCGGGAGGCGGTTTATTTCGCAGATGCGGAAGAGCTAATCGACAAAGCGGCCTATTACCACAGGAACACCAGGGAGCGGGAGGCCATACGGGAGGCAGGATATGTGCGAGCGAGGCAATTTGCGCAGTCGTATGATGCGCGGGTATTAGACATTGTAGCGCAGCTAGGCGAAGAGAAGTCGGGTAAATTTGAATAGATGCTAAGGCGTTTATGGCAGGGCGTATTAGCCAATTTATTTGGGCAATTTGGCACGGCGGTGATGCAATTGGTGGGCGTGCCCATTTTTTTACATTTCTGGGGCTTAGTTCAGTACGGAGAGTGGTTGCTCATCTACACGATACCGGGTTATTTTGGTTTAGCCGATATGGGGTTGGGTACGGTGGCGGCCAATGCCATGTGCATGCACGTAGCAAAAGGAGAGATCAAGGCAGCATTAGCGGTATTTGACACGGTATTATGGATGCTTGTGTTAGGCTGTGCCGCTTTGGTGCTAGTGGTGCTAGCGGTTATGTATGGGTGGCCTATCCATAGTTGGTTTTCCTTTTCGTATTTAAGTGAGTCGCAGCTGTATGCTTGTGTAGCTTTTTTTCTAGCCTATTCTTTCTTTGCGATGCTATCGGGTTTATTAAATAGCATTTATCGTTCAGAGGAGGCGTATGCGAGAGCGCAGTTGATTACGAATTCGCTGCGGCTGCTGGAGTTTTTTGTCATCATGCTAGGCGTGGTAGCGGGGCAAGGGCTTGTTTTTGCGGCGGCGGCTTTGTTTACGACACGGCTTGTGGGCTTTTTATTTATTTATCTTGATTTACGGCGGCGCTACGCATGGTTTCGGGTAGTCTTAAACGAATTCAGCGTAGCAACTGCGCGAAGTCTTTTCCAGCCAGCGATGGCTTTTTTTATTTTTCCAACGGGCCATGTAATGCTTAACCAGGGTTTAGTGGTATTGGTGGCAAAAAGCTTAGGGCCTACGGCGGTGGTGACTTTTAGTACTTTAAGAACCCTCGTGAATTTCCTTCGGCAAATGGTGAGCGTGCTTAATCAGTCGGCCTGGCCGGAATTTTCGCGTTTATTGGCGAAGGAGTCGATTGAGTTGGCGCAGTTATTGTTTTTTAAGATCATACAACTATCTTTAGGGCTGTTGCTGCTGGCCACTATATTTCTGCATTTTTTTACGCCGCCTTTTTTATCCTATTGGACATTAGGCAAAGTAAGCGTAGAGCAGCCTTTTTACAGTATTTTATTGCTTTCGGCAGGTTTGGCGACCGGTTGGAATACCGCGATGATTGTGAGCATATCGGTGAATGCGCATAGTCGGATTGCTTACGCCTTTTTGGCAGGGGCTTTAGTGGCCTTTGGTGCTGCTTGGTATTTTATGGAGCAATGGGGTCTATTGGGGGTTGCCTTGGCTTTACTGGCCTTAGATATATGGATGCTGCCGATCACCTTTCAGGCAGCGCTCCGTTTATTGGGGAGTAGTTTCAGCTCTTTGAATAGGGCGTTGTTCGATTTTTCATTCAGTTGGAAGACTTTTCATGATCGGTAATTGGGGAGGACTAGAGTGGGTGGTTGTGCTTTTTTCGGCTCTATTCATAGGTTTTTTCATCAAGCAGATCGGTGAGAAAATTGTGGTGCTAAACATCATTGGGTTGCTAGCCGTGTTACAATGGTTGCTAGCACCGCTGTTAGCGTACACTTTTTTTAATGAAAAATCAGATTTAGCCACCCTTTGGCAAACGGTGATGCCGATTCCTGCCAGCACCTATTTTTCCTATGTGCTACCTGCCACCATTAGTATGGTTATAGGGCTTAATTTTC
Organism: Lewinella sp.; assembly: GCA_036735605.1. GTDB lineage: Bacteria > Bacteroidota > Bacteroidia > Chitinophagales > Saprospiraceae > Neolewinella. The sequence goes on along the minus strand of DAINNZ010000026.1, from coordinate 24,402 downwards.
CTGCATTCGGAGAGGTAAAAAAGCGGCATACCTATTATATAGCAAGAGCCAAGGCGGCTTTACGGGAAACGGCTGTTTTTTTGCCGCCCATTTTCATTTTCATCGGCTTTATATTTTACGAGTTGCAAGCCTTCGTGCCAGTCAGTTTGAGAGCGGTATTTAATTTTGCCTCTTTACTGAGTTTTGTGGCGGTCTTATACGCGGCCTATGCGGCGTCGAAGTGGACTTTTTTGTACTTTGGGATAAGCCTCCTCTTGCTGCTAAGGCAAGTGATCCAATCGGGGATGTTTGGCAGCTTTGTCTTTTGGGTTTTACTATACAGCTTCTTCTTTTTGTTAGGCAAGAAAGCCCGCTTAGTGAACTTTGTGTTCTTGGGCGTTTTGGGCGTGTTTGGGGTCTTGTTAATTCAATCCATCAAAGGCGATTATCGGAAGGTGGTATGGAAGGGAGGTGCGCGCAATTCGGATGCTGCAACCTTTTATCAGATTGCAGCGGCTAAACTAGCTGAACCGGCTACTTTATTGGATGAAACTGCTATTTTTTGGATTACAACGCGCATGAATCAAGGTGCCATTGTGGCAAGAACGATGCGCAATGTGCCCGCCAAAGTACCCTATGCGGGCGGGGAGACGATTGTCACCTCTATAGCAGCGGCCGTGGTGCCAAGGCTTTTTTGGCCTAATAAGCCAGAGGCTGGTGGTAGAGACAATGTAGCCCGTTTCTTGAAAGATAAATACGCTTATAAGCGAAAGATCAGCTACAATATTGGCCCGGTGGGGGAGGCTTATGCCAACTTTGGTCGATGGGGCGGATGTGTATGGATGTTTTGCTACGGCCTCATTTTTAGGCTGCTATTCCTAGGGATACTAGCCATGTGTAAGACGTACCCGACCTTAGTACTTTGGATTCCTTTCTTGTTTGTCGGTGCTATCAAGGTAGAAACAGACTTAGTAAGCACGCTAGGGTCTATTCTCAAAGGAGGTGTTTTTGTGTTTGCGCTTTATTTCTTTTTTTATCAGATTGTAAAAATTAAGATTTGAAGCCCATCGTACGATATTTATTCAGAGGGAAGGATAAAGGGGGGAATAGTATCGAAGAAATATTTTTTCGGCTAGCCGAAGAGCCAGCCCCTAGCTTTGAGAAAGAAAAGCAATTTGAACGCCCAGGCGCGGGTTTTTGGCGAAATTTGTGGTACTTTTTGTGGCAGCCACGGCCTGCTATTTATCATATAACGGGGGCTATCTACCCTTATGCTATGTTTTTATGGCTACGAGCGCCGGTTGTGACCACGATACACGACATCGGGCGATACAAGGAATTGCGTGGCTGGCGGAAGTGGCTTTATGGCTGGCTTTGGATCAAAGGGCCTTATTATTGTTCCGCTGCGCTTACGGTGGTTTCAAGTTTTACGAAAGAGGATATGGTGGCGCATTTCGGTTTAAAGGCTAGTAAAATCAAGGTGATTCACAATCCCTATCCAGTTAATTTCACTTATCATCCTGCCATTGATTTAGCGCAGCCACCTATTATTTTGCAGTTAGGAACGGCTCCGCATAAAAATCTATCGACCCTTATTGCTGCGGTGGAAGGTTTAGCTATTCGTTTGCATATAGTGGGCCAGCTAACGCAGGAGCAACAGGCTTTGCTAGCCGCTAAAAAGATCGCCTATCAGTCTTTTTACAAGCTTTCCTACGAGGCTATTTATGGCTTGTACCGAGCGGCGGATATCGTAACCTTTGTATCCTTGCACGAGGGTTTTGGTATGCCAATTATTGAGGCGCAGGCGGTAGGCCGGCCGGTAATTAGCTCCACCAATTGTTCATTGCCGGAGATAGGGGGAGCTGGGGGCGTCTATTACATCCAAGCAGCTACGGATGCAGCGGAACTGAGAGCAGCAATTAAGGCTTTATTAGAGGATGCCTCGCTGCGCGCTCGTTTAGTAGCTGCCGGCCGTGAAAATGTGAAGCGTTTTGAGATGCAGCAGATCGCTGCGGCTTATCAGGCGTTATATCAACAAATTGTAAGCAACTAGGCTATGGCTGAAGGGAAGGCTTTATTCTTGTGTTCGCGTTTAGCCGATTATTTCTTGCATACGATTGTCACTTTTCAAGCGCAGAGCGGGGCGGAGGTGGTGGTTATACGCCAACCGAATGCTTCGGAGGCACCTTATGAATATGAATTTCCTCCGGCCTTATGCGTGAAAGCGACTACGGAATTTCCTAGCGAAGCGGCGCTTATTGCCTATTGTGTGCGCCAATCGCCCTCCTTCGTCTTCGTAGCCGGATGGCATATCCGGTTGTATGCAAAGATTTTATCGGCTTTTCAACAAAAGCCAGCCGTGGTGCTTATGGGTATTGATAACCCTTGGAAGGGGAATATCAGACAGTTGCTAGGACTAGGTTACTTCCGGCTTTGCAAACGCAGCAACTACACCCACGCTTGGGTAGCCGGATCGGCGCAATATACTTTCGCTCGCTTATTAGGTTTTTCGCATGACAGAGTACTACCTTATTTCTATGCGGCTAACCCACGATATCAAGCCCCTTATGCAAGGGGGCAAAGAAAGGCGAACGAGCAAGAAGAAGCCACTAGACAGCAAAAAATACTGCTCTTTGTAGGTCGTTTAGTTCCTGATAAAGGGGTACGCGAGCTATACCAAGCGATGAACAGCCTACAGCCTGCTGATTGGAAACTCCTACTAGTTGGAAATGGGGAGCTAGCGGCCGATTTAGAGCCAACGGATTATGTGGAGCGGTTAGATTTTGTGCAACCGAGGGATTTAGCACTTCTACTAGCAAAAGCAAAGGCTGCTTGCCTACCCGCTTACCAAGAGCACTGGGGCGTAGTGGTGCATGAATTTGCTTATGCGGGGCTACCCATGATACTTTCAGCGGAAGTACATGCGGCGCAGCAGTTTCTACTGCCGGGCTACAATGGGTGGTTGTGCAAACCTAGAGATGTGGATTCTTTGGAGCAAGCCATGCGCGCTTTGTTCGCCACGGAGGAGGAGGCTTTAGTAAAGATGGGGGAAGGTTCTAGGGCTTTGGCGGATCGGATAACGAGCGAGCAGCAAGCTTATTTACTAAAAGCCTTACTGCCAGCATAGGCGTCCTACATGACCATACTCTTCCCTATCGGTGCCTATTATCCTGCCCCCACGGGCGGCCCTAACTACTCCGTCTATTGGTTGGCTAAAGCTTTGCAGCAGCTGGGCTGCTCGGTGCAGGTGGTGACCACCAATTTGGGTTTGCCTAAGGCATACCAGCTACCGCTCAATCAAGCCTTAAATAGAGAAGACGGAACCGTCATCTACTATCAAACCACTTTTCATTATTTACCGTTCCGAGCAATAGTTGAAAGCTGCCGCCGCCTTCGCCAAGCGGATGTGGTGCATCTAACGGCGGTTTTTTATCCGCTTTCTTGGTTGGTCTTTGCGGCTAATTCGCTCTTCTTCAAAAAACCGATTGTTTGGTCGCCTAGAGGAGAACTCGACCCTGAAGCCTTGATTTATAGCCGGTGGAAGAAAAAACCCGTACTGGCTTTCCTGAGAAAAAGCATCTATCGATCGGTGACTTTTCACGCAACCTGTCCAGCAGAGGCGACTTACATCCGCCAGCAATTTGGCGATCAGGTACAGATCGTGGAGTTGCCCAACTATATGGAGCTACCCCAACAACTGGAGTTGCCTACAGCAAAATATTTACTCTACCTAGGGCGTATTCACCCGAAGAAAGCAATTGATAGGCTGCTGGAAGCTCTAGCTGCCTCGGCTGTCTTTATGGCATCGGACTACCAAGTAAGGATCGCAGGCGATGCCCAAAGTAGCTATGGCCAAGCATTGGAAGCATTGGTAGATAAATTGGCACTTCGCGATCGGGTACAATTCCTAGGGCAAGTGGATGGGCCGCATAAACAGCAATTACTTGCCCAAGCCTACTTCTCCTGTATGCCTTCGCATACCGAAAATTTTGGCAATGTAGTCGTGGAGGCTTTAGCCCAAGGTACGCCTGTGCTGGCTTCCACCGGTACTCCCTGGGAAATACTAAGGCAGGCCGCAGCGGGCTACTGGGTAGATAACGAAGTAGCCACACTCGCTAGCACCTTGGATGAGCTATTAAGCTTGTCAGCAGCAACCTATCAAGAATATCGGTTTAACGCCAGGAAACTAGCAGCAACTTCCTTCGATATAACCACCAATATAGACAAGTGGGTAGCAGCCTACGAAGACTGCCTAAGGGCGCAGCAGGAAGATTGAAGCGGTCTTGCGCTACAAAAAAGCCTTTGCCCCTGCATTTATGCCCGCTTGCCTGTATGGGTTTTAAACAGGGTAAACGAAGCGACCGCCAACAATAGGGGAGGTATCCAGATAGCTATGCATCCGTGTAGTGTAGCGTAGTATGCAAAATTAATAAGATGGAAGACTACCAAGACTACGGTTTCACTGCCGAAAGGCCCTTCTCGGCGGCCTACCTAGAGCAGAGCGTGCTGAAAATGCTGGATAAAAACCGCCATACCACCATCCTAGACCTAGGCTGTGGCAACGGTTGGCTCAGTCGCGCGATGTTAGAGGCCGGCTATAATGTGTATGGGATTGATGCCTCGCCCACGGGTATTGAAGTGGCTCGTAGCTTACATCCCGATCGTTTTTTCTTGCACGATATTAGGAGTGCTCAGTTGCCACTACCCATTCAAGCGATTGCTTTTGATACGATTGTTTCTACGGAAGTAATTGAGCATTTGTATGACCCGCTTGCGTATTTAGACTTTTGTGCCACTATTTTACAGCAACAAGCTGGTGGGGAAATCATCCTCTCAACGCCCTATCACGGCTTTTTTAAAAATTTAGTAATCAGTTTGTTGAATGGCTGGGATCATCATTTTATGGCGCTGCAAAAAGGGGAGCATATTAAATTTTGGTCGAGGAAAACACTTGCCCAAGCACTTAGAGAGAGTGGGTTTGAGGTAATTGATTTTGCCGGATCTGGGCGGCTGCCCTACCTTTGGAAGTCGATGTTGATGAAAGCGAAACGGACTACTTAATGGCAGCTATCTCTGTTATTATCCTAACCTACAACGAGAGCATTCATTTAGAGCGTTGCATTAAAAGCTTGTTGCCGGTTGTGAAAGATATCTTTGTGGTAGATTCTTTTTCAACGGATAATACAGTAGCTATTGCGGAAGGTTGGGGCGCCAAAGTTTACCAAAATCCTTGGGTGAATCACGCAGTACAGTTTCAATGGGGGCTGGATAATTGCCCGATCCAGACGGATTGGGTGATGCGCATGGACGCCGACGAATACATCACGCCCGCGCTGGCACAAGAGATACAGGAAAAAATACATGCCATACCCGAGTATATAACCGGCATTGTGCTAAAACGGCGCCTTTATTTCATGGATCGCTGGATTAAGCATGGCGGTTATTACCCTATTAAACTGCTGCGTATTTGGCGCAGCGGGCTAGGTACGATTGAGCAGCGCTGGATGGATGAGCACCTTAAATTAAGCCACGGGCAGACGCTGGAATGGGCAAACGATCTAGTGGATCATAATCTCAATAATCTCAGCTGGTGGACGCAAAAGCATAATCAGTATGCTACCCGCGAAGCAGTGGATTTGCTGAATTTGCAATATGCTTTATTTGAGCGAGATTCCATTAAGGCCGACCGCGGATCGGGGCAACAAAACGAGCAAAAACGCTGGTATAAAGATAATTTATACGCCCGAAGCCCTTTGTTTGTAAGGGCGGTGGCTTATTTCTTTTTTCGCTATTTTATCCAACTAGGCTTCCTAGATGGCAAGCAGGGGCTGGTTTGGCATGTTTTACAAGGGCTATGGTATCGGTTTTTGGTCGATGCGAAAATCTATCAGATAAAATATCTAGCAAAAACCAAGCAAAAAACGATCCGCCAAGTGTTGGAGGAAGCGTACGATTTCAAGCTTTAGGGAGCCAACCTTCAAAGCGTTTGGGTAAGGTCGTAAGACAACAGACAGTAACTTTGTGAAAACCGATTTAAGCCAATTTGATAATAGCTGGTACAGCCCCGGTGGCTCCCTTTTAAAGCGAGGGCTTTGGTTTGGGGTGAGCGTTATGTTCTTTCTCAATCCGCTTCAACCGTTTTCGGGCTTGAAAGTGGTTTGGCTGCGTTTATTCGGGGCTAAAATAGGGAAGGGAGTAGTGATTAAACCGGGCGTACAGATCAAATACCCTTGGCACCTAGAAGTGGCGGATCACGTTTGGATGGGCGAAAACGTTTGGATTGATAACTTAGTGAAAGTGCAAATAGCCGCTCACGTTTGTCTTTCTCAAGGGGCTATGTTGCTAACGGGCAACCACAACTACAAGCGCCCCACTTTTGATCTAATGGTAGGGGAGATTGTGCTGGAGCAAGGTGTTTGGATCGGTGCGAAGGCGGTGGTTTGCCCAGGGGTGAGCGTAGGCAGCCATGCCATCCTTACGGTGGGCAGTGTTGCCACGGCTGATCTTGCGGCTTACACCATTTACCAAGGCAACCCTGCGGTGGCAATCAGAAAGCGAAACCTAAATGCTTAAAAGCTGGCTGCTGCTAGGCGGCTTATTACTTTTCGGACTACTTTGGTGGTTCACTTACCCGCCAGCTTTCCAAATTGCCGATGAAAAAGCCTACATCGAGCAGGCCATCGCGCTCAGCGAAGGCCACTATTATAATGAGTTTCACCTAGCCGAGCAACTAGACGATTACAACCCAAAGAACTATCCGGTTGGCACCGCTTTTTTACTAGCCATCCTCGTGCTGCTAGGCGGAAAATGGGCCGTTTTTTCACTAGGGCCACTTTGTTACCTAGGTGCTTTGTACGCCTCCTATACCGCTTTACGGCAGCTGCGGCTGCCGTGGCAAGCCTTGTATGTACTTGCCTTCTTTTTGCCGCTTTTAGTACTAAGCCGGCATGTGATGAGTGAACTGCCTGCTTTGCTATTGGTAGCCACTTTTGTGGCTTTGCTCAGCTGGCCCGAACCCAGTTGGCATCGGGCCTTTTGGATCGGGTTGCTAGCCTTAGTAGGGCTTTTGTTCAGAGAAACGCTTGTTTTATTGACCCTGCCCTTAGTAGCACAGTGGGCTTGGCAGCAAAAACCAGCCACAAAAACCACCCAATGGTTGCCTACCTCAACACACATTTGGGCTGCCGCAGGAGCTGCCTTCGCTATCGCGCTCAAAGCGGGTAGTAGCACTTTATTCTATGGTTCGCCCTACTATGTGAAAGACCCAGGCATCGATTTTTCGCTGTCGGCTGTCTTGTATAATTTACCGTACTATGCAATAGGGCTGTTGGTCTTACTACCAGGTGGCCTCTTGCTGCTCTACCGCTACCGAGGCTGGCAGTGGCAAAGCGTCTTGCTAGCCTTAGGTTTATACCTGTGTTTTCATCTAGTCTATGGCTACCATGGACAAGGGGCTGAAAGCGGACCATTCGGAGGTTTTTTACTGACCATGCGGTTTTTAATCCCATCCTTGCCACTTTTTATCTTGCTATACGGTAGTGCTTTAGCACGGCAGCCCTTAGCAGATAAGACGCAGATAGCCTTAGTTCTTGTAGGAATTTTATTACTTTTGTGCGTTTATTGGATGGACTACCAAAAAGGCCTAGCCCAGCGCCATCGGGTAGATCAGTTAAAAGCAGAAAAAGTGGAACGCTGCACATCCAAAAAGTATTACGAATATTGCACCAACTTGTATGACTAAGGCAGGCAGTCAACCGCTCTTTTCCATTATCACCGCTACTTTCAATTCTGCACGAACGCTTCAGGATACTTTAAATAGTTTACTAGCACAGCAGGAAAAGGATTGGGAATGGATCGTACAAGACGGGGGGAGCCAAGACCATACACTCCGCCTCCTAGAAAAAATAGCGGTTGCCAAGTATGTCAGCCAACAAGATAGTGGTCTTTACAATGCCATGAATCTCGGTATAGAACGGGCACAGGGGGAGATCATAGGAATCCTTAATTCCGATGATTTTTACGCCGATCCGCAAGTCCTTAGCCGAGTAGCGCAAGCCTTTGCCGATAACCCTAGCTGGGAAGCTGTTTACGGCGACCTGAAATACGTGGATACCGAAACCCCCCAAAAAGTAGTACGCTATTGGAAAGCTGGCGACTATGAACCCCACGCTTGGCGCTGGGGATGGATGCCGCCACACCCCACCTTCTTCGTCAAACGAGCGGTCTATGAACGCTTAGGCGGCTTCAATGAAAACCTCCGCATAGCAGCCGATTATGAATTTATGCTCCGCGCTTGCCATATTCACCAAATTTCTTTGGGCTATATTCCCGAGGTGCTAGTCCACATGCGCGTTGGAGGCCTCAGTAATAACACTTGGAAAAATCGTTTACTCGCTAATCAAGAAGATCGCAAAGCTTGGGTGGTGAATGGACTTGAAGTCCCCATCGGACTAGCTTTCACCAAGCCTTTCCGGAAAATCAAACAGTGGTTGTAAGGAAGGCTATGGCGTGTTCTTTTTTTGGCTAACGCAGGGGCAAGGGGGGACACTATTAAAAATAAGGTACTTCAAACAAAGCCCTAAGTACGAACCTTTGCCTATACACAATCAGCGATAGTTCCTTAGCCCCAATTCCCAACATCTTCTTACCTTTGTATCCCATTTCGAATTCTCCCCAATGACTAAAAAAGCCCTCATAACGGGTGTTACCGGCCAAGATGGTGCCTATCTTTCGGATTTTCTCCTAGAAAGAGGCTACGAAGTGCATGGTATCAAACGCCGTGCTTCCTCCTTTAATACCGATCGGATTGACCACCTCTACCAAGATCCGCACCAAGCGAACCGGAATTTTATCCTACACTACGGCGATCTTACCGATGCTACCAACCTAGTGCGTATCCTGCAAGAAGTGCAGCCAGATGAGGTCTATAACCTAGGCGCAATGAGCCACGTGCAAGTGAGCTTTGAAATGCCAGAATATACGGGCGAGGTCGATGGATTAGGCGCCACTAGATTACTAGAAGCAATTCGGCTGCTCGGTTTGGTGGGCAAAACGCGCTACTATCAGGCGTCCACGAGTGAATTGTACGGACTGGTGCAGGAAACGCCCCAGTCAGAAACCACTCCTTTCTACCCCCGTAGCCCCTATGCCATTGCCAAACTCTATGCCTACTGGATGACGGTCAACTACCGCGAAGCCTATGGGATGTATGCCTGCAACGGTATCCTCTTTAACCATGAGAGCCCACTGCGCGGGGAAACCTTCGTGACGCGAAAAATCACCCGCGCCGTCGCCCGCATGCACCTCGGGTTGCAAGAAAAATTATATCTCGGCAACCTAGATGCCGCCCGCGACTGGGGCCATGCCCGCGACTATGTGAAGGGTATGTGGCTTATGCTGCAACAAGAACAAGCAGCAGACTACGTGCTGGCCACCGGTATTACAACTACCGTACGCGATTTCGTGCGTAGGTCGTTTCTCGAAATAGGCGTAGAACTAGCATTCAAAGGAAAAGGCGTAGAGGAGGTAGGCGTGGTAGTGGCTTCCCCCCACCTCAGTGGCTGCTTACAACCAGGCAAAGAGGTCATTGCTATTGATCCGCGCTACTTCCGCCCCACCGAGGTGGATAAATTGCTCGGCAATGCACAAAAAGCAAAGGAACACCTCGGCTGGGAACCCGAATATACCCTCGCCGAAATGTGTAGCGAAATGGTGAGAGCCGACATCTTGCTCTTTCAAAAAGAATCTTTGCTACAACAGGCAGGATTCGAGTTGAGACGCCCCTTAGAATAAGTTGAAGCCATCGTCCTATGCCAAAAATTTATATTGCCGGCCACCGCGGAATGGTGGGTTCTGCTATCGAAAGAAAACTGCGCGCAGCGGGTCATACCGATCTTGTCACTCGGAGTAGCCAAGAACTAGACTTGCGCAACCAAGCAGCGGTGCAGGCCTTTTTTGCAAAAGAACGCCCCGAACAGGTCTATCTGGCAGCAGCCAAAGTAGGCGGTATTTTAGCCAATGATACCTATCGGGCTACCTTCCTCTACGATAACTTAATGATCGAAGCCAATATCATTGAGGCAGCTCGATTGCTAGGCGTAGAAAAGTTGCTTTTTCTAGGTTCTTCTTGTATTTATCCTAAAATGGCACCCCAGCCACTTACCGAAGATGCCTTGCTAACCGGCTCGCTGGAGCCGACGAATGAGCCCTATGCTATCGCGAAAATAGCGGGTATAAAGCTCTGCGACGCCTACCGCCACCAGTATGGCTGCAATTTCATTTCGGCTATGCCTACCAATTTGTATGGCCCTAATGATAACTACGACCTAGAGAGCAGCCACGTCTTACCCGCCTTATTGCGTAAAATACACGAAGCAAAGCTAAAGCAATTACCGCAAGTCGTACTCTGGGGCACTGGCAGCCCTCGCCGAGAGTTCCTACATGTGGATGATCTGGCAGATGCCTGCCTTTTTTTGATGGAACACTTCAATGAAGCGGGCTTCGTAAATGTAGGCACGGGGGAAGATATTTCCATCCTAGAACTAGCCCAGCTTATCTGCGAAATAGTAGGCTACCAAGGCGAAATTGTACACGATCTAAGTAAACCCGATGGCACACCCCGTAAATGGATGAATGTAAGCAAACTAAAACAACTAGGCTGGCAGCATCGCATTTCACTACGGGAGGGCATCCAAGCCGTTTATGCTGGTTTGCAGCAGGCCCATTGGTTCGGATCAACTGCTCCCACGGCTAATCATTCACACTAAACTAGTCCAACTTTGCCTTCCCCCCGTTTTGCTCTTATTGGTGCTGCTGGTTTTGTAGCTCCGCGTCACTTAGCGGCTATTCGTGCCCAACAAGGCGATTTGCTGGCAGCCCTCGATCCTAATGATTCGGTGGGTATCCTAGATAGCTACTTCCCGCAGGCAGCTTTCTTCACCGAGTTTGAACGCTTCGATCGGCACCTCGAAAAGGAGAAGCGAGCAGGAAATGGCATTGACTATCTCAGCGTTTGCTCCCCTAATTACCTGCACGATGCTCACTGCCGCTTCGGCCTTCGCCTCGGAGCCGATGTGATTTGCGAAAAGCCCCTCGTTCTTAATCCCTGGAATCTCGAAGCCCTAGCTGAAATTGAAGCCCAAAGTGGTAAGCAAATTTTCAATATCCTCCAGCTTCGCCTTCACCCCAGTGTGCAAGCATTGCGGCAGCTAGTAGCCGAGGGCCCCGCCGATGCGATCTACGAGGTGGATCTTACCTACCTAACTGCTAGGGGAAGTTGGTACTACGCCAGTTGGAAGGGAGATGTAGCCAAATCAGGCGGTATTGCCACCAATATCGGGATCCATTTCTTCGATATGCTACTCTGGGTCTTTGGCCCTTGCCTACGGACTAGCGTGCACTATCAGGGGCATGATACAGCCGCTGGCTTTTTGCAACTACAAAGAGCCAACATCCGCTGGTTGCTGAGCATAGATGCCAGCTTACTCCCCAAAGACATAAGCGACAAGGGCGGCCGAACCTATCGCGCGCTTCACATCAACGATCAAGCCTTCGAGTTCAGTGGTGGATTTGATGAGCTGCACAACCGTAGCTACGAAGAGATTCTAGCAGGCAGAGGGTTTGGCCTATCGGAGGTAGCCGAAGCTATCACCTTGGCTTACCAAATTCGAAACGCCCAGCCTCAGACAGCCCATGAGAAGGGCCACCCACTGCTTGCTAGCCTTGGGAATCGATCACACCCTTTTCAAAGAGAAAGGTGAAAAATGGGTGAAAACCCAGCAATGCTCACGGTCTGTATCAAAGCAGCTTGTAGCAGCAGTTCTCGCTAGCGAACCAATCAATTTAATAGTTAGGCCAATAGGCAGGGGCAAAACTTTCTTGATAGCGCAGGGCCCCCAGCTCCTTCGCTGAATAAGTGGCTAGGGAGACCCAAGTGCTAAGGAGACCCTCAGGTGCTAGTGGGGTGGCTATGGAAGCTTATTGGCCACGCTCTTGCGCTACAAAACAAACCCTTGCCCCTGCCTTCGGCCAATGAAAAGGAAAAACAAGGAACGAAGGGATCGTTAGCCCAAAGGCTCAAAAGAAAAGACGGATAGGGAGAACTGCTGGGTAAAAACCAAAAAAAAGGTCAGTTGGATGCGTCCAATTGACCTTTTTTTTGCCAAGATACCAACCAAAACTTGTTCAAGCTGTTAATTAATTATATATTTGCCACAACAACAATTATTCAAGCAAGCATATATGACTCCAACTGCCCCGTCTCCTGCCTCAGTCCTAACCAATACCGCTGATTTTTTGCCGCTTAATGGCACCGATTACGTAGAGCTCTACGTCGGTAATGCCAAGCAGGCCGCTTATTTCTACCAAACAGCCATGGGCTTCCAGCCATTAGCCTACGCCGGCTTGGCTACCGGATTAACCGACCGGGAATCCTATGTACTTGTGCAAGACCGTATTCGGCTAGTGCTTACTTCGCCACTGAAGAGCGGCACGGCCATCGGCCAACATATCGACCAACACGGAGACGGGGTCAAGGTGGTGGCCCTTTGGGTAGATGATGCTAAGGCTGCTTATGAGGCCACTACCCAAAGAGGGGCTAAATCCTATTTTGCACCCAAAGAGGATCACGACGCCCACGGTCATGTTGTCACAGCCGGTATCCATACCTATGGGGAAACGGTGCATATTTTCGTAGAGCGAAACCATTATCAAGGCCCTTTCCTGCCAGGCTACGAAGCTTGGAACCCCAGCTACCGACCAGCACCGATTGGCCTGCGCTATATTGATCACATGGTGGGTAATGTGGATTTAGGGGATATGAACAAATGGTGTCAGTTCTATGCCGACGTGATGGGCTTTACCCAGATCGTGAGCTTTGATGATAACGATATCTCTACGGAATACACCGCGCTAATGAGCAAGGTGATGAGCAACGGCAATGGCCGCATTAAATTCCCCATCAACGAACCTGCCGACGGCCGCAAAAAATCGCAAATCGAGGAGTATCTCGATTTCTATGAAGGGGCGGGCGTTCAACACTTAGCTGTTGCTACGAACGACATTATCGCCACCGTAACCGAACTACAAGCGCGGGGGATCGAGTTTCTTACCGTACCCACTAGTTACTACGATGAGCTCAGCGATCGGGTAGGTACCATAGACGAAGATATCAGCCGCTTGCGCGAGTTGGGCATTCTAGTAGATAGAGACGATGAAGGCTACCTCCTCCAGATTTTTACCAAACCGATTGAGCCGCGCCCAACGCTTTTCTTCGAGATCATCCAGCGAAAGGGTGCCACCAGTTTCGGTAAAGGCAATTTCAAAGCCCTCTTTGAGGCCATCGAAAGGGAACAAGCCAGAAGAGGCACCTTGTAGCTGCTGCAAGCTGTGAAAAAGCCGTGAAAAGGTCAGTTGGATGCGTCCAACTGACCTTTTTACTTGTTATTTACCCGCAAAAACACCCTATTTGCTTTTTCTGCCTTACTTTTACCCAATCATCAAAACGGCTAGCTTTTGTCAGTTTTTCGCTTAGTTTGGCTACCTAAAAATTTCCTAAGCTTTCGCTTGGCAGTCGGCTTATTGTTGTTCATCGTTTTGCTGGGCACCTTTGGGTTTCGCTTCATTGAACACTACACTTGGATCGATGCCCTCTACATGAGCACTATCACCATTTCTACCGTTGGTTTTGGAGAGCCAGCCCCTTTGAGCCCCGCAGGCCGTTTGTTTACCACGGCCTTCATCGCCCTTAATGTATTGGTGTTTGCTTACGTATTGGCCGCATTTTCCTATTATATCGTGGAGGGCAAAATGTTTAAATATATGTTTGAAGAGCAATTGAAAAGATCCATCGATCGCCTAACAGGCCATACCATTGTGTGTGGCTATGGGCGCTACGGCCAAGAGGTTATCACGCAGCTACGCCTTCACAAACAGCCTTTCGTGGTGGTGGAAATAGACGAAGAAAAAACACTAGAACTCCGCGCTGCGAAAGAAGAACTTTTCTACCTCATCGGCGATGCGACCCAAGATGAAGTGCTAGAAGCCGCAGGCATTAGCAGAGCCGCCAACCTAATTACGGCACTCGATAACGATATGGACAACTTATTTATCGTGTTGAGTAGCCACCAACTGAACACCAAATTATGTATCATTTCTAGGGCGAAAGAAGAGCGCACCCGCCAAAAAATGCTGAAGGCCGGCGCCTCCCACGTCATTATGCCCGAGCAAATCGGTGGCTACTACATGGCTAACCTTATTAGCAGGCCAGATGCCGTTGAGTTTTTCTCTTTCGTCACTAATGAAATTAAAACAGATATCGGCTTCGAGGAGATACATTACGAAAAAATTCCGCCCGCTTTGCGCAACCAATCTCTCGCACAGCTTGCTCTACGGCAGCACACCGGGGTAAATATTATTAGCTATCGCAACGCCCAAGGACACTATACCGTCAACCCCTCGCCAGAAACTTGCCTACATCCCAACACCAGCTTTATTGTACTAGGCACCAAAGAACAGCTCGCAAAGCTTAAACAGTTCTTCGAAACAGCTCGCCCTTAGGAAGAGTGGAAAGGGGTAAAGGGTGGAAAGGCGATGCCCTGACTCGTGCTGAGCGTAGTCGAAGTAGCCTGCCGAAGGGTGGAAAGGTGCCATCGCGCCGCCAAAAGCCAACCGCCAAAAGCCAATTTTCATCGCCCAGCCGTAGCAGCCTGCTGCAAATAAGCTTTTAGGTCTTCTACTTGTTGATGACTCATCCGCTCGGCGGTATAGTGTGGCATATAGGCTTTTTTACCCGGGATGGGGCTGGTGCCATAGCGCACGACTTGGTAGGTGGAGTAGCGGGTGTAGCGCGGGAAGTGCTTGAGAAGAAAATCGTAGTGGTAAATCTCCTCGGCTAATTCAAAAAAAGCGAATTGTTGCTTTTCATGGCAATGCAAGCAAGAGCGGCTGTATATTTCCTTACCCACTGCAGGCTGCAACTTACGATCAAGGGGGTAGCCCTCGTTGCGGTTTTCTGGCGGTAGCACGAAGGTAGCTGGGCTGGCCGCCGCAAATTTGCTTGTTAGCATTGCTATGGCTGCCGCTTGGGCACCTGTTGGGGAATCAGCCTGCTGAGTGGCCTTAGTAAGGGCCGTATCAACTTGTTTTTTTTCGGTGGCAGTGAGCTGTAGATCACCTAGCTGAAGGCCGATTTTTTGTAGATAGAGTAGCACACTTTCCATCTCGTTATTGTCCAGCGGCCGCCCTTGCGCACACTCTGTGGCACAAAGCTGTATGGCTGCCCGCAGGTCTTTGCGCGCACTTTTCACTAAGTCGCCATACTTTTTATCATAGTCGCCATTGTAGTAGCTTTTGCGGTTCACGGCTCCGTATAGCGTGGTGCCCGGCAGAAAAGGAAGGTCGTGTTCTACGGCATATTCTAGGCGTGCTGCTGGGTCGTAAGAGAGGAAATTGGGGTCTTCGGGCACCACATTATGGCAGCTAATACAAACAAAGTGCTTGCTTTGCCGCTTGCCGTTATGCCCAATACCTTTTGTTACAATCTGCTCGCCCAATGCTAGGCTTCCTCCTGGCCGCGGACTGGTATCGGCTCGCCTAGCGGCACCCAAACTGCGTAGTATATCTTCGAGGTAGCTTGCATCTTCTAAAGGGGCCGTGGCTGTTTCCACCGGTTTGGCTGCTGCGCTTGCTAGGGGATATTCACTTTGGTCCTTTTTGGCTGTCGCTTCGCTCGCAGGGGCAAAGGCAACTAGCAACAAAAAAGGGGCACTCAAGCTAGGCACTGCCAGTCCCTGGGTCGCTTGGAAGTTCTTGAGGCCTCGCCAAGCGGTGAGCAAGCAGATAAGGGGCAACAGGCTGGCAAAAAGTAGATACTTTTTCATAGCGGTTTTCTTGGTGGGTTATAGGTTGAACCAGCGGGAGATGGTGAAACCGAAGCGAAACTCTCCGCGCCCCCAGTTGCTGGTGGTGTAGGGGATGAAGTCGGTCTCGAAAATCCCAGTGGCATTGGTGAGGTTAAGCTGGAAGACGTGGCCGCCCGTATCAAATTCAAAACCAATTCCCATCGCAGCATAATAGCCATTTTCATTGGTCTGCGTAGGCGAGAAGGGGAGGGTAGCGTCGGCCACAATGCCTAGCACTTTGTTCATCTGCAATCGGGCCGCCGCCCCTACACTAAAGAAGGTGTTCTCCCCTGCAAAAGGTACCAAATTGCGGTGGGTAACACCCGGGATGAGCTGTAAGCTGAGGTTCTGACCGAACTTTCTGGCCACAATCAATTGCGCATTGTAAGCGAATCGGTGGGAAAATTTCGGAAAACTGCGAATCAGGTTTTCATTGCCTTCAATCTTGCCACTCGTGGAGAGGCTAGCCGTGGCCGCTAAGGCTAAGGAGAAGGGCGCACCTCCTTCCGTCTGTTGGTAGAGCAAGCGGCTTTTAGCTACCAAATTCAACAATTGCCGAAGGCTGGCATCTCCTTGTGGGGTGCTGCCAGCGCCTTTGCTACGATACAAGCCTGCCGTGAAACGATCGGAAAAGCCATACTCCGCTCCAATTGCTACATCCGCAGCCGTTTCTAGGCCGTAGAAGGTGGGCCAGCCGCCATTATCGCCGAACATATCCCCAAAACGGTGACTAATACGTAGATCTAGCTTCCTAGCGGGCAAGGTTTCTACGGAATGTACATTCACCGCACGGGTGTCTTTAA
Source organism: Lewinella sp. (assembly GCA_036735605.1). GTDB lineage: Bacteria > Bacteroidota > Bacteroidia > Chitinophagales > Saprospiraceae > Neolewinella. The sequence goes on along the minus strand of DAINNZ010000026.1, from coordinate 7,721 downwards.
AAGTGCGCTCCACACGCTGCGCTTGCGCTTGTAATGCTACGGAAAGGAAAAGGCAGCCAATGAGTATGACCCAGCGGCCACAGAAGATTGAAACAATAGATATAGCTCGCATACTGAGTTGGGATTATGTTTTTATTCAGGATAGCCCGCTTCGAGCCAGCAACTGACCAAGAACAGCTCGTCTTCAGTGAGCATACGAGGCCGGCCAATAGGAGCGTAATTAGGAGGCATCCCTAAGTTCGGATCGCTACGTAGCTCAATGACTCGGTTGCGAAATCGGCCACTCTCTAAATCGGGTAATAAATTGGCATAGCTGTTGTAAATGCCCGGAGCACCGCCAAGGTGGCAACCGCTGTAGGCACAGCTGCTTTCTATAATCGGTAGGATGTCTTGCTCATAATCGGGCACCAAGCCATTGCAGAGCGATGCAGCAGGCTCCGGCAACTTGTCTGCCGTGCAGCCGTAGCTAAGCAGCAAAAAGAAACCCCCCAAAAGAAGTGTCCAATGATTCATAACAAATTACTAAAAGTGGCTTTAATAAACCTTCCAAAAACAGTAATGTAACCCTAATATAGCCGCTTTAACTACCCAATAAAGTGGCTTTTACAGCCTGCAGCTTGGCGAAAAATATTTTTTTCACAACCAAATACAAGGGCAGCTTGTATTGTTCTACAAGTTGAGTGGCTAATGGAACAGCTCCAGTCGGTTGGCTTTTAGGCTACCAAGGTGCAAAGGTCGTAAATTTTAGCAGACTCACATAAATCCAATTACTGTAAACTAATCAAATAATAAAAAAAATGATGTACCCTGCTGAATTGACGATTCCTATGGCGCGCGATCTCACCAACTACGGCTTCGAGTCGCTTGCCGATGCGGCTGCGGTAGATGCCGTGATGGCAAACAAAGAAGGCACCTTTTTGCTAGTGGTCAATAGTGTTTGCGGCTGCGCCGCAGCGAATGCCCGCCCAGGGGCTAAAATGGCACTACAGCACGATAAAAGCCCTGATAAAGCCTACACTGTTTTTGCAGGGGTGGATACCGAAGCAACTGCTCGCGCGCGCGATTATCTGCTGCCTTACCCGCCTAGCAGCCCAAGCATTGGCTTGTTTAAAGACGGACAATTGGTACACTTCCTAGAGCGACATCACATCGAGGGGCGTAGTGCTGAGATCATCGCCCAAAATCTCAAAATGGCCTTCGATCACTACTGTTAATGCGTACCGCTTTTGGGGGAGTTGTTCGGCAGGTCTTGAACGGGCGAAAGCGTACAGACTTTTGCGCTGAAGGAGCGAAACCACGGAGTAGCTGCGAAGCAAAACGTAGGCGCAGTGGTGCTGCGGCGAGGCTTTTTAACGAATTTCAGAACAGAATTTACTACTCGCAGCCGTTTGATAGACTGCCGAACAACTCTTTTGAATACTTCCGGAAGTTTAGCTGGCGCACAGCCGCAGGGATGAGCCGTTTCAAGGCAATCACTATGGCTATTGTGTTTGCTGTCAAGCGCTGCTTTCCTTTTCCCATCCGCTCTTTGCTTTTCAGCTTGAGCCCTCTGCCCGCCCTGCTGCTATTAGCCGAGGTGCCACCATCGGCTTGGTTGGATGCGCAATTGGTAGAAATTAAAATTTCTAGTTCCGCAGCCGCCACAGGTACTGTTTGCTTAGCTGTATTTGATTGCCCGCTGGCTTTTGAGCGTTCGGAGGCGAAGATCAGCCAAGTGGTAGCTTGGCCGAAAGGACAGACGAATTTGCGCCTATCGATTCCTGTGCTGCCCCGAGGTAACTATGCGATTGCTGCCTTTCACGATCTGAACAACAATGGGAAGTTGGATAGAAACCTCTGGGGAATACCCACAGAGCCTTATGGTTTCTCCAAAGAGCCTACTAACAAATGGCAAAAACCCGCTTGGGAAGATGTGCTGCTGCCTATCAAGCCTAGCACGAAGCAGTTGGCTATTACCCTCAAAACTTGGAAAGAACGCGATTAAGCAATTTCTATGTACCAAAGTATTATCGCCCCCGAAGCACTTGCGCAACTACTAGCTAGCCAAGTGCCCTTACTGCTTTTCGACTGCCGCCACGATCTGTTCGATACCGACTATGGCCGGCGCGCTTACGCTCAAGGACATATTCCCCGTTCGCATTTCTTGCAGGTGGAGGAAGACCTCTCGGGGCCTATCGTTGCGGGTCAAACGGGGCGCCATCCGCTGCCGAATATGGCTGCCTTTGAGGCCTGTATGCGCCGCTTCGGCCTTCGGGCAGATTGTCAAGTGGTGGCTTACGACGATAAAGGCGGGGGTATTGCCGCTCGGCTTTGGTGGTTGCTGCGCTGGTTGGGTCACGAAAGGGTAGCCGTGTTGGATGGTGGCTTCCCCGGCTGGCAAGCACAGGGCTTGGCAATAGAACAACAGCCTGCCAGCTTGCCAATACCCTCGAACTGGGTAGCGCAGCCACAAGCAGCCGTGCCTTATTTTGACTTTGACGATTTGGTTGCGGCCAAGGAAAACCTACAACTGATCGACTCCCGCACAGCCGATCGCTACAGGGGGGAGGTAGAAAATATCGATCCCATAGCAGGGTATATTCCTGGCGCCAGCAACCTGCCTTGGCCTGCTAACCTGACAGCCGATGGCTACTTCCTAGATAAGGAAGCACTAAAAAGCCGCTTCCTCCCCGTTTTGGAAGAAGCGGCTCAACCTGTTTTTTATTGTGGCTCGGGCGTCACGGCTTGCCATAATATCCTCGCCTTTTATCACGCTACGAGCCAAATGCCGGCTTTATATCCGGGAAGCTGGAGCGAATGGATTGTGAAGACTAAGCAAATAACGGGCTAGGGTAGTCGCCATTAGCTACCATCTGGCGGAAGGCTTCTTGCACTTTCGGCTTGTCTTCTTGGTAGGTGACACCATACCAACGATCATCGCAAGATAAAACCTTGCATTGCGCACTGCCATCAGCGATCATAGCGTCCACTAGCTCGGGAATAAGGAACTCGGCTTTCGGCTGGCCTTCGCTTTGCTGTGCAAAATCTTCAAACATAGCAAGGTTACGATCGAAGATACTAGGATGGAAACCCCAGAAATTCATCGATACTAGGCTGGTATCAGCTAGTTCGTGGCGCTGCTCGTCTTCGCCTAGGTAGGTTACTTTGCCGTCTTCGCCTCGACCAATCTTGAGCCGTTCTTTAACCGTTTTTAAAAAGCCTTCCTCGCTGGCTTCGGTTACGCCTCGGTTTACTGTGCCGTGCTTGCTGAGGGTGCGGTCTAGCACATAGCCCACCATACAGTTGAGGGAGGGGCTAGCTTCTTCCATCAAGAATTTGGCAATGCTTTGGAAGCCTTTCTTGCCGTAGAAGTCGTCGGCATTAATAACCGCAAAAGGCTCGTTGACCACGCTTTTCGCCACCAGCATAGCGTGAGCGGTTCCCCAGGGTTTTTCTCGTTTGCTGTGGTCTATCTCGGCTGGCACGTAGCTGTCCATCTCTTGGAAAGCATAGGCGATGGCTATTTGATTACCGAATTTACCATCGAACTTTTCGCGGAAAGGGGCTTCAATGTCTTTGCGGATAATAAACACTACTTTACCAAAGCCAGCTTGAATCGCATCATAGATGCTGTATTCAATAATGCCTTCTTCAGAGGGGCCTACACCATCTATTTGCTTGAGGCCACCATAACGGCTTCCCATGCCAGCGGCTAGAATGACTAAACTAGGTCGTTGCATATATTTTGTTATTGTTTGTTTTTCGCTTTTCTGGCTAAAGCTTCTCGGCTGAAGCCTTTCACTTGCCGCGCAGCTAAGAAGTAAGCATAGACGTAGCTGCCCACCAAACCTAACAGACCCAGCAACAGCAAATCGTTGCGCAGCCATAGCATAGCTCGGTGCTCCGTAGGGAAAAAATGCCTCACTATTAATAAATCCAGCACGATTGCCAAAGCAGCTGCCAAGATACAAAAAATAAAGCTAGCTCGACCAAATTGCAGCCATTTTTTAGCAGAAGAAAAAAGGGCTGTGCGATAAAAGCGCTGGTAGAGTGGGTTACTCGGTGCCATCTTGATGAGCTCGCGGCAGATATGCTGCGTCAGTTCAAAATCTCTTAGCCGGAAGGCACTAGCTGCTTTGTGAAATAGCATCCGGCTGTAAACGTCTTCTCCTTCGTGTTCGCTGATGTTCTGGTCAATAGCCGTGTAGATCACCAAATCTACCATGAGGAGGTGCTTTTGGTAAGCACCAGTGGCAAAGAGCGCATCTACATAACGAACCGTTAGGTCAAAGTATTCATAAGGATCTAATTGCCCGATTGCCTGCTCCTCCTCCTCATAGCGACGGATAAGGCGCTGCTTGTCTGCCGGATCAATCGATCGGAAGTCGCGATAAAACGGAGAATAATGCCTAGGCTTTTCAGAATACATATACAAGTAACCTACTGCTACAATGCTTTTTTGTCGCTATTGTTGTAGGGGTATTAAATATTAGCGTTGTTCGGCAGGTCATCAAACGGCTGCAAGTGGCACCACAAAGTAGCCGCGTAGCGAAATTTCATACTGCACTTCGTTAAAAAGCCTCGCCGTAGCCCCACTGCGCCTACGTTTTGCTTCGCAGCTAGTTCGCTTCGCGGCTGCCTACGGCGGTCGTGGTTTCGCCTCCTTCAGTATGAAATTTGCTACACGCTCGCTCGTTCATGACCCGCCGAACAACTCTATTAGACTGGTTTGATGGCCTGCCGAACAACGCTATCCGTTAAGCGGAGCGAAGGGGACGCTGCCTGCCTGGCTTTAGCACGCTAGAACAGCAGCTCGCAGATAGGAGCCTTGCTAGGGGTCTTTGTGTTTCGTAGGACTGTTAGGCGACTTTTGCGCTACCAAGAAAAGCCTTGCCCCCGCCCCACGGGCAAAAAATATGTACGGATAACTTTCGAGCCTTTCCTGTTGCTTAACTAGGCAACAACATAGAAAAGGGGATGGATACATCCCACCCCCTTTAGCTATTTTCATGGGTAAAACCTGTCAATGTTGAGCGGTAACTTTATCTGTTTTATGTTTAACTTCCAACGTGGTTTGGGATAGCCTTTGGATTTGGTACTCGCTTCGCTAGTCTTATCAAAGACTATTACATGGAGGTGGGCACGAAGTGCAGGGGCAAGGGTTGTTGTTGAGTAGCGCAAAGGTCATTCCGCGAGTAGTCCCTCAAGCCATTGCCCCTCAAGCCATTGAGGTAGCCGCGCGGGTAGGCGATAAGAGACAGCTAAAGGGCAAACAATACCCCTCCGAAAAGATCTAGCTTGGTTCCATCGATGGTATATTGCCCTTCCACAAAGACTTTGGTTTGGTCGCCAACGGCTAGTTGTGTACCTAGCCCCAGATTGAGGCCAGTATTACGCGAAACGACGTTCCCGTTTAGTATATCGGTGCTGAGCCGGTAAAAGCTCACGCCCACTAAGGCATAAGGCTGAAACTTGCCTTCGGTGAAGCGGTAATGCAGGTTGGCATCAATGGTGGAAGCATTGATATTCTCTGCTACAAAAAAATGAGAATAAGCTGCAGCGGCGCGCAGCTTTTGCGAAAGGCCGAGTTGTGCCCTAGCTTGAACGCCCACTTCTTTGAGGTCAAGCCCCAGGCCAGCTCCTACACCTACTTCCAACTGAGCTTGTAAGCCGAAGTGGGTGAAAAGAAAGAAGAATAGAATGGTTAGTAAACGCATAATATATAATTTTTTTGTATATATTATAACAGAAAATGAAAGCAAAAAGTTTATATATTATACCTTGATTACATCTTTTATGTAAATGAAGTTATCCTGCTGCTTTATTAGAGTTGTTCGGCAGGTCATGAACGAGTCGATTGAGGGCATTGCGAAGGCCAAGGTGTTGAAAGTGCTGCCGAAGCCATCACCGTTTAGGAAAATCAAGAAAAAGATAGACAGCTAGTTGAGGCCGAAGAGGATGCGGAAAGTTGGAAAGACTACAAGCATACGCATCTAGCCTCAGCTAAAAATAGCAAGCCCTTCGTCTGTTGAAGACAAAGGGCTTGCTGATTGGAAAAGGTACAGCTTACTCTCCGAGTACGTAGCGCACGGCTAGTGCACCGTAGCCAGCATCGAATCCGCTAGCGAAACCATTCAAGAACAGGATAGGCACCCAGTCTAAACTTACGTTTACAGGAGCATCCGCGAACTTATAGTCTAAGCCAAGGTAACCTTGAAGACCAATAGATGTAGTGCTGCTGTTATCGCCAAAAAAGTTGTCTTTAAAGTTGAATAGGAACACGCTAGCACCTGCGCCATAGTACCACTTGAGACCATCTACTCCGGCGATATCGTTGTGAATCTGGTAGGCTGCGCCTATGTTGATCCAAGTGTAGCCAAAGGAAAAAGACCGGAAGCCCACGAATGCTTCCACGGCACTGCTTTCCGAGAGGAAAGTTTTATAGCTAGCGGAAAGTGGGGAACCCAAGCGGGCACCAACGGCTGATTTGTAATCCTGCGCCTGTGCAGTTTGGTGGAAACTCACTAGCACGAGCAGGGCGAAAGCAATACGAAGAAGTGTTTTCATAAAAAGAATGTATTTGGTTTACAGTTCCTTAATGTGGCTGTAAAAAGATGCGTTACAAAGATAGGTGTTTTTTTTCAAAAAAGATAGATAGCTAAAATTTAGCTGCCAGCATAATCGCTTCGGGCAATAGACTTTGGTCGGTTGGTCAGGCACGAGCAGACAAGTCTAGTACCTAATAAAAGCCCGTGTGTTCGTACGAACACACGGGCTTTTATTAGGGCGGTAATTAAGCGCAGCTTGGCGCACTAATTTGTTACCGCAGCATGTGCATTGACAATGCCCCAGCCAAATTGGCTATTTCTACCAGGGTAGATGGAAGCGGCGTTTTTCATTCTGTTCAGCACCTGCGTGCGACTTTGGTTGGTGTTGGTGGCCCACACTAGAGCTGCGATGCCGGCCGTGGTAGCCGTAGCGCAGGAAGAGCCTCCTACATAAGAGGGCGTATCGCCGCTCATGGCTAGGGTCAAGCTGGTGCGGCCGGTGTTGCTATTTCTTTGCATCACGGCCACGAAATCTACTTGGCTACCGGAGTGGCAGGCTGCTATCGCGGATACCCGTAACTGCTACGGTATTGCTGAGGTTAGCGGGGAAGATAACGCCCCACCAGCTCGTCCAGCTTAGGCTAGTGCCAGCAGCGCAGAAGAGAAGCTTACCGCGGTTATAAGCATAGTTGATGCCGTCGGTTACGGTGCCACTGCTGATTACATCACCAATCGACATACTGATCACTTTGACATCACTGCGGTTGCCAGCACTGACGAGGGCATTTTTCACGCCTGTTTTCTCGCTGCCGCCATTGATGATTACATCGCCTGTAGCACGGTAGGAGATCAGGTTGGCTCGGTGTGCTACGCCCACGCTGCTACCGCCCGTAGTGAGGGGTGCGGTAGCCAAGCCAGCCATTTGGGTGCCGTGGCCACACTGGTCGTTGGGGCCATCCGGGCTAGCCCAAGGCCACCAACTACTGACGTAAGTGCCATAAGCTTGGCGGTAGCGACCCGTGCTTTGGCCAGATGCAAAGCTGCTGTTCAGTTTACCTTGGCTAGGTGAAATCCCCGTATCGATAATACAGACGCCAATGCCAGCACCTCTACTGACGTTCCAAGCAGCAGGGATGTTCATGAAGTTGTAGTTCCAAGGCACTTTGGCATTGTAGGTGCTCAGGCTATAATCCG
>DAINNZ010000025.1:0-31520 GCA_036735605.1 Lewinella sp. | reverse complement strand
GGGAGCAAAAGATGCCGAGTGAAAAGGTGTAATTAATTTTGTCCGAGTACTTAATGTGAAAGACTATTGATAATCAAGTCATTGAGTGTCAATTGAAAAACTTTAAAGCGGACTTTTATTTTTTCATCAGCACATATTGATGTATCTTTGCGCCTTCATTTCATCTTTGTTTAATTTCAACGCGAATAGCATGGCTAGGGATACGCAAGTTTTTTCGCTCATCCAGCAGGAATTGGAGCGGCAGCGACATGGTATTGAACTAATTGCTTCTGAAAATTTCACTTCTGCGGCAGTGATTGAGGCAATGGGTTCTTGCCTAACCAACAAATATGCCGAAGGCTACCCTGGCAAACGCTACTACGGTGGTTGCGAGGTGGTCGATCAGATCGAGCAGTTAGCTATTGATCGCTTGTGTACCCTCTTTGGTGCCGAGTATGCCAATGTGCAGCCTCACTCCGGTGCCCAGGCCAATGCTGCGGTCTTTTTGGCTTGCTTGCAACCGGGGGATCGCACCCTTGGCTTTAGCCTTGCTCATGGGGGGCACTTGAGCCACGGCCACCCTGCCAACTTCAGTGGCAAACACTTCGAGGCTCATTTCTATGGCGTAGAAGCAGCAACCGGCCGCATCGATATGGATAAAGTGGCTGAAAAAGCCCGCGAAGTACAGCCCAAAATGATCATCTGTGGTGCTTCGGCCTATAGCCGCGATTGGGATTATGCCCGCTTCCGAGCTATCGCCGACGAGGTAGGTGCCCTACTCCTAGCCGATATAGCGCACCCCGCAGGTCTGATTGCTGCGGGCTTGCTAAACGATCCGCTGCCACATTGCCATATTGTTACTTCTACCACGCATAAAACACTACGTGGCCCTAGGGGTGGTATTATCATGATGGGTAAAGATTTTGACAATCCCTGGGGTAAAACCACCCAAAAAGGGAGCGTAATCAAAATGTCAACCATCCTCAATTCGGCCGTTTTCCCAGGGATGCAGGGCGGCCCACTAGAGCACGTCATCGCAGCCAAAGCCGTTGCATTCGGGGAATGTTTGGAGCCTAGTTGGAAAGATTATGGCCGGCAAGTAATTGCGAATGCGCAGGCAATGGCCGATGAATTGGTAAAACGGGGCTACCATATTATTTCTGGGGGTACCGACAATCACTCCATGCTCATCGATCTGAGTAACAAAAACGTGAGTGGCAAACAAGCCGAGGAAGCCCTCGTTCAGGCCGATATTACCCTCAATAAAAACATGGTTCCTTTCGATAAAAAATCAGCAGTCGTAACTTCTGGTATTCGAATCGGATCGGCTGCCATCACTACAAGAGGCTTTACGGAAGCCGACTGCCGCAAAACGATTGCTTGGCTAGACGCCATTATCGCTGATATTGACAACCCGGCCCGCATCGCAGCCGTGCGCCAAGAGGTAAACGCCTTTATGCAAGCTTTTCCATTATATGAAGAGCAAGCCGTGCTAACGGCCACGAACTAGGTTATCGTAAACGCTTGCGCTACCAAGCAGACCCTTGCCCCTGCCCTACGGGCAAAAATACGGGCAGTACTCGTCCGTATAGGTTCTTGTAGGCTTCAGGCAGAGCGAGTAAAGCAGCAGCCGAAAAAGAGAGGTCGTGCGATCAATGTAGGGTATTTTAGCTAGGAAGCTGTAGGTAATACAGCGGTAGAATGCCTGCCGAGGAGTTGAGAGAGTGGTGGAAATGATGGCAATGTTGGCTATCATAGAGCAAGGTTTAACACGCGCTTTGTACTTTCGCAGCCCATTTGTTCGTTTGGGTTGGGTCGGGGCGGTTCTGTCAACCAAACTGATAGGCTTTGAAGCCTATTATTGTAGCGTTACACTGTACTTTCAAAGCAGGAAAACAGCCATCGCTGCCCGCTTGCGTGAGCAGTTCTAATAGTGACTAAAGATATGAGTAATACTTGGAGCCGATTGAAGGCCGCAATTTTTTTGCTAATTTTATTGCAAGGCGTCTTAGATGCGCAAGTGTATCAGACTATTTTCGTACCAAGGCAGGCGACGGATCAAGCCAGTAGCAGAATGCCTTGCACGAACGATGCTGGTAATATCCTGAATTTTGGTAATTTCATTGGTTTTAGCAATGATCGAGCAGGGGATACGATTTTTCTTTGCTTGGGCGATAGTATTTTTGCTAACCACGATGCGCTCAGCGTAGATTTCTCGGGAGACCCCATACCGGCTACTCCGGCGGGTATTGGCTATGTTCCTTTCTCTTGCCCGCCTACGGTTACAGGGCCTATGATTACCGACCTTCCCAGCGACCCCTGTTTGCTCACAAGCGTCATTTTGCCGCCACCCGATTCAGTGCCCTTCCATATTTTTGTAGGAACGCAGGGCTTGAGTGGCAGTAGTTGGTTTTGGAATGATGGCAGCGTACAAACCTTCTTCAGCACTATGGGAAGTAATGAACCTAGAGTGATTTGGCAGACGCCCATTACTTTCGATCGGCTGAATACAGTGGGCGGCTTTAGTTTTGCGGCTTATGAACGGGACGCGAGCAACGTTTTTGGGCCTTGTGTTAATTTATCTATTGACCAAGCCTTTGCTATTGCCTATCTGAATGGTATTGAGGTTGTAGATCTTTCCATGAGTGGTTGCAATGGCAGCTTCAGGGTGATTGGCGGCGCACCAGAGCTAATTGGTGGCACTTACACCATTGATATTCGTCTCACCACCGATCCGAGTATTGCCGCCAGCAGTGTCACTGCGAATGTGGGGCACGATGGGCTAGTTAATTTCGAGGTGCCTCAGCCGGGGAACTACCGCATAAGCGTAAGGGATGAAAAAGCTTGTCCGGCAGAAGCGATTGTTAATATGAGTGGCTGCGATGCGGTTGTTTTTTCCTTTCCTTTTGAGAACCATCCTCCGGGTGCTTCCTTTTGCGTGCCAGTAACGGTGGCGGGTTTTCAAGCGGTATCGGGCTTTCAATATGCGATTAATTTTGACCCCAGTGTACTTAGTTTTACAGGGGTTCAGATCAACAACCCCAATATACCGATGCTCACGGCGGGTGCTTTCAACGGCCCACCATCCAGCGGTGGTAATCAGCCGCCAGGCGTAATTCGAGTACAATATGCCGATTTTTCAGGTGCTACCGTTACCTTAGGCGATGGGGAAGTGCTATATGAGTTGTGCTTTACGGCTATTGCTCCGCTGGGAAATTGTAGCCCTCTGGAGTTCACGGATATGCCCGTTCCGGTAGTAGTGACTATAGAGACCCCCAATGGTGCGGAGACGAGTGGTTTTACGCTCAATCAAGGAACTATCTGTATTTCTAACGATGCTTTTTTTGTGGGGCTCACACAAGACAGCCTGAGTTGTGCGGATGCCATGGATGGCCGGTTGAGTATAGTCGCTGCGGGAGGCATATCGCCCTACAGTGTGCGTTACCGCCGTATAACGCCTCCTATAACGGGCTTTTTTGGGCCGGATCTTATTGCTGGCTCGCCAGCGATGATTAGTTATCCTGGCCTACGGGCAGGCCGGTACGTAGTGGAGGTGACCGACGCCGCTATGAATATAGTAAATGATACGATCGATGTAGAGGCGCCTAGTGGTATTTCGCTTAGCATCTTACAAACGGAACCGCTGTGTTTTGGCGACATGAACGGGGAAGTAGTAGGCGTTGTACGTGTGAATAATACGCCCATCACGGATCCTGTCGGGGCGGGCTATAGCTTTTCTTGGAATATCAGCTCCGCTAATGTGGATCGGCTGACAGGGCTCAGCTCCAATATTCCAGTCAGTTTGCAAATCACCTCGCCGAGAGGCTGCCAAGCCATTGCTTCCGTTACGCTAGGCGGGCCTGATCCGCTGCGTATATCCCCGCAAGATGATGAATTGGCCACTACGTCGGCTACCTGTGCAGGCGCCCTGAATGGTGCTATTACGGTCTCTGGTATTGGTGGTGTGCCTGGCCCAACAGGCTATAACTTTGTTTGGAGTACCGGAGATACTAACAACAGCTTAACGGATGTTACCCTATCGAATCTTGATCCGGGCACTTACACCGTAACGCTTACAGACGAAAACGGCTGTACGGAAATAGCTTCTTATGGGGTAGCAGCCTCCAAAACCCTTTCTGTGAATGCCATTGTAGAAAATATTCTTTGTAATGGAGATGACAACGGGCGCATTTTCGCCACGGGTGTCACCACTATTAATGACCCCAACACTACGCCAGATTTGCCTTACACTTTCAACTGGAGCACCAATGCGCCTGTGCCCGTTGAAACCAATACAACTACCCAGATTAGCAACCTAGGCCCTGGTATTTACAACCTTACGTTGACAGATAATAGCGGTTGTGAGATTGATACGGCTTTCACTATTCAGGAGCCTGCGGTGCTTGCTATCAGCGCGATCAATACGCTGGGCGAATCTTGTACGGTGGGCTTAGACGGTAGTGCTACCTTGGTCGTTGCTGGCGGAACGCTCCCGTATGCCTATACTTGGTCGCATAGTGCAATGGAAACAGATAGCATCGCCAACAACCTCACCGCAATGGTAGGCTATCAAGTACGTGTGACGGATGCCAACGGCTGTACTGTAGATGGCACTTTTGATATCTTGTCGCCTACACCGCCACAAATTATTCTATTCAATGATGATTTCGTAAGCTGCCCCGATGCCACGGATGGTAGCCTAAGCGTGCAAGCAAGCGCTGGCGGCTCGCCTATTGTGCAATATCAGTGGGGCGATAGCAATGGCAATACCTTAGGCGTAGGCCCCACTACCACGACGATCTCAAACTTAAGCCCCGGCACCTACTACGTGACGATTACAGGCCAAGATGCTTGTACGGTGGTTGATTCTGCACAAGTATTGAGTCCTGGTTTAGTGGTGATTGATTCGGTGCGCTACACCAGCCCTACTTGTGTGGGGGATAGCGATGGGCGAATTCAACTATTCCCTAGCGGAGGTACAGCGCCTTACTTCTTTACTTGGTCAACCAATCCCAATGTGCCAGGCACGATTAATCCATTGACCGGCTTGGCCGCAGCCACCTACTCCGTTACCATTACGGATGCTAATGGTTGTACGCCTAGCGTACAGAGCTTAACGCTAGCAGAGCCGCCTAGCATTGTGGCTACCTTCACCAATCTCGTAGGGGTGAGCTGTCCGGATGATGCCACTTGCGACGGGCAGGCAACTATTTCGGCTATTTATTCAGATGGTAGCAATGGCTCATTTAACTTCTCTTGGTCGGAAGGTACGGTAGCGTTAGGGCTAAGCAGCAGCAGTATAAGCCAATTGTGTCGAGGGCCGATCAGTGTCAGTATATCAGATGGTGCGTGTGGAGCTACTTTTACCGATATAATTCCAACCCCACCTAATATTACAGCTGGCATAGAGATAGTACCTGTTGCTTGCTTTGGCGATAGCAATGGCAGTATTACCGTAAGCCCTAGTGGCGGCACCGGTAGTTTCAGCTTCTTTTGGCCAGCCAACGGGGCCACCACTTCTACCGTAAGCGGCTTAACGGCGGGTTTATATACCGTGATTCTTACAGATGCCAATGGTTGTAACCGCCCACAGCTTATCGAACTGAATGAACCCGATCCGCTTGTGTTGGCTATTGATCCCGTTCAGTCAAGACCAACGGTTACTTGTGCCGGCGATAGGGATGGCCAGATCGGCGTCTTTGTTAGCAGTACTAATAATAATCCATTGTTGCCAGCTCCTTTCACTTGGTCGGGCGGTGCAGCTGGCCCTACTCAAACTATGGCCACGGGCTTAGCACCGGGCACTTATTCCGTTACGGTGACCGATACAAGAGGTTGCACCGACGAGGTAAGCTACACCATTACGGAGCCTACGCCAATCACTTTTTCTGTTTTGCCTATCGAAGAGCCTTTTTGCTTCGGCGAAACAACACTCGTGACCATTGATACGGCCTTCGGAGGCAGTAGCCAGCGCTTCGATGATTTTACCTTCAGCGTCAACAATAATGGTTTCCGCATTCCTGTACTACAAGCCGGCACTACTTTTGCTGGCCAAACGGTGGTAACGGTCTTCGATACCGTAGGTTGCTCAGCGAGCGATACCTTCAGCGTCAATCAGCCGCCTGCCATTTTGGTGAACTTGCCGGCGCAACTTGTTATCGAGTTGGGAGATAGCCTGACGATCCTTAACCCAATTATTAGCCCCGCTGGCGACCTCTACACCTACCTATGGACTCCTGCCGAGTTCTTAAGTAGCGATACCGTGAGAAGCCCCGGTATTTATCCCTTTGAGAGTAGAACCTATACCCTCACAGTTACTAATGCGAACGGCTGTATGGCCTCGGCAGAGATATTTGTGGAAGTGGATGTGAACAGAAATGTTTATATCCCGAACGTCTTCAGCCCGAATCGAGATGGCCGCAATGAAGATTTTCGCATCTACGCTTGCCAAGGGGTAGAAAGGGTCACAACGGTGCGTATCTTCGATCGTTGGGGCGGGATGATGTTCAGTGCTGATAACCTCGACCCCAACTGCTTAGATGGTATTGTGCTATGGGATGGCCTTTATAAGGGTAAGCCAGTCAACCCAGGGGTCTTCGTTTATATGATCGAAGTGCTGTTCTTAGATGGTACTCGCTTGTTGTATCGTGGGGACATTTCGGTCTTGCGTTAATTTTAACCCTTGCCTTAATCGAGCAAACTTTCGGTTGTTGCGAAATGTTAAACTACTTAGTTACATCTGTATTTCTCAAGCTGCCTGCGGGCTTCAACCTGCCGTTAGCCAACCGTCGCCTACGTTTGCTGCTAAGTCCCTTTGGCGGCCTCCTAGGCGGTGCTTGTTGTAGGTCTTTGTCTCGAACCGCTTTTTTTTGGCACGCTGTGCAGGGGCAAGGGCTGTTTTGTAGCGCAAGCCTACTCCTAAGGCAGCAACTAGTAAAAAGACACCCAAGCTATGCGAATATTTTTCTTTTTATCGTTTCTGAATATATTGTTGTTTGCCGGTTGCGGTAATACAGCGACTAATGTCCCTGACCAGACGCCGGGCAACCATCCTACTACCGAGGTGGAAACAGTAGTACACAATGCTCTAACGGAGGCAGAAAAAGCCGAAGGGTGGGAACTGCTCTTTGATGGTAGCAGCACCGAACACTGGCGAGGCTACAATCATCCCACTTTCCCGAACCAAGGTTGGGGGGTGAGGGAAGGCGAACTACAAGTCTATCACTCCGGCACAGAGGAAGCAGGCTTTGGCGGCGATATCGTTACCAAACAAAGCTATACTGATTTTATCCTTTCAGTAGATTTTGCCCTTTCTGATACCTCTAATAGCGGCATTTTTTATCTCGTACAGGAGATGGACAATACGCCTATTTGGCACAACGCCCCTGAGTTTCAGCTGCTAGACGATGCCACTTATAAGCAGATTATGGATATTCAACCCGCTCAGTTGAGCGGAGCCAATTACGATATGCACCCACAAAAGGTTAACCACAGCCGCCCTATTGGTGAGTGGAACACAGCCGTGATAGAAAAGCGAGGCAACCAAGTGCGCCATCTCCTCAACGGCCAGCTAGTGGTTGCCTATGAACTGTATAGCGAGGATTGGAACAAACGCTACCAAAACAGCAAATTCAAAGAATATCCACAATACGCTAGAGCGATTAGTGGGCCTATCGGCCTGCAAGATCATGGGCATCTTTGTCGTTTTAGAAATATCAAAATTAAAGTACTTTAAGGGTGTCTCATCGGATGTATAGACTGGGCAGTAGCCTCTTACTACTATCGTTGTTATTCGTGGGCTGTAAGGCTAGCCAGTCAACTAGCCAAAAAGGAAGCTTGGAAGAACTACAAGCCTACATGATGGGCAATTATGATAGCCGCTTACAAGCTAGCTCAGATAGCAGTTACTTAGAAATTTCCCTAAAGATGCAAGCTATCTGGCCCCAGCAGCCTGGCAAATGGCTCTATGTGGAGCAGGCGCGCTACGAGGCCCAAGATAGGCCCTACCGGCAACGCATCTACCAGCTCGAAGCAGGGCCTAAGGGTAGTTTCTTGAGCCGAGTCTATGAGCTCCCAGACCCAACTGCCTTCGTAGGAGGGGCGGCACAACCAGCTATTTTTGATGCCCTCAGCCCCAAAGACCTGCTTGAACGAGCGGGTTGCGCAGTCATTCTCCGGAAAGACGAAAGTGGTATCTATCGCGGTAGTACGAATCAGAAAGACTGCCCGAGTAGTTTACGGGGGGCTACTTATGCTACTAGCCGAGTGAGTGTGCATGCTACTTTTATTCAGAGTTGGGATCAGGGCTTCGATGCCAACGATGAACAAGTGTGGGGTGCCACGGAAGGTGGCTATATGTTCTTGAAGCAAAAATAATTGCTGCTTTTTACTTAGCTATTGAAAAATAGCTGTACCTTTGCGCCTCAATTCAATTTTGCTTTACCCGATCTTCGTGATCCATTAAAGGCTTATACATTATGGCAGTTTATCTTTCCAACGGAAAACGGGCTGAAATCTTCGCAGAATACGGAGGTGCCCCCACCAACACAGGCTCTACAGAGGGCCAAATTGCACTCTTCACCTACCGCATCCAGGAGCTGGGAGAGCACTTGAAAACACACAGAAAAGACCACAGCAGCCGCAAGGCTCTACTTACTTATGTAGGTCGGCGCAAAAAAATGCTCGAGTACCTCAAGCGTAAAGACTTGGAAGGCTACCGTGCACTCATTGCTAAATTAGGCTTACGGAAGTAAGTAAAGCTTCTCAAAAGACCACTTTCACTCAAAGTAAAGTGTGGTCAAAGCCTAGCTAGCCTGCTTAGCAGCCGCTGCAAAGGGAGTAACGAGCCATCGCAAGCTCTAATTGTAGCAAGAAAAGCCCTTGTGCTCCCTAGGAGTGCAAGGGCTTTTCCTTTTTTTGCAAGGGCTTAATCCATTCGTGCTTCGCTGCTCAATTGCGGTGCCCAGTTACGGTGCCAAAACTGTAAAGCCTTGGTTGTTTCTTCGGCTTCGTTGCGGTCTAACCAAGGAAGATGGCAATAGCATGCTTGTGGTGTATAGCCACGTTTTTCCCAGAATTGATGATGGCTCCGGTAGTTGGTTGGGCGAAGTGGGTGCGTGGCGGGTCGGATTACCGAGCAGAAGATAGCTCCCTGATAAGCCAAGTCTTTGGCATGTTGTTCGCGAGCATCGAAGAAGCGGTGGCCTATGCCTTGGCCGCGGTAAGGGGCTAGCAACAAACTTTCACCGAAGTAGAAAAGCCGATCTAGCGCCCAAGGCATCTGCTGAAGCGGTTGGCGGATAGCTTCCATTTCATAGCGAAGTGGGGTAGCCGTAGTGGCGCCCACGAGTTGCTCCCCCTCCCATACTGCGAGCACAAAGCTCTCCGCTATGCGCGCGTACCGCTTTAGGTAGTCGCGCTCGTAGGCCATTGTGCCTTTATAGAGGTAAGGGAAATCGGAGAATACTGCAATACGTAGGCTGGCTAGCGGTTCTATCAGGCTAGTTATTTCAGGCCCCAGATGCCTTGTAAAGCGTAGCGACGGCCTTAACTGACTAATTGTATCCATGTTTCTAAATTGTAGAAAGTGCTGATATGGCTGATCTGTCCTGCTTCATTCACCCTTAGGAAAGCAGCGGCCGGCAGGTTATAAATTTGCCCGTGGGCTGCCGGCAAACCCGCTTGTGCTTGGAGGTATTTCCCCTGTACTATAAAGCGAACGGCTGCTTGTTTTGGATCGTCGGTTGCTTCGTAGTAGCAGATGTCGGCGAGCTTTTCGTCGTAGCTTTCTTCCATTTGGGCTAGGAAGGCTTTGAATAGGCTTTTACCTTGCCGCACCCTGCCTTGGTTGGGTTCGTGTAGGATGTCTTCTGCTACTAAGCGGAGCATATCATCGTATGCTTTAGCGTTGAATGCAGCGTAGTAGGTCGTGACGATTTCTTTAGTAGTCATATTTGTATGGATAAAAAATGAATCTTCTTAAGGTCTTCCAATTTGTGTTTAGTAGCGTTGTTCGGCAGGCCATCATCTAGCTACTTTGTTTTTAGATTGCCGAACAGCGCTATATTAAAGGATATGTAAACGGATTTTGTATTTGCGCGCGCATTCGCGTGCGTGCATATACAAAATTGGCTCACATATCCTCTATTTTTTTGAAATAGGGGGTGATTTTTTTGAATCACTTTTGCGCGAACAGATTGCCCTTGCCCCTGCGAGCAGAGCGACAGCCATGGGCGGAATGAGGGTTCTTATTGGCTATACCTAAACCTAAACAACACAGCCTCCCCAAAACATGTTTGAGGAGGCCGTGTAGCTATGGCAGCTTACAAGCTGTGAGAGCGGTTTTACTAGATTTTGCCAGTAACCGCTGGGGTAGGAACGGATGGGGTAGCAGCACTCGTGGAGGTCGCTACTAGGTCTTCATCCGTTAAATCGTGTACGATTGGCGTGGCGATGAAGATGGAAGAGTAAGTACCCACTAAGATACCAACAATGAGGGCAAAAGCAAAACCTTTGATGCTACTACCACCGAAGAGGAAGAGCACTAAAACCACGAAGAGCGTGGTCAAGGAGGTAATGACAGTACGGCTCACGGTGGTATTCACGGCGCGGTTGATGACCTCTGTTTTGTTGCCGGAGGTATAGGAGTTAAGGAACTCCCGAATCCGGTCAAAAACCACCACAGTATCGTTGATAGAATAACCGATTACGGTTAGGATAGCAGCGATAAAGGCTTGATCTACTTCAACATTGAAAGGCAAGAAGCCCCAAGTGAGGGAGAAGATACCCAATACGATGATAGCATCGTGGAAGAGTGCCGCCACGGCACCCGCTGAGTATTGCCACTTGGTGAAGCGCAGTAAGAGGTAGAGGAAGATGAAAATCAGTGCTAAACCACCTGCGAATAAGCTGGAACGCTTAATGTCGTCGGCGATAGTAGGCCCTACTTTACTTACGCTCAAGACGCGGGTCATGCTCGGAATATCTGCATTTTTGAAGGCATCAAGACTTAGGCTGCTGTTGCCGGTGGCGGCTACAATGCCCTTGTGAAGGGCTGCCATTACGAGGTCTTGCGGTTCTTCACCGTCAACAAGGCTCGTTTCCTTCACGAGGTAGTCGGTAACGATATTGTAGGTATTGGCGGAGTTAACTGATTTTACCGTAGGCTCGCTACCGAAGGTAGTTGTTAAAGATGCACGAAGCGATTCGGCATCCACTTTATCGGCAAACTGCACCACATAACTGTAGCCCCCTTTGAAATCTACACCCAGATCGAAGCCTCGCACGAAGATGCTAGCTAAGCTGAGCACCACCATAATAGTGGAGAGGATATAGGTGACGCGGCGGTAGCCGAGCCAGTCGATATTGAGATCGTTGAATAGCCCTCTGGAACCACCGGTGGCGAAACTCAGGTCTTTGCCTCTACCTAACCACCATTCAATCAATAGGCGGCCTACTAGCACGGCTGTAAAGACGGAGCAAAGTACACCGATGATCAAAACGACTGCAAAGCCCTTGATAGGGCCTAGGCCGAAGTAAGCCAAAATGGCTGCTACTAAGATAGTGGTTACGTTGGCGTCGATGATAGCAGAATAGGAGTTGCGGAAGCCATCGGCAACGGCTGCAGCCGCGTTTTTACCAGCGGCTAGTTCTTCACGGATCCGTTCAAAGATGATTACGTTGGCATCCACGGCCATACCGATGGTTAGCAAGATACCTGCAATACCAGGGAGCGTGAGTACCGTGCCAATACTGGCCAAAGCACCAAAGATAAAGATCAAGTTGAGCAAGAGTGTGATAACAGAAACCACCCCACCACCTGAGTAGTAGAACAACATGAAGGCCATCAAGATACCGAAACCAATGACCAAAGCGGTTGTAGATTTCGAGATATTCTCGGCACCTAGGGAAGGCCCTACGATACTTTCCTGAATGATTTCCGTACGAGCTGGGAGGCGACCTACTTTCAGGATGCCTGCAAGGTCTTCGGCTTCTTGTACAGAAAAGTTGCCTGTGATACTGGTATTACCTCCATCAATTTGGATGCGAACAGAAGGGGCACTCACCACTTCTTCGTCGAGCAAAATAGCGACTTGGCGGTTCTGATCTTGGGCAGCACGAGCCGTCCATTGACTCCAGATGCGCGCTCCTTCACTGTTCATGCTTAGGTTCACGGCTACCTGACCGGTGGGGTCTGGTTGGGCAGAGGCATCGGTGACGTACTCACCGGTAAGTGGTGCTTTGCCATCGCGCCCCGTCTTGATGAGGTAAAGTTCATAGAAAGCGTCTTCGTCTGAATCACCGTCGGTAGCCAGCGGCAGCGGATCCGTAGCCCAGTGGAATTCTAGGTCTTTCGGGAAAGCACGCCGAACGGCTGGGTCGTTCAACATTTCCAGTATAGCCGCGCGATCGGCTTTTTTAGCTACGCCTAGCACGGCTTGGCCTAAGTTGCCATTGTTTGGTTGGAAGATGCTGAAAAGGGGGCCAGCCTCAAAAGGCGGTGCCACTTCGGAGCTATCGATAGAAGCAATCTGATCGGTTACGTTGCCCAATGAATCGAGCACATAAACGGTGTCGTAGGCCATTACCTTCGGCTTTTCCAGCTCGGTGCTGTCTAAACCCGCCTCGATCTTAGCGCGGTTGGAGAGCAGTTCTTCCGCCGCGATCAAGCTTTGCACGATATTACCTTCGCTGAGGCGGTAGATGTCGAAAAATTCAAGGTTAGCCGCCGCTTGGATCAGGTTTCTAGCGCGCTCAGGGTTTGTTACCCCCGGAAGTTCTACCAAAATGAGGTCTCTGTCGGCATCTAAGCTGATGTTAGGCTGCACAACGCCTAGCTTATCGATCCGCTTTTTCAAGAGTTCGTAAGTTAGGTTTACGGTTTGGTTGGCTCGCTCGCGGAGGATACGCACTACTTCGGCATCGCTAGTATTGGTATTGATCACGTCGCGCAACATATCGTTACGCTGGAAAACGGAAGCTAACTTTTTTTCGCCTTTCACTTTTTGCCAAGCGTCGGCGAAGAGGGAGATGTAGTTATCTTGTGAGTTTTCCTGAGCTTGGGAGGCTAAATTGAGTGCTTCATCAAAAGTGGGGTCTTTGGAACTAGAGGCGAGCGATTGTAGGAACTCTCGCACGTCCACCTGCAATACTAGACTCATACCCCCTTTAAGGTCGAGGCCATAGGCTAATTGCTGGGCTTTTAAATCTTGATAAGTGTAAGAACGGAGCAGTGGGATGCGGAATACTTCTTTGTTCGACATATTGTCTAAGTATTCAGCCACTGCCATCTTGTAAACATCTGCTTTTTCGCGCTCGCCTTGTACGGGAGCACTTTTCTCCTCGGCGTATCGTTCAGCGTCTTTTTCTACCTTGTTAGTAGGCAGTACGAAAAGATACTGAATAGCGGTTACTAGCAACATGATTACAAGGAAAAACTTGATAATTCCCTTGCCTTGCATAATTGAAAGGTTTAAATTTTCGGCCAAACCCTTCGGCTTGCCCTTTTTGATGAAGATGAAAAACCAAAGCATCGCTGCACTTTGGTTGGTAAAAAGCCGGCGAAAGGAAGCCTCCCAGTTTCGCTTCCGCCTAAGCGAGCGCAAATATACGACTATTACTTATTTTTAACCAACATTACTTTTTTATCTCTATTTTCCATTTCTAAGCTTACCTTTGTGTGGTTGTGTGCGAGGTGGTTGCTTCTAGGGTGGAAGGTTGAATCGCCTAGCACGCCACTTAAGCACGCCGCTTAAGTATGCTACTTACGCTTGGGCAATAGATCCTTGCTCCTTTACCTGAGGCCTAACAAAACATTTTTTTATAATTCCAAAACTGAAAATTTCTATGCTTACCCAACACTTCCCTCCGTCCATCGGGGTCAGGCGGCTGTACCAAGCAACTGCCTATTCCTTTTACCATAGGCTTCGAAGGTTCTTCATCGGTGGCACTTCCCTAACCTATTGCCAGTGCCTTTTCCCCGTGTCGCTTCTAGTTGGTTCTAGTAGGAATTGCAGAGCAGTTAATCTAATTTTATGGCCTAGCTCCGCAGTGATTAAGTGCTGAAACAGCCACTTCTTATATTTTTGCCCGCAGGGCAGGGGCAAGGCTTTAACTTGTAGCGCAAGCGTGTAGAGCGGGCATCAGTTTCTGACCTGCTTCCTCCTTTAGCTAGCCCCGCTTAACTAGCCTGCTTCGAGCTTGACGGCATAGCATCCAACTAGTTTATCTACTAGGTTTTTTCGCTGCGATCCCCCGTTCCTATCTACTCAAAATCTCAAAATCTATAAAATGCTTATCCATACCGTTTTCCCAAAGCATTTCGCCTATTTGCTATTAATGGCAAGCTGTTGGTTTTTTTTGCAGCCGCTAGCCGCTACTAGCTTTCCACCACCCACCTTTCTTGACCCGGTGCCTGCCGATGTGAGTGTAGGCTGCTACAACGATCGGCCAGCTCCTAGCAACCTCCAAGCCCAAACCAATATGGGGGTGGTAAGTGTTAGCCCCCGAGACTCGCTAGAAATGGGGCTTGCTACGGTCTGTAGCGGTGGCCGCCTTTTCCGTATTTGGGAGGTGAGCGATGATGAGGGGAGCACAAGGGTAGTGCAGATTATTACCTTTGGGCCTCCTAATGCAGGGCCGCTTATATCCCCTACGATCAATATAACCCCTGATACAGTTTCTTGCTTACAAGTGAACGACCCCAACGACCCCCTCAACTATTCTGCTTGGCGCACCGATAAACAATTAGCCCTGATCGCCGCTACGATCCCAGGTTGTAGCCCGATCGTAAACGTAACGAACAACGGCCCGGCTAACCTCATTAGCCCCGATTGCGATGACAGCTTGCTCGTAACCTATACGGTGCTCGATCAATGCGGCCAAACGGCTACTGTAAGCTTCCGCTATGTAATCGAAGACCGAATTGCGCCTATTATCCAGGGCATCGGAGCCGATACGCTATTCTTCTCTTGTAATAGCCCCGTACCACCTATGCCCGAGATTAGTATCGACGACTGCGACGCCAACCCTACGGTTATTTTTAACCAATTCTCGAATCAACTCAATAATGGTAGCTGTGCACAGTATGAATACGACATTGTTCGCAGCTGGACGGCTACCGACGATTGTGGCAATAGCAGCACGGCTACACAGGTTTTGCGTTCGCAAGACAATGAGCCCCCCTCTTTTCAGCGGCCTTTCAATATAGAACTATATTGCACCCAAGATTTTAACGACCTAGCCCTTACGGGCAACGTCAGCAATCTAGCGGATAACTGCACGCCCTTAGCCGCTTTAACGGTGAGTTATACCGATGTAATTATAGCGCAACCCGATTGCAATTTCAACTTCAATGTGCGCCGTACCTGGCGGGTGACCGACGTATGCGGCAACAGCAATGTACAGGTACAGAATATATTCGTGGGCGATAATGTTGCCCCCACCTTTACCCCCCCCGTGGCTAGCGTGACGGTGAACTGTGAAGATGTGCTCAACTTCGCAGTTGTAGGGGAGCCTACCGACTTGTTCGACGATTGTACGCCGAACCCGAATACTAGCTTTGAAGATACCGTTAGCCCGCTTAGTTGCCCCAGCAACTATAGCATCGCTCGCCGTTGGCGTATTTTCGACGATTGTGGAAATGCACAAACTTTTACGCAAAGCATCACGGTGATTGATACTACCGGCCCCGTTTTCACCACCGAACCGGCTGATTTGCTGACCACTTGTAACAATGAACAATACCAAGAGCAGCTTTTTAATGCCTGGACGGCAGACCTAGCCGGTGCCCGCGTGATGGATGCTTGCTCGCCAGCGAATGAAGTACAGGTGGAGATTTTCGTTAGTGGCACTACGGACTTTCCCTTGTTACCTGATTTTTCTTGTGATGCCCAAGACCAAACCGTACGGAGTATGGATGTGGATATCGTTGCTACGGATGCTTGTGGCAACCGCCGTATGCGCACGGTTCACTTCCGCCAAGTAGATACGCAGGCACCCAACGTTTTTGATTGCCCACAAGACCGTGTAGTGAGTACCGATGAAGGCCTCTGTGCGGCCAATGTAGCCTTCACACCGCCTACTATTATGGATCTTTGTGTTACGGGGCTGCCGGTTTCTCATCAAACCGCTGATACCGTTCAAATCACGAGCCAAGCAGCTCCAGGTCAAGAGGGCAGTACGCCAGTAGAAGAGGTGATTTTACAATTACCCGTCCTATTACCGCTTCCGGTTAATGCGCTATTGCCTAGCACACTCACGATTACCTTGGAAAATATAGACGGAGAAGGTGCAGATGAATATTTTTTCATCTACGGCGAAGACGGTAGCCTCTTAGGCACCACCAACCGCAGCGATGTGCAATGTGCCAACTCCGTAACTACCTTCACCATTGAAAGGCTCACCTTCAACCAATGGGCGGCGGATGGAACAATCACCGTACGCCTAGTGCCTAATATTCCCGCCGGACAGCCGGGCACCTTTGCCATTAACGACCTTTGTAGTGGAGGCAGCCAAGTGATCGGCCGCCTCGTGACGCCATTGCGCCGCTTAGCACCCATCGACTATCAAATTTTCATTGACGATCTGCCCCCCATTACCGTGGATCCGGTGGCTACTTATTTTGCTAACCTTGACCAGGGGACTCACCAAATCCGCTATCGCGTTACGGATTGTGCGGGCAACTTCACAGAGTGCATGCATACGGTAACGGTGGAAGACCGTGAGAGACCACAGTTAGTTTGCCCGCCAACGCAAATAGTGGATATAGCAGCTGATAGTTGTAGTGCTACGCTTGAAGTACCTTTACCCCTCACCGCCACTGACAATTGTGGGCTTTTCACCGTGGAAACCCTTACCTCTCCGCAGCTAGTAGCCGATCGCTTCTTTCGCTTTAATTTCGATCCGAACCTCAACACCTATCAAGCAAGCGAAATCGTAGCTTCTTTTCCGCCTATTTCTCCAATCGCCTTCGATACGGTGCAAATTTTGGTTCGTTTTCGAGGCGATTTTGGTAGCCCCAACGCTATTTTAGATATTCTCACGAACGACGGTATTTTGCTAGGGAGTAGCGAGGAGGGGGACGCTAATTGTAATGCAGAAGGGCGGCTCTTATTACGGTTGCCAGCGGATCAATTCAATAGCTACGTGGCCGACAATAACTTTGGGCTTCGCCTAGTGCCTCGTACTATCCTAGTGCCACCTGGTCAAAGCGGGGACGGTGTCAGTAGCTGTAATCCTAGTGTAACAGAGGGCGGCACAGATGGAATTTCTTACGCTTATGCTGAGATTCGGTATAGCTTCTTGCAGGCTACTTTCTTTTCTACGGGTGCTTTAGAGAGTACTCCGAGTGTCACTACCCAAGCACAGCCTTTTCCTAGACTTACTTTTCCGCAAGGGAGTAGTGAATTTACTTATGCGGTGGGTGACCAAAGCGGAAATACAGACAGTTGTACTTTCACTATTCAGGTGAGAGACGTGACGCCCCCCATTGCTCGTTGTTTACCAACTGCGGTGGCCGTGGATCCCTCCGGCTTAAGTCCCACGATCTTGCCACCTAGTGGGATCGATAATGGCAGTAGTGATAACTGTGGTATTGACAACATACAGCTCAGCCCGATGTCTTTTAGCTGTGATCAGATAGGTAGTAGCCTCAATGTTACGCTTAGTGTATTCGATAGTAGTGGCAATACGGCCAGTTGTACGGTTTTGGTGGGCATTGTAGGCTTAGCGCCGCAGCCGACCGCCAACTCTGGTTTTTGCGGTGGTGATACACTCTATCTTTTTGCCAATCCGCCCACCGAGGCGCTACCTGGGCAGACGATCTACACCTACCAGTGGTTCAATCCTAGTAATGTGTTATTTAGCACGGAACCCAATCCTTTTATTCCTAATATTACGGCTGCAAACGGAGGGGCTTACCGGGTAGAAATTACAGGCTTGAGTGGTTGCAGGGTTAGTGGGGTAGTCAATGTGGTTATTCAAGATTTACCATTAGCCCCCACGATTGTAGCACCACAATCTGTTTGTATTGGCGACCCGATTCCGCTGCGTTGTACCACTACATTTAGCGGCAGTGTACAGTATCGGTGGTTTGAGGGTAGCCCAGGTAACGGACAATTGCTGGGCGTTACGCCCACGCCTACGTTCCAAGTGCCGGCTCCGCATGCGCCGAGTGGTCGCCAGTTTTATTTAGATGTGCTCGTTAACGGCTGCGAATCCAATCCATCTTTACCAATTTCAGTTACAAGCGTGGAGCGGCCTAGTGTGAGCATTGTAGAAGATAGTCTGCTGGCCTGCCAGTATAGCGACGTAAGCCTACAGGCCAACGGCCCTGCTGATGTAGAATACAGATGGACGAGCCCTACGGGCTTAACTAGCCTAGGAACAACCTTTGAGTTGAACGATATTCCACTAAGTATTAGCGGCAATTTCTATGTGCAAAGTGTTCGTAATGAGGGCTGTTTTTCACTAATTGATTCTATTTTCCTAGAGGTACAGGCCGCAACGCCTAGCAGTAGTTTGAGTGTAAATTCACCCGTGTGTGCGGGCGATACGCTGTTGCTGACGGCCAACGATACGGCTAGCCTTTATCGCTTCTTGGGCCCTAACGGGCAACTTATTAATACAAACGAGCGCAGCCTACGGATCGCTAACGCCTCCGCCACAGAGCAGGGTGCGTGGCGGTTGATCAGTAATGCAAATGGTTGCCCTTCCTTGCCAAGTGTAGCCGCTAATGTGGTGGTAAATATTCCTCCAGTAGCGCAGCTTATTTCCTCCCCTAATCCTGTTTGTGAAGGCAACAATCTGCAACTGCAAGGAAGCAGTAATCAAGTGGGTAGTAATTTTTCATGGACGGGGCCAAACAATTTCAGTAGTAACCAAATTGCGCCTAGTTTATCAGCGGTGGGTAGTAATGCTAGTGGTACTTATACGCTACGCGTTACGGGTTTTAACGGTTGTAGCCGTTTAGCGAGCCTAGATATAACGGTGTTGCCGGGCCTGGCTGTGAACGGAATCCGCCAGGTGGTGGATAGTTGCTTATTGCCAGGAGAACGCATTCAGTTAGTGGGTGAAATTAGTCCCTCAGACACATCAGGCACCTACCAGTACCAATGGCAAGGACCGATGGGCGTAAGTGCTGCCACCGACACGCTGTTGATCCCCAATGTAAGCCTAGGAAACAGCGGCACTTATACCTTAACGGTTAGTAATGAGGTGGGCTGTATTTCTCCACCCGCG
Source organism: Lewinella sp. (assembly GCA_036735605.1). Classification (GTDB taxonomy): domain Bacteria; phylum Bacteroidota; class Bacteroidia; order Chitinophagales; family Saprospiraceae; genus Neolewinella. Next base: position 12,302 of record DAINNZ010000025.1, on the reverse strand, counting down.
GCCTATACCGTTGATTTGCGCTTTGCCCCTGCTACACCCCTGCGACCCTTTACAGCAGATGGGCAAGTGGGCTATTGCTTAGGAGAAAATTTCAGCTTACAAACCAACGACTTTGGGCCAGGCAGTCTTTACTTTTGGCAGCTGCCAGATGGCAGTATTCGGACGAGCAATACCAACCAAATCGATATTCAAGCAGCAGCTGTTAGCTTTTCGGGCAACTATAGCGTACGGGTAGTTAGAAATGGTTGTACTTCTTTATTTTCGGCACCTAGGGAGGTTTTAGTGACGAATTTCCCAGTGCTGCAAGCATCCACGAATACGCCTGTTTGCGGGGGGCAGTCGATCTTTTTGCAGATTACCGACTTGCCGGGAGCTACTTACAGTTGGCGAGGGCCCAACAACTTTAGCTCCAGCTTACCCAATCCATTAATTGGTATCGCAAACCCTACTATTCACAATGGCATCTACGAAGTGGTGGTCACTATTGGTGGCTGCCGTAGCGACACCATTCGAACGAGTGTTGCGGTACAGCCAACGCCTGCTGCGCCAGTGGCAGTGCCTCGGATGCCGCTTTGCATCAGCCAGGAAGAAGCGGTGTTGGTATTATCTGTGAACCCTAATACGGCCACCAACGGAGCTACTTACCAATGGTACACCGGTGATGGCACTATCCCCGTAGGTGCTCCTACGACAGCGCTCAATTTTGAGCTTAGCGACTTTAGCCTCTTCCCATTAGGAGGGCCTACTAATTTCTATGTTCGCGCTGAGTTAGATGGCTGTTTTGGGCCATTGAGTGAGCCTATTATGGTGAGGCTTGATGTAGCTTTGCCGCAAGCCGCACAAGCAGGGATGGATACGGTGGTTTGCGAAGGGATGTATTTGCTACAAGCTGGCAGCCCTGAAATAGGTAGTGGCCGCTGGTCAGTACTTAGTGGTGGCGGCGATATCTTCATTACCAACCCGAATGTAGCCACTACGATTGTGAATGGACTGAGCGAATTTGGGAGTCCCTACCATTTCCTTTGGTCGCTATCCAATGGCACCTGCTTGAATTACAGCCAAGACACACTTCTTCTGGCCGTTACTAGCGGAGAAGTGGCACAAGCTGGCCCCGACATCTTAGCCTGCTTAGCCGAAGACGCCAATTTAGCGGCTGTGGCAGCTGCGGAAGCAGGGAGCCAAGGTGTTTGGACGCAAAACTTAGCACAAGAAATTCTCGGCGTTGTGATTGAGGAGCCTACGAACCCCACTACGCTTATCACGGGGCTGCGTGCAAACAATGTCTATTCGTTTACTTGGACGATAAGCAGCAACTGTGGGGTGAAATCGGATGTCGTACTAGTGAATGTAAGTGATCCTAGCCCCGATGCAGGTACAGATGATATCGTTTGTAATAGCGACCGGACAGCCATTTTAGCGGCAGCTGAGCCAAGCCTTGGTTCTTCGGGCCGTTGGCGGAGCTTGAACAGCCAAGTTAATGTGCTGGACCCCAACAGCCCTACCAGTATGGTGAGCAACTTAGCGGTGGGCGATAACCGCTTTGTGTGGGAAGTGGATGGCGGCTTCTGTGGTATGGGCTCTGCGGATACCGTGGTGATCGAATACAAAGTGCCGGCTCAACTGCAAGAAGACTTCGTGGCGGTGCCTTTCCAAGGGAATGTTACTTTTGATCCGCTATTGAATGATATACTTCCCGTGGGCAGTGTCGCGCAGTTTCCGGAGCAACCGGTGCAGGGAAGTATCAGCTCCTCGGGCTTGGGCAGTTTCGTATATACGGCGCCGCCCAATTTTGTGGGCGAGGTAAGGGTGGTCTATCTTGTTTTGAGTGATGGCTGCACGGCGAGTGCCAGTGAAGTTACTTTTCAGATTGGCGAAAATGCGGACTGCGGTGCGCCAAATATTTTCACGCCTAACAATGATGGTATCAACGATTTCTTCGTAGTGCCTTGCTTGCTTGACTTAGGGAAATATCCAGCTAGCCGTGTCACCATCTTCAACCAATGGGGCGATGAAGTCTTCCGCTCTAGTCAGCCTTACCAAGGCAACTGGGATGGGCGCTACCAAGGCCAGGATTTACCTGTGGGTACTTATTATTATTTAATCGACCTGGGCGACGGCAGTAAGCCGAGCAGTGGCCACGTAAGAATTCAACGCTAAAAACCGAGCAAGATGCAAACCGAACTATTCTTCCCTTTTGGCGGCTTTTCGCCTTTCTCATTGGTGGCTAGCCCCTTGGGTACGGCACGCTACTGTTTACTTTTGCTAGTCTTTTTTCTAGCAGCTCCTTGGTTGCTTGGGCAGCAGGACGCCCAATACACCCAGTTTATGGATATGAAGCTGGCCTATAATCCTGCTTTTTCAGGGGCTAGCAGTGGAACTGAAATACAAGCACTTGCGCGGCAGCAATGGGTGGGCCTAGATGGCGCGCCGAGTAGCCAAGTATTAACGTTTAATACGCCTTTTACCGCTTCGGGCACTGGTTTAGGAGCTGTCATCGGCCGGCAATCCCTTGGTTTAGAGAATAACTACACGGGCACCTTAAGCTATGCTTATCGCATACAGCTCCGCAGAGGAGCTCGTATTGGCCTGGGTATTAGTGCTTCGGCGCGGCAGTTTACTGTCGATTTTCAAGATGCAAGCCCCATACAAGGGGGGGGAGTGGATCAATCCATCCCACTAGGGCAGGAAACCAAAATTGTTCCTAATTTTGGGGCGGGTATATATTTTGATAGCCCCAAATTTTATGCAGGGATTAGTGCCCCGCGCCTATTGGAGAATAACATAGATTTCACGTCAACCCAAACTATTATCTCGCGGGAGGTACGGCATTTATATGCTATGGCGGGGCTGAGCTTATTGCTATCGGAACAATTTCAGTTGCAACCTCAGTTGCTAGTTAAATTGGTAGAGGGTGCTCCATTTGATGCAGATTTTAACCTGACGGCTGCTTTAGGCCGCAGTGTGGAATTAGGGGCTTCCTACCGCTTAGGAGGTTCTAAGGAGAGCGGGCTAGGAGAAAGCATCAGCTTATTGGCAGCTTTTTTTGTAAGTAATAAGCTACAGTTAGGTATGGCTTACGACTTGGGTATGAGCGAGCTCCGTCAGCAGCACAATGGGAGTATTGGTATTCGCCTCCGGTATTTGGTTAGGGGAAGGCCTGCACCTATTACGGTAGTAGATCCGCGAGGATAGGCTGTGCAACTAAAACTTTGTACTTTGCCTTTGTTTTCGGAAAGCTAGGACAACTAGCTAGTAGGGCAAGTCGTTTTGCCTTAGATTGGATGAATGTATCGCACTAAAAAAGACACGCTTTTGAAGAACCAACCAACTGCTGTGCTATTGTTTCGGGGAGGGGGCTGTGCTGCCTCAGCTTGGCTTGGCCTTGCTTGGAGGTGGCCACAAGTCTTGCGCTACCGTGCGACCCTTGCCCCTGCGATAGCCAACAATAAGGAGATCTTGTCTAGGTGTTTCCATTGGCAGCGCGGGACGGTATCCCTAGCTTTGCTCTGGTTGGTGGCCCTAGGGATCGGTGACCAATACTTACTTGGGCAAACTATCTTGATCGAGAATTTACAGCATTTAAATACAACGGCCTCGGAAATTTCGCCAGCGCTCTATGGCGATCAATTGGTGTATGCCCTTCAACCACCGAATGGGCGGGTGGATCCGCGAACGAAGTCGATATATTATGAATTATATGTAGGTAGTAAGCTGCCCAATGCCCGGAAAAAGCCCAAGCCCTTTTCCATCGAGCTGAACCCTGCTTTCCACGAAGGAGCCTTGTCGTTCAGTACCGATTTAAAACAGGTTTTTTACACCCGTACTTATCTAACCCCTGCAATTTTGAACGGGCAGAAGAAGGCAGGCCTAGGTATTTATTATGCCTATCAAGGGCAGTATGCTTGGGAGGGGAGCCGGCCACTGAATTTCAATTTGGAAGACTACAGTTGTATGCACCCCAGCCTTTCGGCGGATGGGAACCGTTTGTTTTTTGCTAGCGATCGGCCAGAGGGTTATGGCGGGCTTGATATTTATTTCTGCGAGTGGCGCAATGGCGAATGGAGCAGCCCGATCAACCTAGGGCCCGAAGTAAATACGAACAAGAATGAGGCCTATCCTTTTATCCATGAAAGCGGTCAACTATTTTTTGCCAGTAATGGCCATAATGGTTTGGGGGGGATGGATATTTTTACCATCAACCTCAGTGGGCGGGTTTGGGGAAATGTATATAATTTACCCCCTCCTTATAATAGTCCCTATGACGATTTTGGCTTTATCCTAGAGCCTGCGGCCAAAGAAGGCTACTTTAGTAGCAACCGCCCAGGGGGGATGGGCTCGGATGACCTATACCGCTTTACAGCCCCTTTAGGATTGGATAATTTTTTGGGAACGCCACAGCGTAAAGCCATGCTGACCGTATATGACGGCAGTAATAGCCGACAGCTTTTTGGCGCCGAAGTATTCCTCACAGCTGTGCAAAATATAGAAGAGGCAGCCTTTTTGCCAGAACTAGTGGCTCACCCCGATGGCACCTATCGCTTTAAAGCAGGCAAAGCTTTCGATAAGAGCGTTACGAAAACATATCGCTACCTTAGTGATACGGAAGGCAAAGTAGATATGTTGCTACAAGAAGGCCAAAACTATCGGGTGCTGATCCATAAAAGTGGGTTTAGTCCGCAGGAAGCCTTCTTTACCTACACCGCTAAGGGGCCGGGCAGACCCCTTGAGTTCGTACTGCAAGTTGATAATTGTGTGTTGATAACCGGCACCGTATTGGCACTCGAAAGTGGCCGACCACTGGAGGATACACAGCTTAGTTTTTATGCAACCGACTGTACGCAAGCCCCCATTCAAGTAAAGACCCAGCGCGATGGCACTTTCTCTTGCTGTATTCCTAGAGGTTGCAACTTTCAAGTAGAAGGCCAAAAGGCTGGCTATGTAACCAATAAAAGTAGTATTGGGACGGTGCGGGCCAGATTAGACAAGCTCACGCTCGATATGAAGCTCTCGGCGGTGAATCCGAAAGAAGAGGATATTTTGCTCTACTTAGGGCAGGTATTCGTCTTGGAGGATATCGCCTACGAAGAGGAGCGCTTTAGCCCCATCATTCAGTCGAAAACAGCGGAGATGGAATTGCTGCTGAACCTGCTCATCAGTCGGCCCGGCATCAGCGTGCGCTTAGAAAATCATACGGAAACACACGGGCCCGAGATATACAACAAAGAACTTAGTTTCAAGCGGGTAGAAGCCCTGCGTAATTTCCTCATTCAAGGCGGTGTAGCATCGCAACGCATTCAAACCGCTGCCTTCGGTGCCGAGGTGCCTAAGAACGGCTGCACAGGCCAATCCAATTGCAGCGAGGAAGAACACCGAACGAATAGGCGTACGGAAGTGAAAATACTTTCCCTCGACTTAAAATAAGAAGTTGGGAAAACCGCTGTTCTACACTTATCTTTGTCCTATTAAATGCTTTGTACATTGAGAAACTACACACATCCCTTTTACCTACTCCTGCTATCGATGCTGTTAGCAATGTTTAATCCGCTAAACGCACAGGCGGATTCTGTTCGCTTTTTGCAGCCCACGGATTCTATTTTCTTAAGCCTAGAGGCCGGTAGCGGCCAGTTGGTTTTTAAGCACCGCTTGGCTCCTCGGCAAACCCTTTACAGCTTAGCGAAGTTTTACGGCCTTAGCTTACAAGACATTTACTACCTCAATCCTAAGCTCCAAATCGCCTATAATACGGGCGATCAGGTGAAGGTGACCTTGCCGCGTGTGGCGATGAAACACTTTGTTTCTTACGACAGTATCGACTTTTATGCACCCGTTTTTTGGGTTTTTGGCAAAGGGGAGACTCTCTATGGGCTCACCCATCGCATTCTTAAATTACCTAGCGACTCCATCCTATATGTCAACAACCCTACGCTCCAAGCCGCTACGGTGAAAGTAGGGCAAAAAATCTTCGTCGGTTGGCTCCCTATCGAAGGCATACCGACTGAAATGCAGGGCGAAATAGAAGACCCCTATGTGCGGATGAACCAAGACCTACGCGCCCAATGGCTACTGCACAGTGAAGGCAAAAAGCTGCAAACCCGCAACGGAAAAGCCGCTTGGATACGAGATGGCGACCGCTCGAAATTCATGGCACTCCATCGCAGTGCCGCGCCTAACAGCTTAATCGAAGTGATGGACAAGCGCACAGGGAAAATACTCTATTGCCGGGTAGTAGGCCCTATTCCTGGCCAACTCTATGATAAGACCGTTGAGGTGGTACTTTCACCGCTGCTCGTGAAAGCCTTCGGGGCTAGAGACCGCTTCTTTTATGTGCAGATAAAGCATTATTGAGAATTGAAAGTTGTGGAATTGTATTTTTTTTTTGGCCGAAGGCGGGGGCAAGGGTTTGCTTTGTAGCGCAACTGTATTGGAGGCTTGCGTTGCTGCTGCTACGATGAATTTTGGGTAGGAGGGGAAAGCAAGTGGCGTTCGCAACCAAGCACAACCAAGCGGATGGTGGCTTTGTTGAATAGAGCAGCCGGCCATGTGCTTGGCTATCTTATCAAGGAACGAATGGCTTGGAACTTAGATCATTCCTACGCACGATTACCGGCCGATTTATTTAGTCGGCAACTACCGACGCCAGTGGCAGACCCAAGGGTAGTGCGCTACAATGCTACCTTAGCTGCCGCGCTAGGCTTAGCCGACCAAAGTGAAGAGGAGATGGCGCTTTTTCTTGGTGGCAACCAACTTCCGCCAGGTGCTGACCCGATTGCTCAGGCTTATGCGGGCCATCAGTTCGGCCACTTTACCCTGCTAGGTGATGGGCGCGCCATTCTGCTAGGTGAGCAGATCAATCCACAAGGAAAGCGCTACGATGTTCAGCTCAAAGGAGCCGGCTCTACGCCTTATTCGAGGCGAGGCGATGGGCGTGCTACCTTACGAGCCATGCTTAGGGAGTATCTAATAAGTGAATGGATGCACGCTTTGGGCGTGCCCACTTCCCGTAGTTTAGCGGTGGTAAGTACGGGCGAGCGTGTTTTTCGCGACCGAGCCCAGCCAGGGGCAGTTCTGTGCCGCGTTATGGAGAGCCACATTAGGGTAGGCACTTTTGAGTTTGCTCGTAATTTTCTGGACGTAAAAGAGGTAGAAGCGCTCACGCAGCACTTAATGCAGCGGCATTTCCCAGAAGTGGCTACAGCCGAGCGACCTATACAGGCACTAGCCGAAGCGGTGATGCAGCGGCAAATTGAGTTGATTTCACACTGGATGCGCATCGGCTTCATTCACGGCGTAATGAATACCGACAATATGGCCTTAGTGGGCACTACTTTCGACTATGGCCCTTGTGCATTTATGAATGCTTATGATCCAACTACTGTTTTTAGTTCCATTGATAGCCAAGGGCGCTATGCCTTCGACCAACAGGCCAAGATTGCCCACTGGAACTTGGCGGTATGGATGAGTACCCTCCTGCCATTGCTAGACCCAGAAGAGGCCGTGGCCGTAGAGCAAGCCCAGGCCATTCTGCGCCAGTTTCCCGAGCACTACCGCAGCCAATGGCGAGGCATGATGGTGCAAAAACTCGGTTTTACAAGTGCCTCTTCTGCTGCGCTATTGCTAGTAGATCAGTTGTTGCAATGGATGAAAGCCGAGCAAGCCGACTATACAAATACCTTCTTGGCACTACAAGGCGATTTATTCATCGAGGATGCGCGCTACGACCAAGCTGCCTTCCAACAATGGCAAAAAAACTGGCGCGATTTGCTCGGCCAAGCGGGGCGCTCTTTTACGGAGGCTCAGCAGCAGATGCGGCAACACAATCCTGTCTATATCCCCCGCAACCACCAAGTAGAAGCAGCCCTAGATGAGGCAGTATTGCACAACGACTATACGCTCTTCGACAAGCTATTAGCGGCCGCTAGCACAGCCTACGAAGCGCAGGAAGCCTTTAACTTCTTGCAAGCCGTGCCGCTAGCGGTGGATGAAGGCTATAAAACCTACTGTGGCACCTAAAGCCGAGGCGGGTAAATCGCGAAGGTTGCTCATTTTGGCGGCAAGCAATCAAGGAGGATAGAGCAGATTCGATAGCTTTTGCTTTTCGGGCTGCTTTTAGGAAAGTCTTGCGCTTAAGACTGCCTCTTGCCCCTGTCGGAACACCCGTATGGGCGTTAGCCAACACAAGGAAAAAGAGGATAAGGGCGAAAGCTACGGCTTCTGGCACTAGTGCAAGGGCAACTGTGATACCTGCTAACAACTCTAATTAACTTGCGGTGAGAGATCAAATAGATTGAAATACTTTTTCATTCAGTTGATTGTTTGAAAACCAATAGCCCAATTGCTTGCTGTAAGCAAGTAGAGAAGAAGGTACGAATTGGTGAAAATAACGGCTCACACAGTCTTCTTGGCTGTGGCGCTAAGCCTGTGGTGACGGCTTTAAATTTGGTTAGAAGCCGCCAAGCTAGGCTTTAAAGCCTATAAAGTTATTCTCTGGCAAGTTAATTTAAATAAAAATTTCGTTTTGGGCACAAAAGGAGTGCTTGGTGGGTTGCTAGGCCTATCCTAGTCGTTAGGCTATTTCCGCTAGTCGTTTGCTGAATTGTTCGAATGTAGAAATTTCATCTTGTTGGCTTTGCCTTTTTGCTGCAAAAACGAGGAAGGGCACTAGCAACGTTGACGTCATTTAGATTCCCATTCCACCAAGGAGCTGAATTTCTTGCCCTTTTGTTGGCGAGCCGTCTAAAAGGGGCATGGCTTGTAGGATGAGCGCTCTTACGCCATCTACTTATAAAGAGTTGTCGTGATCTTCCTTACTCTCCCAAATTTCGGTTATAAAAACGCAGTCTGGTTCGTTTTTATCAAGGCCAACCACATAGAGTTTGCAGCCTTGTGCTGTGGCTACAAGCTGAGAAGCGGCTAGTAAGATGGTTGCTAGTTCTCCTCCGTCTCCTGGTTTGGCTTTCAGTTTACCGTGTAGTAGGTATGGGTTCATGCGTTTCCTTATTGGTTGGAATGAAAGCCTATTGAATTACCTTCGGTGTCCATTACAATGGAGACGAAACCATGTTCGCCAATTTGGAACTTAGGCTGAAGCACTTGGCCACCTGCGGCTTCCACTCTGGCGGTTTCAATAGCGCAGTCGTTGGAAGCGAAATAAACCAAGGTGCCACCCATTCCTGCTGGCATATCTTTTGTTTTACATAAAGCACCACTGATATTGTCCTCTCCCGCTACCCAAGGGAAGCTTAGCATCTCTAAGTCGCCAAAGTCGCCTGGCGCTTGCATGGGGATCATTTCGATGCCTAAAACGGTTTCGTAAAATTTTTGAGCCCTGCTCAGGTCGTTCACATAAATTTCTACCCAAGTGAAGGGGTTTTTTGCTTGAATGGCCATGTCGGTTTGTTTGATTATAGTTAAGAAATTGGTTGCTAGTCTTCTGGTTTATTTGGTAGGTAGCCCCCGAGCTCCCCTTATCTGTTAGGGAGGCGGATGGGCTTTCTATCCTATTTCGGCCACAAGGTACAACTATTTGGTTTTATGCCAAAGTATTCAAACAAAAAAAATAAAAAAATGAAGATGAGTTAAAAGAGGGGCAAAGATGCGTGGCTGTTGGTATTGGCTGTTAGCTTTTGGCTGTCGAGACTGTTCATTTAAGTTTGTCTAGTTATCTTTAACGCAAGAGATGGGCGGAAAAGCAGCAGATTGAAATACGCCACATTCAAGCTGGGGAACCGTCACAGAATGGGGGAGCAAAGGGGGCGGAATATGCACCTAGGATACATATCGCCCACAAACCACGAAAATTTAAACAGGGGTTTCTATTTAAAACCGGTTGCGGTCTAGGGGAAGTGTACAAGAGCTGAAGTTAGCAGTAGTATTTTTCATTTGTTTTCCGCCAAATATTTGTTTAACAACGTGATTAATTCTTTTTCACTGGGCCTTGGAGCAAATTTATTCACCAATTCACCATTTTTGCCATACAATAAATAATGTGGGATGTATTTAATATTCATATTTTCTAATTGCTTGGAAGTAAATCTATTTACAACAAAGTAACTTTCATGGCCAAGATTGTATTTTTCACACGCTTCTCTCCATCGTTCTTTATCTGGCTCTACCGATATGTAAACTTGTGCAAGATTTTCCTCTCTATATATTTTTTTTAAGCTTGAAGAATATTCGAATTGTTTGATGCAAGGTTGGCAATAACTGCCCCAAAAATCTATATAAACAACTTTTCCAGCATGTTTTTCAATTAATTCATTGTAACTAATACGCTCTGAATTTGTGGAGACTAATTGTAGGTCATTAGTTTCGTTCATGATATTACTTCCTAACAAATATTTATCTTGAACATATTTTATAAGTACAGAATCGTTTACTTCTTTTTTAAATTTATTGAAAGCCTTCTGCGCTTCATCTATGGAATTATTCTCAATGATTAGTTGAATGTTCTTAAATAGTAAAATGTTCTTGGATTGTGAACTTAAAAGATCACTTTCGTAAATGGTGTCGGCTAGAGATAAATAATCGGCTAGATTACTTCCTGCAGTTGCAATGTTATTAACGTAATTTGTCGATTTCACACGACCAACTTTGCGACTTAAGTAATTGTAATAAATCCAATCAATAATATCGGAGTGGTAGCCAAAGTGCAATAAACTATCATTTTTATTTTCTAAAATATTTACGTACTGCAACCAGTCTAATTCTTTATCAAGCCCTAGTTGTAAATTGAAATCTTCAGCAGCTAACTTTTGATGCAAAGGTTTAATGGAGTGAGGCCCTACTATATTTTGTAGTTGTATTCTTTTTTGTTGATACACAGTCTGAGTGTAATAGTATTGGGAGATATTCTTTGAAATTAAATTTAATTGTTCAAGAGAGTCTAAAAGTTCTTCCTCTTGTTTCATTTCTAGTGCAAATTTCTCTTTTGCAAGATTTATAACTTTTTCATCTGCACCAATGAAGCCATTTGAGTAATCGGCAAAAGATAGGGGTTGTTTGAATTTTACGTATGCTAGATAGCCATCCGTAGTTAGTTTTTCTCTTTTTAATAAATCGTAGTTTAAATCATATACTTTAGTCTCCCTGTTTATTACGGTTGCAATAGGTGTAGTGTTCTGGTATCTAATTATTACAGAATCACCTTTTTGAAATAAGTAGGATAATTTATCGAGAGTTTTGTAATTATGTCTAAATTCGACAATTTTTCTTTTTGTATTAACAATAAGCGTATCAAATTTCTTTGTTGGGTCTGGCGCAAATTGGTGCTGAATAAAGTTATCATCAATGTATTCTATTTCAGATAATACGATACTCCCAGTTTCAACTGATTGCCATTCTTGTGGGATGTTTTCAAAGATTACTGTTATCTGATTATTTTCAATAATCTTTTCAGTTTGCTTGTTGTTTGAACATGCCATTATTGAGCAAACTAGTATTATCAAGCTAAGGGTAGGTCTTTTCTTGTTCATAATTCAAATTTAGGATGAGTTAATATTACTGGCAACTACCGATATCCGTACCAAATCAATACCCAATCTTTCGCTCCCCTCCTACCATCTCAGTAGCCTAGAGGAACAGCAGGCTAATGGCTATAAGGACATCCGCTACCACAAGATGCAAACTTTTTTCGATCCGTGCAAATGTTTGGCACAAAACTGATTTTTTCAGCAGCAAGGCAGTGGTTTTGCGCCTGTGATGCGGCTTTTGTCCCTGCGCTTATGGTTCTGTTCCGGCCAGCGGCGGGTTTTGCTGCTAGCCTGCTAAAGCGGCTGGGCCTCGGCGTAGATGTTGCTTGTTTGCTTTGCGGTGACCTGATAGGCTGCTGCTGATAGGCTGCTACTGATAGGCTGCTACTGATAGGCTGCTACTGATAGGCTGCTGCTGATAGGCTGCTGGCCTCTGGCTGTGGTAGTTGGTTGGGGAAGTTTTATTTGTGGGTATGGGACAAGGGTAAGGGTTAGCCGCTACAAGGAGTTTGGGGATTTCACCACAAATGTTGATGCGGAGAAGCCAACTTTTATTAACCAGGTTATTAACCAGAAATGTGTCTATGGAGCACCGAACCGCCAATTTCTTATAGGTACTTTTACAGGGCGTTTTTCTTCTTGTCGGCATGGATTTTATTTGTCAAAAGTGCAATTGCTCCGCCTGCCGCTCCAATCGGCACAATGATATTTATTTCTGCCCAATACGCAATTAGTCCTGCTGGCAGTCCGCCAATTAGTCCGCCAAGTGCAGCCCAACTTATATAGTCTTTCAACCCAGAATTTCGCTACGCGTCTACTGCGTGGTGTGCATTC
>DAINNZ010000024.1:6945-31687 GCA_036735605.1 Lewinella sp. | reverse complement strand
CTTGCTTCGCTTCTAAGTCTAGCCTTTTCGCTTGGGCGAGCCGTTTTTTGGTGGGCCAACTTTGTCTGTTAGGACTTGGGTGTTTACTGTGTTTAGGCGCGGTAAACGCCCAAGTAGTAGATCCAACGGATTTACGGCGCTTTGATGCCGACGACCCCGATGCAGACCCCAATCCACGTAACCGAGGGCCAAGAGATCAGCGAGTGATCGAAAAAGACACTTTCGGTATCTTCGCTTTCTCGGCGAATAACCCCAATGAGGAAACGGCTTTTACCGACTCTTTGCTCCAAGGCTGGCAACGCTACGAACGCGATCGTAAAACGGAATTCAGCTACGCCAACCTAGGCATTCAAGGCAGTGCGGCGCATCCCTTGCAATATCAGGCACAGCAGCGCAATGGGCTAGATTTGGGCTTTCATCACTTTGATCTCTACCAATTAGACGGCAATAATATGTCCTTCTTCCGGCAGCAGCGGCCTTATACCCAATTACAGTTTGTGCAAGGTAGTGAGCAGCGAGATTTGTTGTTGGATGCTACTTTTAGTCGCAATTTTTCAGATGGTGTAAATTTCGTGCTTGACTATCGCCGCAACAGCCAGCGCGGCCGAGCTGACCAATATCCGAACCAGAACCTTCGCAACACCAATTTAAGTACCGGGCTATGGATCAACCATCCGGGCGGCAAGTATGATGTTTTCCTCAGCCATGCTTCTAACACCTATGAACAGCAGCAAAATGGGGGCGTGGTGAGTATTCCGGAGCGGGGTGGTGATTTTTTCACCCCCTTTTCGGCTCGTGTATTTCTGGAGGATGCTTTTCTACGCCAAAGCCACCGCGAATGGATGGCCACGCAGTATTGGCAATTCGGTGGCCGCACGGATAGCTTAGGGCGCTACCGCCGAGCTTTTACGCTTTCACATCAGTTCCGAGCCAACAATATAGCGCATCGTACCACGGTACCTTTTGCTGGTTTTAACAGCCCAGACACAGCATTTTACAACCGATTTACGGATTTATTAGTAGATGAAAGAGGGCAGCGCAACCGCCTCACCCACCAAACCTTCCAGAATAGTTTCCGTCTTAGCACTTTTCGGCGTAGTGGAGGCAAGGCGGGCCAGGCTAGCGTACAAAAAGACGTGTTGGAAGTGGGGCTTACCCATCAAATTCATCGTCTCAGGCAGGAGCCGCGCGATAGTACCATCAATAACTTACTCCTTACTGCCAAGCTAGGTTTTCGGCCCAGCGATAAGCTCCGCTTTGTAGCGGAAGGGCAGCTCAATTTACTCGATCAATTAGGCGATTACCGTATCAAAGCAGTAGGGGCACTCAGCCTAGGGAAGGCGGCTACTTTAGACTTGCTCTTTCTCAATCAGCTATACACACCGAGTGTGATGGCCCAGCAATACTGGCTCAATGGTAGCCGCTTGTATTTCAATAATTTCAATAAGACCTTGGAGAATAGGCTGGAAGGTGGTATTAGCCTACCACTACTCAAGTTGCGTTTAGGGCTAGCTTATAATCTACTCACCAACTATATCTTCTGGGATGTAAACGGCCTGCCTAGTCAAGCAGCTGAATTACAAAATATCTTACAGTTAAGTGCGCAGCGCAATTTCCGTTTTGGGCGTTTGCACCTCGATAACAAAATCCTGTTGCAAGCTACGAACCAAGCCGTGATTCCCTTACCCAAACTACTAGGCCAACATAGTTTATATTTGGATGCTAAATGGTTTAAGGTGTTGAATGTGAATGTAGGGATTGACTTTCGCTTTTTTGATCGTTTTTCGCCTTATTATTTTAATCCGGTGTTGCAGCAGTTTCAGTTGCAAGCGGAGCAGGAAAACGACTTCTACTTGGAAGCGGATGCTTTTTTCAGTATGCGCGTGCGTACGTTCCGCTTCTTCATCAAATATGTTCAGATCAATCAGTTGTGGGACGATCGGCTGCTGTCTTTGGTTGCTAATTACCCTTACCCTGATGGGGCAACGCGCATTGGAATCAGCTGGCGTTTACTAGATTGATGGAAGGCTATTATCGTTTTTCTACCACGAGGTTCAGGCTTAAGACCGTCAGGAAGATCGCCAGCCCAGGAAATACGGCTAGCCACCAAGCCGCTACTTTACTGCGCGATTGTTGTAGGATACTGCCCCAACTCACCTGATCGGCGGATAGTCCTAACCCAAGAAAAGAGAGAAAAGCTTCTAGTAAAATAGCTCCCGCCATTCCGAAAGCGAACGCTACTAGCACAGGCCCTAGTGCATTCGGTAGCGCATGGCGAATTAGCACCTGAAAGTGAGAAAAACCACTGAGCCGAGCCGCTTGAATATAGGGTAGCGCTCTGATTTTTAACAGTTCTCCGCGTACAAAGCGAGCGATACCCGTCCAGCGAACTAAACCAATCACCACCATTACACTCAAGATCGTAGGCTGCTTGAGTAGGCCTAGTATTACAATGAGTAAGACGAGGGTTGGCACGGCATTGAATAGTTCGATGGCTCGGAGGCTAAGCGCATCCATAGGAAGAAAGATCGGGCTGGCCCACCAAGACCAAAAGCGGCCCAATAGCCTGAACAATTGCTGCAACACAACTACGAATAGGCAGATGAGCACTAAGAAGCTACCGCCTTGCCACCAGCCAGACCAGCCAGCTAAAAAATAGGGTAGCGTAGCTAAGGAATAGCCTAATCCTATCAAAGTGCCTAATAGGCCGCCCCACCAACGCCAGCGGGGGCTACGAATCAGATCGTTGCCAAAATACCCCCCTAAGCTGCCCACTAGAATACCAATAAGCAAGGCAAGGGACATAGCCACCAAACCAACCAATAGGGCCGTTCGACTGCCCCAGATCAAACCAGCTAAGACGTCTCGGCCCAATTGATCGGTGCCTAGATGATGCCGCCAACGCCAACTTTTTACCTGCTGTGGCCCGAAAGGGGAACGATAATTGCTATTCGCTCTATCTAAACCCGTGGCAGCATAAGGCACTAAAGGCCACCAGGCCCAATCGGTAGAGACTTCTTTCCAAGAGCGATCAGGTAGGTGGGTATAGGGCGAATAGTTGAACCAGCTTTCGCCGATTTGACGAAAAACAGGAAAATAAGTAACTCCTTCGTGGCGAGCTATTAAGGGACGATCGTTCGCTAGGAAATTAGCAAAAAGTGCTACGAGTGCCAACAAAAATAGGTAACGAAGTGCCCAACGCTGCGTACTTCGCAGGCCCTGAAATGGAATAAGTAGGCTTTTTGGCATCATGATACTACTTTTTGAGGGCTATGCCGTAAGCGTGGGTCGGCGAGTCGATATAGCACGTCTGCTAGTAACAGCCCTAGTATAGTGAGTAGCCCATTGAGTAAGAGCACAGCCATTACTACTGGCCAGTCTTTTGCTACGACTGCTTCCAGCAGGAGCCAGCCCATCCCCGGCAGGTTAAAGATCATCTCAATGAGCACCGAACCGGCCAACAAGGAAGGCAACAGCCCTCCTAACAAGGTGATAATTGGGAACAAGGCGTTTCGCAATACATGACCCCACAGTAATTGATGAACGGTTAGTCCTTTAAGCTGAGCCGTAAATATGTATGCCTTGCTCAGTTCCTGTTGCGTAGCTGCGCGCATCTGCCGGCTCAAGAAGGCTAGGGCAGGGTAGGTCAGGCAAAGCAGTGGCAAGAAAAGATGCCATAGCCGTTGGTGGAGGTTAGTCCACCAGCCAGCTGTTGCGTCCCAGTCACCTAATCCCATAGTAGGGAATAGATCGAGACCATAAACGGGGGTAGTCAAGAAATTACTTAAGAGCGTAGCAACCCAAAAACCAGGGAGGCTAAAGAGGATAAAGAGCAACCAAGTCGTTAAGCGATCGAAGTAACTTCCCGCGTAATAAGCTGCATATAGTCCGATCGGTATCGCAATCAAATAAGCAAAAAGTAAGGCAATCAGATTCAGTAGCATCGTCCATTTAAGCGCTGGAAAAATTTTGCTGCTTACGCTACGTCGATCTAGGTAGGAGCGGCCAAAATCGCCTTGTAGGGCAGCCATCAGCCAACGGTGGTAGCGGTTGTGAGTACCATGCCACTGCCAGCGGGGCAAAAGGGTTTTCCATCGTTCGTTTTCTTGTGTTTGTAAGGCTTGCCAAGCTAATCGGATGGGATGCGTAGCGGATAGCGGTTGTAGATAGTTTTCAATTAAGTTGGGTTCATGCTTGAGCAGTAATTCTTTGGCTAGGGTGCTACTACTATCCCTTTGATAGGCTGCTTGGCGCACCGCTTGGTAATAGGTTTGCACTGCTGGCCAGTGGCCATAGGTTTTGAAGAGTGCTAGCTGCACGGCTTTTTGATCGCGCCGAACAAGCCGATGTAACGTATCGGGGAGTGCCGCATTTGAAAGGCTTCCATAAAAGAGAGGTAAATCTCGGTGCATTTGCCTTGCCGCTTGGTAATAAAGGCTATCATAAGCACCTGCTTGCTCGTTCACTTGTAAAAAGTCGTCGGGTAATAAGCTGCTCACCGGATCACCAGGGCTACATTCTAGCAGCCCAAAGGCTAGCCCTGAGAGTACAAACAGGCTAGGGAGCATATACAGTAAACGACGTAATACAAATAAGAGCATAGTGGCTTCTATTTTTCAGCCGTTGCTGCCACAGCTGCCACCGTGCGCCAAACACGGAAGATGTTGCCAGAGCAAATTTTCCCTATATCTTCGGAGCTATATCCTCTTTGCAGCAGCACACGGATGAGGTTAGGATAGGCCGCTACATCTTTCAAACCAGTGGGCAGGCTATCTCCCACACCGTCAAAATCGGAGCCTAAGCCTACATGATCGATGCCCGCTAGTGCTACAATATGGTCAATATGATCCGCCACCGTTTCTACGTCTGCAAAAAGCATTGGATGGGCAGCTTGAAAGGCATCTATTAAGGGCTGCGCTAAGCTATCTGAGCGTGTAAGGCCAGCCGCTTCGAGTTGTTCATTGAGCATATTTCGTAGGCTATCTCGCTGGCTACTAACCTTTCCATCTAGGAAGGTGCTGCCAAAATTAACCATGATGACCCCACCGTGTTTTCCCATTTTTCGGATCATATCGTCGTTCATATTTCGCTCAAAATCGGGTGTAAATTTCCGCGCACTGCTGTGGCTAGCAATACAAGGAATCTTCGTTTGCACAAGCACTTGATAGAAAGTGGAATCACTCACATGGCTCACATCTACCATAATGCCTTGGCGGTTCATTTCCAAGACTACCTCGCGGCCAAAGGGGCTTAGCCCGTTCCAGGTGCGCGTACTGTCGTAGCTGCTATCGCAGATTAGGTTGTCTTTCGCATGGGTCAGGGTGATATAGCGAATCCCTCTTTTTGCAAAATAGGCCACATTCTCAAGGCTATCCCCAATGGGAGCCCCATTTTCCATCCCTAGTGGTAAACTGATGATTCCTTTGCGATGATTGGCTACAATCTCATCAGGATTAGTAACGATCCTAAATTTGTCAGGGTGGGCAGCAGCAATACCCGCCACCATATCAATTAAGCTATCGGCTAGCTCCTTAGCACCACCGCTTTCTTGGTAACTACTCGGGATATAAATCGACATAAAAGGCGCATCCAGCCCCCCTTTTCGGGCCCTTTCGTAGTCGAAATCTCCTTCATCCGTTTGAATGGGGATGCCTAGATACGCTCGTTCTAGTTTAAAATTTCGCACCTTTAAACGGTAGGGCAAATCCACATGGCCATCCACAATCGGAAAAGCCTGTGCCAGCCGATTGGCTTCCTCCATCCAATCGGTAGTAGCTGATGGCGTTTCACCGCAACGAAAAAGAAGGGAAGCAAGCCCTAAAATGAGTAAAAGAGGGAATACAAAACGCATAATCTGGATTTTTATCATACTTAGGCTACTCAATGGAGTACCAGCTGGCAAGCTAGTCGGTAGCAATAGGAGCAAAGGTAAGGCAATTACAATTTTATTCCCGAACCACCTTCCATAGCTGTTGTTCGCCCCGAGCAGTCTTCACTTGCAATAAATAGACGCCTCGGGGCAGCGTACTGAGATCAAAAATGCGTTGCTCAGGCGAATAAGTAGCCACTACACGCCCATCAACGGCCAATAGCCGGATACTTGCTAGCCTAGGCAGATCGCCTAGTAGCTGCGTTTGCTGCTGGGTGAGGGTAGGGGCTAGGCGGATGTTTTGCCATTGGTTTATTTCGCGATTACTACTAGGCATACAATTGCTAGGTGGATTACCATTGTTATTGATTTGAAGCATTCCATTGACGGCCCACCAATACAGCCAATCGCCACCACTGCCTCCTGCCCAATTGCTCAGATCAAAAGAATGGATACCAGTCGGAGTGCCAGGCACGCGATAGACGCTGATGGCTCTACCGTCTTTATCCCAAGTAAAAGCTTGGTTGAGCAGCATATTGTCTGGGGCAAAACCAGCATCCGTACAACCAACTTGAAAGAAAAAAGCGTAATCAGGGAAGTTGGGCGTGTCGCCAAATACCCTAGCCATACCTAGCTCATCCACACAAATAGCCGTGGCTTCATTGGCCGCAATACCCCTGGCAACTTGGCCTACTAATGCAGTTGCTCGACCCAATAAAACGGCGGAGCGCCCCTGGCGGTTTCTTTGCTCAAAATGGGTATCGGTGAAGGTGTTCTCCAGATAGGGAATGCGCAGAAATGGCTGGTTCGTGAAACCGTTGGTATTCGCATGAAACGGATTACTAAGCGCTTCCGCTGAAACTAAGCTTAAGTTGGTAGGGGCATAGTACAATTCCCCCAAAATCGCCATTCCCGCACTAGTGCCGCCTATCGTAATTCTTTTTTGCAAAATGGCTACTTGTATAGCCTCCCCAACGGGCGTATCCCGCCAGTAATTGACATAGTTGCTCTGGTCGCCGCCCGCAAAGAAAATAAGCTCGGCCTCCTGTATGCGCCTTAGCACATAAGGGTCATTAGCCGCAGTGGCATTATTAAAACGAATGGTCTCTACAGAATTAACCGCCACCCCTAATTCTTGGAAAAAATAATCATTATAGCCATTACTCCCACTGGCTCTCAAGACTAGCACGTCTCCGCCGCCAGCTCTTTGCAACATCCAGCGCATCGCGTTGTCGTTGTCCGAGCCACCACCCGCCAACACGGTTCCTGCTACATAAGTTTGCGTAACCGCATCCGTCGTGTCACCTGTGAAAAAAGAAGTGAAAGCCTGAGCCGAAAGCCCGCTAGAGATGCCCATGAATATGCCCATGAATATGCCCAACAGCGCAAAGATACCAAGGCGATAAAAGTAGACTGATTGGAATAATCGCATACGTGAAAGGATATAATTGATAACAAAGATAAGCTTTGTTTTGCTATTTTTATTATACTTAAATCCCTAGGTAAAGCATTTCGATGCTAGTCTTAATACCCTCCCTGGGTACTTTACCTACTTCCACACCAAAATGGCATGAGCCTGCCTTGCTGTTAGTTCTTTCCTATTTTGCCCGTAGGGCAGGGGCAAAGGGGATTTTGTAGCGCAAGACTTTACCCAATAACCCATTATAGCATTTTTATGAGCGTGCCGCAAAGTGTTGCACTTACAGAGTGCCTTGCTTAACAATTTGTATATTTGCCAAACGATTCTCACCAAGTAATTCGCTATGCTTTCCATTTTAAGGGATGTTCGGCCAGCTACTGTGCTGTTTTTCGCCCTAGCCATCTTCGCCTGGCTAGTGGGCCTACAACTTTCATTTTGGGATCAAGATGAGGCAGCTTATGCAGGTTTTGCGAGTGAAATGATCGCCCAACAAGATTGGCTCGTGCCTCAATTTCATTGGAGCGATATGCATCGAAAGCCACCGCTGCATTTCTGGCTGATTGCTTTATCCTTTAAGCTTTTCGGCACTGCGGAGTGGGTTGTTCGTCTTCCAGCGCTATTGGCTTTACTAGGCACGGTGCTCCTGGTTCGTTTCCAAACGGTAGCTATCTTTGGTGAAGCGGTAGCGAAGCGAGCTGCTTGGATAATGGCCGCTAATATTTTGTTGGTTTCCTTAGTCAAGATTTCGGTTACAGATAGTGTTTTACTCTTTTTCGAAACGATGGCAGCCTTGGCTCTCTTCAATTTCATGCAGCAGGATAGCCGACAAAGCAAGGGGTTTACCTCTCAAACGGCAACTTATGGATACTTTGTGCTAGGCGTAGCGGCTGCTTTGCTGGTTAAAGGGCCACCGGTGCTCATTCTTGTATTAGGTATGATGGGGGGGATACTTCTATTTCATCCTAACCGCTGGAAATTACTTCGTTTTCATCCATGGCTGCTATTGCCCCTAGCCGCTTTACCACTAGTTGTTTGGGGCTATTTGGCTTGGCAGCGCGATGGAGGCGTCTTTATTCAATGGATGCTAGATTGGTACACTTTTGGGCGCGTTTCCAAAGCCGTACTAGGACAAACAGGGCCTCCTGGCTACTATCTGCTTGTGATCTTGCTAGCCTTTTTGCCCTTTTTGGTGTTTTTCCCTGCGGCTATTCGGTCGCTATGGCGTTCTAATGACAGTTCGGAAAGTAGCAGCGGTAAGCAGTTGGTATTATTCTTTTGGTTAGCCGCCGGCTGGTTTTTCTATGAAATGATGCAATCTAAGCTTCCGGCCTATGCCATTGGTGCTTTTCCGGCTTTAGCCCTATTGCTCTCGCAAGCATGGGAGGAGGCTAGGAAGCGTATTTTTTTGCAGCAACCTATCTATCGCTGGGGCTTAGGCTTATATGTCTTTGTACTAATCGCCTTAGCAGTTGCTTTAGTCGTGCTGCCGCAGCTGGAACCCGGTTTACAGCGGCTTTTAGCTGATCAATCGTTAGGCCGCTTGTATCTTTTGGTTGCTTTAATCCTCTTGCTCGGTGGAGCTGGCATTTATGCGCTTTGTAAAAACCGTTTCAGTAGGGCTTGGCATCTTTTCCTACTACAAGCTTTTAGCTTGCTTATAGGAGTCTGGTGGGGCTTGCTACCCTTAGTGGAGGCCGAGCGTTCAGCTACCCGGCAGATCGCTCACTGGCTAGGCCAACAAACAGAGATTGAAGGCATCGTGGCGGCTAGCAACTACCGGCTTCCCAGCCTACCTTTTTACGTGCAGCAACAAGGAAAAACCTTCCGTACCGCCACCGAGATCAGCGATTGGTTGCGGGCTTTGCAAGATCCTTCTACATTGATCGTACTTAACAGCCAAGACTGGGAAGCACTAGTGATAGCCGCCCAGTCCGAAGGGATCTCTCTTTCGCCTCGTGCTACTTGGTCTGGCTTTATAAGCGATAAGGGGAAGATGGTGATTTGGTATGTATTATAATCGGCTTTATTTTAGTAAAATCTCGTACCTTGCGCCTCATGATTTGGACGGACAAAAAAATATTGGCAGCCATTGAACGTGGCGAAATTGTAATAGAACCCTTTGATCGAGCAAAGTTGGGCACCAATTCCTACGATGTACATCTAGGGCCCTATTTAGCGCACTACAAAGATCATATTCTGGATGCGCGGAAGCATAATGAGATCAGTACCTTTGAAATCCCCGACGAGGGGTTCGTCTTGCACCCCAATACGCTCTATCTAGGCGTTACGCTGGAATACACGGAAACGCACAGCAGCGTACCTTTCCTAGAGGGTAAAAGTTCGGTGGGGCGCCTAGGAATTGATATTCACGCCACGGCAGGCAAAGGGGACGTAGGCTTTTGCAACCATTGGACATTAGAAATTTCCTGCACCCACCCCGTAAGAGTCTATAAAGGGATGCCTATCGGACAGCTGATTTATTTTGGCGTGGACGGGGATATAGAAAACTACTACAACAAAAAGCAAAGCGCCAAGTACAATGAGCGATCCAACCAGCCCGTGGAAAGTATGATGTGGAAAAATAGCTTCTAAAATGCTAGAACGCTTACACGAAAGAAAGGGGCATATTGGCAGCATCTACCAGTTGCTAGGCCCTACGGAGAGGGGCGACTTTTGGTCGGTAGCAGGCGATGGCTGGCTGGTACATTGGCCCGCACAGGAGCCTGATCTTGGGCGGATGATTGCTAGGGTAGAAGGCGGACAGTTCTTCTGCGGCCTTTTCTTACCGAGCCTTTCCGCCTTTGCTGTTGGTGCCTTAGATGGTGGTCTGCATTGGCTATATCCAGCTTCACCGGATAAAAACCAGCATTTAGCCCATCACCGAAAGGGGATTTATGCCTTGACGGTTATCGCAGATTTTCTTTTTGTAGCTGGCGGCGATGGTCTATTGAGCAAATGGTCAATCGCTAGTCATCGAGTGGTGGAGAGCCTACCCCTTGCGGCTGCGGCTCTACGAGCCCTTTGCTATGATCCTAGCCGCAACTTGCTCTTTGTGGGGAGTAGCGATCAGCATATCTATGCCATAGCACCCGACAGTATGGAGATGCAATATCATTGGCATGCACATGACAATTCCGTTTTTTGTTTAGCCCTCTCTCCAGATGGACAGTATTTGTTAAGTGGAGGTAGGGATGCGCATCTGCGCCGTTGGCGTTTGCAAACGAAACAGCCTCCATTGGCGGATATCGCACTGCCTGCACATAATTTCACGATCAATGAGCTAGCTTTCTCTCCGGATGGTAAACGACTAGTGACAGCTAGCCGAGATAAAACCCTCAAAGTGTGGGAGGCCCAAAGCCTAACACTCCAAAAAGTAGCTGAAGGTATCCGCGATCGGGGGCACGTAAACAGTGTCAACACTATTCTCTGGCTAGACAATAACCGGCTTATCAGTGGTAGCGATGATCGTCGCATTCTCGAGTGGAGCTGGCCTGCTGAGTAGATTTGCTAAGGCATCTTCGGCCAAGCCTAGGCATCTTTTGGAGCAACTTACGCTTTGAAAATAATTTGCACCGTATCTTCCACTTCAATACCTAGCAAGCTCGCCGCTCGACCCATATTAATGGCAATTTCCAGTAGGCCCTCAGAGTCGAAACGGATCAACGTTTCACCTTCCGGTACGTCGTGGTAGCGAAAAGAGAGCCCATCAATCGGCTCCGTACGTTTTAGAAAGAGCTCGAAAGGTCGGCCTTTTCCTATATTTTCAAATTGTTCGCGGCTAATATTCGTAATAGCGTTGTGGAAATGATCGATATAAGTCACTGCCCCACGGATATAGTCGGTTCCAATTACAGGTTGAAAAGCCAAGCGTTCGGCAATCCGCGTAGCCGGCAGGCCGATTTCATGAAAAGGCTTCGCTGCCACGATATGTGCCACAGCAGAGGCATAAGCCTGACTAGGCGCAGCCTTTGGATCAATCCGATCGAGCACATAGGTTTCTTGCGGCATCGCCCCGAAAATGAGGCTAAACAAACCATTATCGGGCCCAATAAAATAGTGCCCTTCGTGCAACAACGCTAAAAAACGCCCTTTCGGCTGGTAATAATCATTCACACTGATGAGGTGAATACAACCCAAAGGATAATGCGGCCATACTTTTCGGAACACAAAAGCGGCCTGTACAATATCATAGGTAGGCACCGCATGGGTAATATCCACCAGTTGGGCCGTTGGTGCCACTTTAAGTAAAGCTCCTTTGAGGCGACCAAGATGGAAATCGCGATTTCCAAAGTCGGTGGTAAGTGTGATAATGGATCGGTTCGTCATACGGCCGCTAAGATACAGCTAATTCAGGATACGGATGCTCAACTAATCAACCCCCAGCCTTTAATCGCTTGAAAGTAGCGCTGCACGTAGGCCCCTAGTGCTTGGTGGGCTTCTTTGTGCAACTCCGGATCATCTTCTAGGATGCGCGTCGCAATCTCACGAGCAGTTATTAGTATTTTTTGGTCTTTCGATAAGTCGGCTAAACGCATTTGCAGTAGGCCACTTTGTTGGGTGCCGTCTATCATGCCTGGGCCTCGGAGCCGCAAATCCGCTTCTGCAATCTTGAAGCCATCCGTGGTTTCTACCATGGTTTTGATGCGCTCGCGGCTCTCACTGCTTAGCTTGACGCTACTCAGTAGGATGCAGTAGCTTTGGTCTCCACCGCGCCCTACGCGCCCACGCAACTGGTGAAGTTGACTAAGGCCAAAGCGCTCCGTATGTATAATGGCCATAACCGTGGCATTGGGTACGTTTACGCCTACTTCTATTACCGTAGTAGCTACCATAATTTGGGTAGTGCCCGCTTTAAAACGAGCCATTTCGAAGTCTTTATCAGCCGCCTTCATCTTACCATGCACAATGCTGATTTGGTATTGGGGAGGAGGGAATTTGGTTTGCATCTCCTCAAAGCCTTGCTCTAGGGCTAATAGATCGAGCTTTTCGTTCTCTTCAATGAGCGGATACACCACATAGGCTTGCCTGCCTTTAGCAAGCTCCTCTCGGATCATGCCGAATACGCGTTCTCGCCGGTGCTCGGTATAATGTACGGTAGTAATCGGTTTCCTACCTGGCGGCAGTTCATCGATTACGCTCACATCCAGATCACCGTATAGCGTCATGGCTAGGGTTCGTGGAATAGGGGTAGCCGTCATCACGAGGATGTGCGGTGGATAAGGATCGTTTTTTTTCCAAAGCTTGGCTCGTTGTTCCACCCCAAAGCGGTGCTGTTCGTCAATAATCGTTAATCCTAAATTTTGAAAAACCACCGGCGGCTCGATAAGCGCGTGGGTGCCAATGAGGAGATGAATCTCTCCTTTCGCTAGCCTTTCAAGCAATTGTTTCCGGGCTTTACCTTTAACACTACCCGAAAGGAAGGCCACTTCGATTGGCAGATCGCCCACATATTCTCTAATCGACTCGTAGTGCTGAAAGGCTAATATTTCAGTAGGTGCCATCAGGCAGGCTTGGAAGCCGTTATCCAGTGCCATTAGCATACTCATTAGCCCTACCATTGTTTTGCCACTACCCACATCGCCTTGTAGGAGCCGGTTCATCTGCACCCCCAAAGCTAGGTCTCTCCGAATCTCTCGCAAAACCCGCTTCTGTGCATTGGTAAGCTCAAATGGAAGTTTTTCAGCATAAAACTGGTTGAAAATAGGCCCTATTTGCGAAAAAGGATAACCTTTGATTTGTCCTTTTCGGCTGCTCTTAAGCTGCAATAAGCGAATTTGTAATAGGAATAGCTCTTCAAATTTAAGCCGCTTCCTCGCCAAATCCAGTTCTATTTGCGTCTTAGGCAAATGGATGCTAGCCATCGCTTGCGCATGCCCAGGAAGCTGTAGTTTTTGGACTACATAGGCTGGCAGCATATCCGGTAAATCTTGCGGGCCGAGCTTCTCCAATATCTGGCGAATGATTTTTCGCCTCGCCCGCTGGTCTAAACCCCGTTGATTTAGCTTCTCCGTGCTAGGGTAAACGGGGTCGAAATGCAGGGCTTCTTGCGCATTAACCTCCGTCGCCTTTTCCATTTCTGGGTGGCTAATTGAGAGGCGGCCACCAAACTCTTGCACCTTACCGAAAACAATGTACTCCTCCCCAACCGCTAAAATGTTCTCTAAATAGGCTACCCCCGTGAACCAAACCAGCTCCAAGGCCATACCAGAGGCATCGCGCAAACGACCTACTAAGCGTTTCTTACGCCCCTCTCCTTGCACAGAAAGATGCCGCAGCACGCCCTTCAGTTGAACCTGCCCGCTTTCGGGTAGCAAATCTGAAATTTGGTGGAACTGCGTCCGATCAATGTAGCGGAAAGGAAATTGAAACAACAGATCGCGCAGCGTGAAAACAGCTAACTCCTTGGTCAGCAAATCAGCTTTCGCAGGCCCTACTCCCTTAAGGTAGGCCACCGATTGATCTAGGAAATGGAGGCTGGATGGCGGCAAAACAACTTTAAATAGGTTAAACTTACGGGCAAATGTAGCTAAAATTTCACAAATTACCCCAAATTGTTGGCGCATGCTTCCATACAAACACTATCTACATATCAATAATTGCGTTGGCACTTGCTGCTGACTGCCGCTTCGCTCGCCCTGTCTAAAGCGGGCACGCTGTGCAGGGGCAAAAGTAGGCTGGGTAGCGCAAGTGTTTTGCTACCTTTGTGCGTTCGCAGAAAGCATTCGCCCACATTGCTAGACATTTCTCAAAGCTTGAGAGAAACCACTTCATTTGCCTTTATGGTCTTTAATCCAGTGAAGATAGTATAGACTTTGATTTATCAATTCGGATGAAGCTACCTTCTCCACTTGCGCTACAAGACCAACCTTTGCCCCTGCCGTGCCGGCCAAAATGGGGCTTATTGACAGGAAAATAGCTGTGTTTCTTCCATTAAAAGAGCTAAAGTACAACTATCAAGAACCGAACAGGCTGCTAGTGGGTTATACCATCAATTGAAACAAGCAATATGCCTAAAAAGGACAAGCGCAAAGGAGAAATAGCGGATTTTATTAACCCGATTGATGGCGACAAGATCGCCACCAATCCGCATTTACTACCTTATGCCCACGAGCGCGGCGGTGCCAGCATTAAGCCAGTGGACAAGGGCAAGATCAAAGGGCTCGCGATGACGGCTATGTATGAGCAAACAGATATGCAGCTCGATCAGATTAAAGCGCAGATTGACCTACTCGCTAAGCAAGCCAACGAGATTCAGCAACGGATGACGATCTCGGAGCGCATTTACGAAGCAGAAATGAACATCGACCCAATCGTAGGGCGCACTTATTACTTGTATCAACGACCCGAAAAGCCCCACCCCCGCAGCAAAGGGGAACACAAGCCCGGTGGTAGTGTACTGAGCCTAGTGAGCCCTGCAGAATGGGGGAATAATCCACCTTATCACTATTTAGCTACCATTAAGTTGCTGGCTGACCACACTTGGGATGTGCTGGAGCGAGTGGAAGAAGTGGGGGAGTAGGCTGTTACCTCAGCGGTGTTGCTGGTAATACTCCACGATGGCTGGATCTACCATTACATCCCGTGGCTGCAAGGGCGTAGCTAACACGATGCCTTCTAAACTGCGACAACGGCTAAGTGCTACGTAGGTTTGCCCGCTTTCGAAAGCACCCGCACCTAGGTCTATGATAACGCTATCGAAGGTCTTTCCCTGTGCCTTGTGAATCGTCACCGCCCAAGCCAACCGAATGGGCAGCTGGCGAAACTTCCCGACGGCTTCTGTGCCAATTTTACTAGGGTCTTCGGCATCAATATTGTAGCGCACCACCTCCCATTCTTCGTAGCCTACTTCTACTACTTCAGTCCTCCCTTCTTCGGTGATGCGAAGCAGGATACTATCTGGCTTGCACTGCTCTACTACGCCGATACTACCGTTGACATAGCGCTTCTCTGTATCGTTGCGCAGTGTCATCACCTGGGCGCCTTCTTTGATTTTTACCACGGCATCGGTAGGGTAGAGGGGCTCTGGAAAGTTGCCTTTAATCTCTGCTAAGTAGGTATGTAACGGATTGACGAGGGCATCCAGTTCCCGTTGGTTGATTTCGTTGACTTTGTTGTTCCTAGCTGCCAACGTTAGATAGTGCTGCCGCGATATATCCTGCTCTGGCTGGTAGCGGCTGTTGAGGTCTGCTAAGTCATCTTCGTCAATCGTTGCATTGCGGATGCCTTCCAAAAGACGCAAGAAATGGCGATTATCTTGGCGATATACCTGGTGCAGTTCTATTACCTCCAGCTCTATTTGACTGAGGACATCGGCACTAAAAAAGTAGGCCGTGGGATAGACTTCCCTAAAATACAACCGTTCTTGCGGCGTGCTCACCACAGGCGGTAGTTGGTAAAGATCTCCGAAAAAAATCACTTGAACACCGCCAAAAGGCCGATTATCGCTGCGGTTGATGCGCAAACCGTAGTCGATAGCGTCGAGTAAATCGGCGCGCACCATACTGATTTCATCAATGATAAGCACCTGTAGGCGATCAAAAATACGCTTGTAGCGCCGGTTGGGCTGAATGTCTTTCTTTTGCAGTAAGCGCGGCGGAAAGCCAAAGAAAGAATGAATGGTTTGCCCGCCTACATGTAGGGCTGCTACGCCAGTAGGGGCTAGCACAACGCAGTTGCGCCGGGTGGTTTCTCTGAAAATACGCAGTAAGGTTGACTTGCCAGTGCCTGCGCGACCGGCGATGAAAAGGTTCTGGCCAGCATCCATCGCATCGAGGGCATCCTTGAATTCTTGGCTTAATCCTAAAACGGGCAAATCAATCATTGGGCGAAGATAGGCTTAATCTGTGAAATTATCCAGTTGGCGGGCTCCGTTATTAGGTAGTGAGCTAGGATATCTTCTTTAGGCTGCCAAGTACTTACTAGGGTTTTCGGCCAAAGTGCTTAGGGTGGCGGCAGAAGGCTGCATTACTTTTTATATATTTGTTGTTCTTTACCAAGAGCGCAGTACCGATCGTATGTTTCAAGCCGTTGTACACTACAGCCTACATTTCTTATTTCCAGGCTTATTGGCCAAGCTATTTTTTCCGAAACGCTGGAAGCAAGTTTGGGGCATTTTGCTAGCGACTATGCTCATCGACTTAGATCATTTGCTGGCTGATCCTATCTTCGATCCCGATCGTTGTAGCATTGGTTTTCATCCGCTGCACAGTGCATACGCGATAGGCTTTTATATCGTATTGCTGCTCATTCCTAAAGCGCGAATCGTGGCGCTGGGCTTACTACTGCATATCCTTACCGATTGGCAGGATTGCCACTGGCCGTAAAAGGAAAAAGGGGCCAGGTGTTCCTAATTTAAGCCACTCAGCCCCACTAGTGCCTGTCTATTCTCCTTTTTGTAGTTCCAAACCTACACTAGTGCGAGGTTTAAAGCCAGGCCATAGTTTTTCCGGTTCTGCAATATCTAGGTACTGCAAATAATCGCCCTGAAGCTGTAAGTGAAGTCCTAAAAAAGCCGTGATAAAATGTTGATTAATGTTATTCATCCGGCGAGTATCCCAAACGGAATCGGCATAACGCAGGTATTCATCAATATGTAAGCCCGGCTGTAGGGCTTCCGCAGGTGCGGGATTAGGTGCTACATTGTGGCGAGCACCCTGAAAAGTAAGTAAGTATCTGGAGGCATTCACGGCTTCCTCGAAGATGGCTTTTATCCCGTTTTCATAGCCTGAAATATCGTCTTGATCGCCGGCGATGAAGAGGGTAGGAGCGCGTAAGCCTGCCAAACCGGCCGCTGTCCACGCTTGCACATTCTTTCCCCAAGGAGCAAAGGCTACGACGGCCTTGATGCGTGGGTCTGCCTGACTAAGGTAGTCGGGGTGGCTGGCACAAAGTTGCTCAATAGCGCTGCAATTCTTAGTTTGCATTTTAAAAAAGGCCGCTAATTGCTCGCTGAAACCGGCACCCGCTGCATTTAACGAACCATAGCCACCCATCGAGTAGCCGATCAGTGCCGTACGGCTAGCATCTAAGGAAAAGGTGTTCTCCTGTTGCGCCGCAAGGTCGAGCTGGTCTAAGACGAAAAGAATATCTCTCGAACGGTGGTAAAGCGTAGCATGAAAAGGCCCTGGGTCTCGAAACGTGGATTCGGGGTGATCAATGGCTGCTACCACATAACCCCAGGAGGCTAAATGCTCTGCCAGATAGGTCATCAAGAACCTAGACCCGACGTAACCGTGCGAAAGAATAACGAGCGGATATAAGTCTTTACTTGCCTTCGGACTAGCATCGCGCTCTGCTCGACCCCAAAAACGAAAAGGAATCGTAGGGCGGCTCGTATCGCCGGCGATGCCTAGCACTTCTTCGTATTCCAGTAAGGGTTGCTCGCTCTTCGTAGTAGCGGGATACCAAATCTCTAGCGTGAGTTGCCGGTCGTAAGTAGGGGTGGCGGCCCCGTCTGCCAAGCGTAAGTTAAGTTGATTTTTGTGGGTAAAAGACCGTGTCTGTACCCCTACTAAATGCGCTCCTTTGCCTGCCAATACAGGCGCATCGGGCAAAGGATCCCCGAAAACAAAAGTAGGCTGTGCGGGCAAAAAAGTGCTCATTAGCAAACAGAAAAGTAAGTTGCGTAAATACATAGAACTTGGTTTTATACCCGCTCCTAAGCGGGTAGTAGGTTATTTTTTAAATTGGGCTGTTTTTAGGTTCGGCATAATGCAGGGGCAAGGCTTTTCTTGGTAGCGCAAGTGCGTAGAGAGTCATCAAGAGCTTCCTAGGTCTTCAGCTCCTAGCCGAAAGTAGAAGTCGATAGTTTTTTCTTCCAAAGGTATCCAGTAGGTTGCTAAAGGGGGCGAGAGCCACGAGTCGATACCTCCAATGCCCATTTGGGCAGCATCTAAGCAAAGGGAAAGACCGGCACTGGGCGGCAAATCGATGGTGTGTAAACTGCCTCGATGCGTTCGGCTTAGCTGTTCAGGGCTATAAGGGCCCAGGCTAAATCCAAATGCCTCGGAGGCAACTATACTTAACTGTATTGCTTGCCTGGTTTGCTGCAAAACGAGCTGCCTAGTGGCTTCGCGGTTGCCACATTCTTGCGGACTAATATAGGGCTCAAAGCCAGCGGCTACGGCCATTGTGTAAACGCCCAATTGGGCTGCTTCACAGCGGTCAGGGTAGTTCTCAAAAGGTCCTTTCCCATAGTAGGTAGCCTGCTCAAAAGCATCGTTAAGCGTGCAGTGTAGCCCTAGACGAGGGAGGGGGGGCAAATTGGCTACGAGCGGCTTAAAGCGGTAACGAATGCCCACGGCTCCCCCTTCCATGAGCATATAGGTTAATTGTATTTCCACCGCTACCTCTTTGGAAGTAAAAGTGCATAAAACACTGTTATTGAGCTGTTCGATGCTTTTTAGGTCTAGTGATTGGCTAAGCTTATGCCAAGGCTTACACCACTCAGGCATCTTCCACCCAAAGTCGTTGTCAACAGGAGCACGCCAAAAATTGGGGCGTATTGGGCTACGAAGCAAATACTGCCCACGGTACTTGATTTGGCAAATAAGGCCTAATTGGCGGTCTATGATAAATTGCGCCGAACCAGCATCTAAAGTAAAGTACTCAATGGTTGCGGTGAGGTTTTCATCAGGCTGTAGTGCCAGCGGAATAAGCTCGGCAAAGCAGTGGCTCCCCAGCACAAATTGCTCTTGGCCTAGGAGATGGCCAGCTGCAAGTAAGGGACGGTCTTCTGTACTAAACACACTGACATTCAGCCAGCTTTCAGTTTCGCTTCGGAAAGAGGTGCCCAGTTCGATACGTTGTTGGCTATTGGCCGCCAAGTTGGAGATAAAGAGCTCGCCTTTAGCTAGAGTGCTCAACTCATTGGCCCAAGTCCACTGTAGTCGGCAATATTTATGGGTGCCAAAGGGATCAGTATTAACTATTTCCAGTAAGCCTATGGAAAGATCCAGCGCATTACATTGAATGCTTTGGTAAACCTTTCTAACCTCCTCTATCATAGGGTGGGGGCTTCGATCGGGGAAAACCAGTCCATTAATACAAAAGTTGTTATCGCTCGGTACGCCCTCGGGCCCGTAGTCGCCGCCAAAAGTCCAGTATTTTCTGCCATCAGCAGCTTGGGCGGCTAGCCCTTGATCCACCCAGTCCCAAATAAAGCCCCCTTGCAGGCAGTCGTGTTGCCGTATGATTTTCCAATAATCGGCTAAACTCCCAAGGCTGTTGCCCATGGCGTGAGCGTATTCACACATAATGAGTGGGCGATAGGGATGCTTAAGGGCATAGGCTTCTAGTGCTGCTGGGCTCGGATACATGGGGCAAACAATATCCGTATAGGCTTCCTCGAAAGCTTGCTCATATTGTAGTGGCCTGCTAGGGTCTTTTTGCCGTAGCCAAGCGGCACAAGCTTCGAAGTTGCGGCCACTTCCTGCCTCGTTTCCTAAAGACCAGATAATTACGGAGGCATGGTTTTTCGTGCGCTCAAACATTCTTTGTAGTCTTTCTAGGTGTGCGGCTTCCCAGCGTGGGTCTTTGGCAAGGCTTTCCTCTCCGTAGCCCATGCCGTGTGATTCGATATTGGCCTCATCGACCAATAGCATGCCGTATTCGTCGCACAGTTCATACCATCGTTCGCAGTTGGGGTAGTGGCTATTCCGTACGGCATTGATGTGCAAGGCTTTCATTAGTTGCAAGTCTTGTAGCATCGTAGCTTCGGTGATTACGCGGCCATGATGCTCGTCGTGCTCATGCCTATTAACGCCTCGGATGGTAAGCACCTCCCCATTGAGCCGTAGCTGTGTGTTTTCGATGCTTACCCGCCTGAAGCCGATATGGCAACGGCGTAGGCTGATGAGTTGGCCTGCTGCGTCGAGCAGGGAAAGCCTACAGCTATATAGCTTAGGGGCCGCTGTATTCCAAGCAGCAATTGCCCCTGCGTTAGCCAACCCTTCAAAAATGTCAATCGCTAGTGTTTTATCCTCATTTAGTATTTTTATTTCCTCCGTTAAGGTTTTCTCAAATTTTTTAAATTCAAAAATCTTGCTAGATTCGTCAAATAGTTCGAGCTGAACTTGATAGGCTGGAGCGGCACTATTGGAACTACACGGCCTTTCTATTGCAAGGCTGATTGCTAGTTCGCCGTGCTGATTATCCGCTAGGAGGGTAGGGCGGATGAAAAAGTCTTGAATGCGTGTGGGAGGACTGGCCCAAAGCGTCACGCTACGCTCGATACCGCTGATTCGCCAAAAGTCTTGGCACTCCAGATAGGAACCGGCCGACCAGCGAAAAACTTCGACGCAAAGGATATTTTCGCCGGGCTGTAAAAAGTTAGTCAGCCGAAATTCGATGGGCGTTTTGCCGTCTGTATTATAGCCTAAATAGTGGCCGTTAAGCCAGAAGCGGCTGCCGCCGCTAATACTACCGAAATGTATGAATACCTCTAGCCCGCCCCAATCGTCTGGCACTTTGAAAGTAGTTCTGTAGCTACCAACTGGATTAAAGTCGGTGGGAGCAAAAGGAGGATTTTTGGGAAAAGGATAGCGATCGTTCACATAAATAGGGTAGCCGTAGCCTTCGAGTTCGATATTAGCTGGCACCCTGATTGTTCCCCATGTTT
The DNA here is from genome assembly GCA_036735605.1 of Lewinella sp. Taxonomy (GTDB): domain Bacteria; phylum Bacteroidota; class Bacteroidia; order Chitinophagales; family Saprospiraceae; genus Neolewinella. Next base: position 10,780 of record DAINNZ010000024.1, on the reverse strand, counting down.
GGCAAGAGAAGTTAGGTTGATAAAAATCAATCGGTCGCTGAGCGGGATTTTCGGCATAGTGAAAGAGCCAAAAGCCATCGAGCAACCTAATCCATGGATTTCGGCCGTTCAAGTTACTTTCCACGGTGGGAGAGGGGAAGCCATGGGCTCTAGGGGCTTCTTGGCCTTCACTACAGGCGGTGGGGTCGGATAAAAATGTGGGGTACAGCATGATGACAGAAATAGGTTAAATCTATATGTTTTACCAAAAGAAGTAAAGGATACTAGCCATTACTAGGACTAATAATGCTGCAAAAAAACGGTAATCTTGGTACCAAGGCAAGCCTTCCATTCCGTCGTTGAGCAAGGCTCGGCGATATACAAAAGGTGCAACTTTATCGCTATCAGGCGCTGGAGTTCGCAAGCTAACAATTACAAAAATGAGCGTACTAATAGCTACCATAATGCCTACGTTGGTGGTATAATGCAAGGGCCAATAGCCCGTTTGGCTAGCGAGCACTAGCAAAGCACTAATAGCTGTGCCTAAATATAAAGTATAGATGGCTCCATGTCGATTGCCGCGCTGGAAGAAGATACCGACAAGGAAAATAACAGCGATGGGAGGTACTACGATCGAAAACATCAGTTGCAAGTAGTCCCAAAGACTTTTAAAATTACCGATTTGCGGTGCCCACAGCGCAGCGATTACGGTTAAGACGAGGGTGACATATCGGCCATATTTTGCTAATTCTTGGTCTTTGGCTAGGGGCATTCGGGGCTTCACGAAATCTACTACCACGAGGGTAGAAGAGGAGTTAAGAGTAGAGTCAACGCTCGACATAATTGCCGAGATCAAGCCAGCTAATACGAGGCCTAATAATCCACTAGGCAACAATCGCATCATAGCCGTTGGGTACACCATGTCGGGCTCAGTTAAGCCAGGTAAGACGCTGATCGCTATCACACCAGGGATGACCATCAAGAACAAAGGGATCACTTTGAGAAATCCTGCAAACATCATACCCCATCGGGCGTGTTTAATGTCTTTACTACCTAGAATCCGCTGGACGATAAACTGATTGGTGGTCCAGTACCAAAAACCTAGGAAGGGAACACCAAGGAGCAGGCCCGTCCAAGGCAATTCTGAGTCATCTGCCGGTCTTACCATCGACAAGTGGCCTTCTGGCACGGAAGCAACCACGCGGCTCCAATCGAAATCTACCTGCTCGAAGAGTAAGTAGCTCAAGACCGTACAACCAACGATCAAGATAACAGCCTGCAAAGCATCGGTAATCACCACGGCTTTGAGGCCACCAAAAGCAGTGTATAGGCCAGCAACAGCAGCCAAGAATAAAGTCGTTTGCCACAAAACAAGATCGGGAAAAAAAGTTTTCAACACTAAGGCACCCGCATAGAGGCCGCCCGACATTTCCACCACAACACTCATAATAATAGTGAGAGCTGAAAAATAATTCCGAGATCGGGCATCATAGCGCAGTTCTAAGAACTCTGGAATGGTAGTAATACGAGCGCGGAGATAGAGCGGTATAAAAAAAAGGGCTGCGATGATAAGCGGTATGCCCGTCATCCATTCATAGACCGACTGAACCACCCCGCTGCTGTATGCTTTACCGGAAAGCCCAATTATAGTGGAGCTAGAAATATTGGAAGCAAATAAGGAAAGTCCTACGAGTCCCCAACCAAAACTTCGACCACCGAGGAAAAGATCTTCGGTAGAAGGAGCCCGTTTAGCGACCCAAAAACCTAAGCCCATTACAAGGGTGAAATAAGCAATAACAACGATAAGGTCTAAAGACGTAATTCCACTGTTTGGCATAAAAGATAGTTTAGAATGATTTTCGTCTGTTGAGTAGGGTAGGTACGATGGTTTGGAAAATGCTTCGCTCTTGCATGAACTTATTAGCTAAAAAGGCCATTTCTTCAAAATTGCTCGATATGGTAGTAATACCTCCCATAATAAGCTCTTTAACGGGGGTATCATCCTGCGAGATAATGCCAATGTCTTTTCCCAACTGATAGCCTAGTTCTTGGCAATCCTTTAGTAGGGGCCAAAGGTCTGCATCGTTCATGATGTAGTAGAGCGTATTAGGCAGTACACTGCCCGGGCAGTAGGCGCGCTCCACTCTTGCTTTGGTGAACTTATAATTACTAACAAAACGGCGAAAGGCTTGGGCAGTGCCAGCTGGGTAATCTGCGTCGTCTCGGTAGAAGAGCACAAAACGATCGAATTTAAAAATTTGAGGTTTAAGCTCGGCCAGCCAGTTATAAACAGGCTGTTCAAACTGCTGCGCCACAAAAGCATATTTCTTGCCTAAGTTCTCGTAACGATCCACGAGCAGTAGCCGTTTAGGCGGGAGAAGACGCAACACCTCCTTAGAAACCGAATGGTGCATAGGGGCTACAATGTACATACCATATTTCCCCAAATTTTCTAAGATGAAAGCACGGAAAACCTTAGGATTGTTATGGTGAAAGAAGGTATCAATTTGCACGTCCGGCCCTGCTGCCTCTCTAAAAGCACGGAAGAAACTGCGCTGTACAAAATCGAAGGCATATAAGAGCAACATCACTTTGATACGTAGCTGCGTGTCGGTATGGCACACAAAATATCCTTGGCGGCTTTTGGCTTCCACGATACCACGGTGTTTCAGCGCAGTATAGGCTTTTACGATAGTCTTGCGCGCAAAGCCTAATTCATCAACCATTGCGTTAACGGGAGGGAGCATCTCTCCTGCTAAGACGAGTTTTTCATCAATAGCATTGATAATGCCCTGCACGATCTGCTGGTGCTTAGTAATGCTACTTATGGAGCTTAAGTCATTTATTTTTTGAAAAACATGGTTCATTTTTTCCTATGCTACTCTATGCTACTCACAAAGATACCAAAATATATTCTAAAATTGCATCGCTGACCAAAATTAATACCTCTAAACGATGCTTTCGCCTCCGTTTTTGAATGTATTTGGCAATGGTCATTTGAGAGATCGTATTTTTCATGCCACTAAAGTTTATGATTATGCACAATACTTTTACCAACTTTCGGCCCATCAGTCGGGTGGTCATACTGCTACTATTAGCAGTCTCATTGCCTAGCTTTCTACTGGCTACTACTTTTTCGTTTACCTCCACTTACGCGCTTGAACGCATCACAGGCACTGTTAAGGATGCTGCTGGCGATCCGTTGATTGGTGCCTCCGTGATGATTAAAGGCACCGGTTCCGGTACGGTTACCGACATTGATGGGAGTTTCGTTCTCGATGCGCCTTCTGGTGCTATTTTAGTAATTACCTACACGGGCTATGCTTCTGTAGAAATACCGGTAGGCAGCCAAACTACTATCAGTGTTGTAATGCAAGAGGATGCTTTATCACTATCCGAAGTAGTGGTAGTAGGTTATGGCAGCCAACGTAAAGAAAACCTAACAGGAGCGGTGGGGCTAGTATCGGCCAAAGAACTCAATGCCCGCCCTATTACGAGTGCTTCACAAGCACTGCAAGGCAAAGTGGCTGGCGTTTGGGTTAACCAAAACTCAGGCGAACCAGGCCAAGACGGTGCCACGATCCGTATTCGTGGTATCGGCACCCTTAACAATGCCGATCCACTAATTTTAGTGGATGGTATCGAAGCTCCTTTCGATAACGTTAACCCCAACGATATTGAATCGATTACAGTGCTAAAAGACGCAGCTTCTGCTTCTATCTACGGTTCTCGGGCAGCCAACGGAGTGGTGCTAGTGACCACCAAAAGAGGAAGATCCGGCGAAAAACCAAACATCAACTATTCTGGTTTCTACGGCGTTGCTTCTCCTACCAACTTACCGGAAATGGTAACGAAT
>DAINNZ010000024.1:0-6935 GCA_036735605.1 Lewinella sp. | reverse complement strand
AATAGCCGTCAGTTCATGGAATTAAGAAACATCGGCGAAGCCAACCTAGGCCTGCCGCCCGTTTACTCCCAAGACCAAATAACAACCTACGGTAATATCGGACCTAATACCGATTGGTTGGAGACGGTTTTCTCTTCTTCTGCTATTCAACAACACAATATTTCCGTCTCAGGGGGCAGTGAAAAAACCAATTTCTTCATCTCGGGTGGTTTCTTACGCCAGAATAGCCCGCTGGCTAACGTTGACGGAGCAAGGCGCTACAATACACGCTTGAATCTCGATACAGATATCACTAGCCGTTTCAGAGTAGGTACTAGCATCTACGTCAGTCAAGACCAAAGAAACCTTGACAATATCGAACAGGATGGGGGCGTACTCGCCAGAGCTATTCGCCAAACGCCCAATTACCCTGCTTTCTTATCCGATGGTAGCGGTCGGTATGCACAGCGGGAATCGGGTTTCCCCGAACTGTTTACGCCAAACATCCTAGCAGAAATAGCTTCTGAAACCAGAGACGAGGAAGACAACCGTCTATTAGCTAGTCTTTTCGCAGAGTATGAGCTCTTGCCTCAGTTGAAAGTTAGAGCCACCGTAGCAGCCAACCAGCAAACCTTCGACCGCACCTTCTTCAACCGCCGACAGGATATGTTCGATTGGCGCACCAATGAGTTCATCGTTTCCGAAAACCAGCTCCGCCGCCTAGAAAACTATTTCGAGAAGCGCCTCAATCTCACTTCTTGGGTTCAGGCAACTTACGAGAAATCAATTCAACAAAATAACTTCAAGTTTTTAGTTGGTTTCAATCAAGAGAGCTTCGATCAAAATTTCTTTGGCGCTGCCCGAACACAGCTACCTACCAATAGCTTACCTGCTGTAAGCACTGGCAACCCAGAAACTTCTACCAATTATGGTGGCGGCTCCGAGTGGGCACTACGTTCTTTTTTCGGACGGATAAACTACGACTTCGATAACAAATACCTGCTGGAGGTGAACATGCGTAGAGATGGTTCTTCTCGCTTCGGTTCTAATAATCGCTGGGCTACCTTCCCCTCTTTCTCTGCTGGGTGGGTACTATCCCGTGAATCCTTCCTCGAAAACAGCAGCGTGATCGACTTCCTTAAAATTCGCGCTAGCTACGGTAAATTGGGCAACCAAAATATTGGCGACTTTCCCTTCGCTGCACTTATTTCCTTTGCCCCTGCCTATAACTTCGGCGGAGCTATCAGCGGCGGAGCTGCTCAAGTAACCCTCGCCAACCCGGATGTACAATGGGAAACGACTACACAAACCGATATTGGCGTAAACGTAGCCTTCTTGGAGGGAAAACTGAGTATTGAAGCAGATTATTTTGTACGCAACACGGAAAACATCCTCTTCGATCAGCCTAACCCAGGGGTCACCGGCGTGCGAGAGCCCACTACACGAAATATCGCAGAAGTGCAAAACTATGGCTGGGAAACCGCTATCCGATGGAATGAGCGAAAAGGCGATTTCTCCTATGGCATTGGCTTCAACGTCACGAAAGTTGAAAGCGAAGTAATTCAACTCGACCCCGCTGCATCAGGGGATGCCGACCGCGTCATACAGGGCCGTTTCGTCTTGCAAAGGGGCGCTCCTATCAACGCCATCTACGGGCTTGGCGTACTGGGTGTGTTCCAAAATCAAGAAGAGATTGCTAGTGCGCCAAGTCAAGCTGCTTTTGGTGTTCCTCAACCTGGCGATTTACGCTTCGAAGACTTTAATGGCGATGGCATTATCGACATCAACGACCGCCAGATTCTCGGAAAAGATAATCCTTCCTGGATATATGGCGTAAACTTGGATCTTTCTTACAAAGGCTTCGATTTCTCGGCCATCTTACAAGGTGTAGGGGATGTGCAAACTTATGGGGAAGGTGAACTCTTCCAGCCTTTTAACAACAGTGCCGGTATTTCTAGCTATTGGCTCGATGCTTGGTCGCCTACCAACCCCTCTACCACCATTCCTCGTTTGGCTACCAATGGTGGCTTGGCTGCTAATGTAACTAACGAGTTTTGGGTGCAAGATCGTGCTTACCTGCGGTTGCGTAATATTCAGTTCGGTTATAATTTCAATCCGAAACTGTTCGCTAATAATTTCATCCAAGACCTGCGGGTTTTTGTCAATGGTCAAAACCTCTGGACTAGCACCAAGTATCGCGGTTTCGACCCAGAACGGGCTGTTCGCGACACCGACGGTGGCTCTGGATACCCACAACTCAAAATTATTTCCGCCGGGCTTAATCTCCGCTTTTAACATAAACAAGCAACAAACGTCTTGATTTTTCACCAATTAAAAACTAGTTATGAAAACCATTCTTAAAGCATTTGTAGGCTTGTTGGTCTTACTTGCTACGCTTAGCAGTTGCCAAGATAGCTTCCTAGAAACCGCACCCAGAGACCGTGGTAGCGTCGATGCCTTCTTTGAAACCGAAGAAGACGTGCTCCGTGCAATCAATGGCATTTACGATGTTTTCCAAGGTACCGTCTGGGGCGGCGCATTCTACATGATGCACCCGCACATGGATATTATGACCGAGAATGGCGTCGGTTGCTGCCCTTGGGAATATGAATACCTTACAATCGCACGAGGACAGCATAACCCCGCTACTGGTGGTATCATCAACCTGAAATGGGATTTTGGCTACGAAGGTATCTTCCGCGCCAACTCCGTCTTGGAGAATATCGATGGGGTAGCTATGGATGCTGATGATCGCGAAGCACTCAGAGCCGAGGTTCGCTTCCTACGAGCACTCATGTATGCCGATATGACCAGCTTCTTTGGCGATCTACCCATCGTAGATCGGGTGCTTACACGAGAAGAAGGATTGTCTATCACCCGCAGCCCAAAGGCAGAGCTACTAAGCTTTATTTATGCCGACCTCGATTTCGCAGAGGCAACCCTTGGGCTTACTCCCTTCCGAGGCGAACTCGGCCGACCAACTCGCCAAGCAGCTATCGGCCTCAAATCAAGAGTGAAACTCTACAACCAAGATTGGGGTGGGGCAGCAGCCGAAGCACGAAAAGTGGTGAACTTGTCAGCGGCTAACCCGGATATCGTAGGCCTTTTCCCCGTTTATGAACAGGTCTTTTCACCGAATAACGAAAACAATAAGGAGGTTCTATTCGATATCCAATACACAGAGGGAACACAAGGCGAAGGGAACTTCATCAACGTGATGCTCGCCCCAGGCCCTGAGGGCAATCCCGGCAGCGGCTGGGGATCTATAACTCCGCTAGACGGTCTCGTTAATGCCTTCAAAATGACCGACGGCCTTCCAACTAGCCAATCGCCACTCTTCGATCCGAATAACCCGTATTTAAATCGAGATGAACGACTCTACGCTAATTTGTTTATTCCAGGTGTTTCGCTTTGGCGCGGACAGATTTACAGCGAGGCACTCTCTGGTTTCTCTCCTTATTTCGCTATCCGAAAATGGGTAGATCTGGATGCTACAATTGGCGAAGATGCTTGTGCTTGTAATGAAACCAACATGATTCTGCTTCGCTACGCAGAAGTACTCATGAACCTAGCAGAAGCCGTCAATGAACAAAATGGCCCCACCGCAGAGGTCTATGATGCCGTTAATGCGATCCGGCGAAGAGCCAATATGCCGGATGCCCCCGCTGGTTTAAGCCAAGCGGCTATGCGCGATTTTATCCGCCAAGAAAGGCACGTGGAATTCCCCTGGGAAGGCCTTCGATACCATGATCTTCTCCGCTGGAGAACTGCCGAAACCGTTATACCACAGGCTACCTTATTCGGCGAATCGCGCGATACTCGCCTTTTCGATCCGTCTAAACACTACCTATGGCCTGTTCCCCAAAAAGAAATTGATCTTAACCCCAACTTGTCGCAAAACCCAGGTTGGTAGTGTCAAACTTTTTATAGGATTTGTCCATACACGCTATTTCTTCAACTGCTGCTGGCCCACTCGCCAGCGGCAGTTGTTTTCACAGGATAGTCGTAGATATGAACAAAAACAAAGGCCGGTAGCATACCTATTGCGTTACGTTATACTAAGGGGCTGCCGCTTCGCTCGCAGGGGCAAAGGTCGGCCAGGTAGCGTAAGTCTTACCTAGCAAGTCTTAATAATTCTTCGTATATTTCCCCAAATTTTCAACTCTCCATTTTTGATCAAAAATAAACTGCAATGACGCCTCTTCGTACCGCCAAACTGTTGCTCTTTCTCATAGGAATGCCCCTTTTTATATTGGCGCAAACCTTCACCGATGTTACAGAGGCTGCCGGTATTCGCCATGCCTTTCGTGTTGATTTAGCAACCTTCGGGGGTGGGGTAGCCGTGCTCGATTACGACAACGATGGCTGGGAAGACCTCTACATCACAGGAGGTGCCGATCCAGATGTACTCTACCGAAACCAAGGCGATGGCACCTTTGTTAACCAAATTATAGGAAGCGGACTAGAAATAACCCAAGGCTACTACACCCAAGGCGTAGCGGCGGCTGACCTTGATGGCGACGGGCTAAAGGAAATTATCATCACTACTTTTACGGATATGACCCCAGCTAGAAGACCTGCCCCTAACCTGATCTTCAAAAACGAAGGCAATGGTAAATTTACTAATAAAACCATGGAGTGGGGCTTAGACCGCTACCGCGTTAATAGCTGCGGTGCTAGCTTCGGCGATATCAATAACGATGGCTACCCCGATTTGTATGTCAGTAACTATTATTCCACCACCGCTTTGGGCTTTAACTTGTATAATGAACAAACTATCACGAACTCCTTCACGCCAGCCGTTGATTTCCTCTTCATCAATAATGCTGGAAAAGGTTTCGTGGAAGTAGGGGAGTACTACGGCCTTCGAGAAGACGGCTTCGGATTTCAAGCTGTTTTCACAGATTACGACTTAGATGGAGACCTCGATATTCTACTAGCCAACGACTTCGGTTTCCGACGTACCCCCAACCGCTTATACAGAAATGATTACCCAAGGCGAACTTTCACCGACCGCTCCCTGCAAGCTGCCCTAAACTATGGCATGAATGCTATGGGGATAGCCGTAGCCGACTATAATTTTGATGGCTACATGGACTATTTTATTACGAATCTCGGAACAAGCGTTTTCTCCGTCAACCAAGGCCCCAACCAAGCATTCGCTGACTATACTTTTTTCTCGGAAATAGGCACGCCACAAATTGTTGATAGTCTTTACACCGGCTTACCAATCAGTTGGGGAGCCAATTTTTTCGACGCTGATAATGATGGAGATATGGATCTTTTCGTCTGTAATGGTGCGCTTAATCCTACTTTCCGGCTCAACCCTAATCTTTTTTATAGCTGTAATGACAGCCTAAAGTATGAAATGAAAGCCCGCGAATATGGCTTGTTTCACTACGGAATTGGCAGAGGATCCGTCGTCTTTGACTACGACAAAGACGGCGATATGGATCTTTTTGTAGTAAATCAGTACCCACGCGAAAATACTACCTCTGGCAGTAATTTGCCAGCACCGAATTGTGTCTTATATCGTAACGATGTAGCCGATGGTAACTGGCTGCAAATCAGCTTAAGAGGCCAAAAATCAGCTAGCAATGGGCTGGGGAGTAGGGTAGTGCTTTATACCAGCGACCGGATGCAAACGCAAGAAATAGATGGAGGGTCTAGTCATTTGTCGCAAAATTCTGATGTGGCTCATTTTGGCTTAGGTGAACGCACGATAGTCGATTCGGTAGTGGTGCATTGGATCGGTGGCAAAGCGCAAAGCATCCTCCAACCAGCGATCAATCAGCGCCTCCTTGTGACGCAAACTGAAACCGCTGTCCCGAGTGCTGCGAAAAATACCCTTACAGCTTTCCCGACAACTTTCCAGCAATTTCTTTTTTACGAGTTCTCCTGTAGCGGCGGTAGCCCCATTCGCATCGATTTGGTAGATCAAAGCGGCCGCTCCGTAGCCATCCTTTACGAAGCAGCAGATGCACCTACGGAGGCATTCTTGCGTTGGCAGCCACCAACTGCTTTGAACACGGGCTTGTACTATCTGAGAATGATTCAAGGCGGACAAGTTAGCAGCACGGCCGTGAGTTATATTCGTTAACTAAGGTGCTCAAACAGGTGGCAAGTAGGATAAATACGCCAAATTCAAAGGCAACCCTTGCCCCTGCATATTGCAAAAAAAGAGGTAAATATTTTTCCTATAATTTATATTATGTTAAGTAAGACTTTTGGAATTTCCCCAAAGAGGTGCACGTTGTGGTTTTTTGCCCGATCATTCCTGCTTTTCTACTTCCACCGCTACATTAATCGCCCGAAATTAGATAATACGCCCGCATAGCCTCTTCCAGCTCATCCGCCAACAGATCATCGTAGCTGAAGCTGTAGAGTTTCCACTCCCCCTTTACTTTATAAAAATGAAAAATGAATCGCAGTGGCTCGTGCTCAAAACTTACAAAGTAACTGTAAGCGATCAAATCGCCTACCCACCGAGTGATAATTCTACTATGGCTTTGATAAGCACCCAACTCTTCGGCGAGAAGACGCTGTAAGTTGATTTTTTGCTCCGTAATTGCCGCATCCCTGCGCTTTACCAAATGCGGATTGGTAGCGTATAATTCTCGAAATCCCTGATCTACCTCTCCCCTACTGATGCGCAAGATAAATTGCTCTACGTATTGTTTTTGCGCCGCCGCACCCGAGCTGTATAACACAGCCACCGAAAATATAATAATGGAAAATACTTTTTTCATATCCGTCAATGCTTTTGTAGAAAACAAAAATAGCTCCCATGCGCTGGCTTTTTGCAGGATAGACGGCTTTTAACGGGAATTTAACAGATTTTGCTGTAGAGACAAGGCAGGTGTTGTAGTAGAGACAAGGCATGCCTTGTCTCTACTACAACACCCACATCCCCTCCCCTCTCAGCAATGCCCAGGTTTCAGAGGCCAAAAAATCAT
>DAINNZ010000023.1:0-32924 GCA_036735605.1 Lewinella sp. | reverse complement strand
AAATAGACACAGCCTGCGCGCCTGCCCGTATAGGCTTTACCCGTATAGGCTTTAATAAAGAGGGCGAGCGAAGCGACAAGCGACGACTGCGTTTCAGCGAGCCGCCGTGGCGGGGTGGATATATCCCTGTATCGCTAGATCCCATTCAAGAAATCGTAGAGCTTATCTTCGGCGCCCAGCTCTAGTTTTTTGCGGAGTCGGGAGCGGCTGATGTAGAAGCTGGAGGGCTGGATATTGAGAATATCAGCTATTTCTTTGGAGCTGATGCCTATTTTGAGATAGACGCACAGGCGCAGATCATTGCGGGAAAGTTGGGGAAAGCGTTGTTTAAGTTTTTTCAAAAACTCTTGGTGGAGTTCGTCCATTTGAATTTCGAAGGTCTTATCTTCGGTATTCAGGTAGGCATCGAGGAGGCGATCCATTTCTTTCCAACTCATTTTCGAGATCGACGGGTTGGCCATTCCTTGTTCGCATTTTTCTTTGAGGGTGAGGAGGAGCCGGTTCTTTTCTTCGTTTTCCTTAGCCTTGTTGGCTAGTTCAATCGTTTTGTTTCGTAGCTGTTGTTTAACCTCTTCGTACTCCGTTTGTAGGCGTTCTTGTTCGATTTGTTGCAGCTTTTCCTCGTGTTGTTGGGCTTGTGCGGCGAGGGCTTTTTGTTTTTGACTCACGAGAGCGGCACTTTGCTGCTCTAGCGATGTTCTGCGCCATCGCAGCACACTATATACCGCTAGTGCGAGAAGGCCAAGATAACATAGATAAGCCAACGGGCTTTGGTGCCAAGGTGTATCGACTTGCAGATCAACCAACACGATTTGAGTCGGTTCCTCTCCTACTCTAGCTCTCACGGCAAGGCTGTGATTGCCGGGGCTTAGCCCTAAGAACTCTATTCGATGGTTTTGCGTCCATTCGCTCCAATCGGGCTGTTCATCAATTTTGTACTGATAGAAGGTTTTGCGTTTTGCTTGCGCTACGGTGAACTCCAGGCTACAATTATTCAATCGGTAAGGAATGTTACCATTGGCTGCTATGGCTTGTTTTTCATGGGTATTGAAAGCCGTTATCCTTCGCAGTAGCAAGGTCTCGGCAGCTACTGTGCTAGGCACATTAGGCACTAGTTGGCGAAGCAGGAAGCCATTTTGAAGCGCAAGGAATAGATAATTATCATCTAACTGTGTGGCCGATTGCGTAAGCTGCTGAGCTGCTACCGAGTTCGGTAGTTCCTCGCGGTTTCTAGGGTGCGTGAGAAAAGTCTTTGTTCTGGGTTGGTAGGTATGTATCCACTGGTCGCTATGTATTTGCAGGCTAGCATCAGTTGCGAGTAGATACAAGTCTTCCCCTGGCAAGGAATCAGCTGAAAAAAACTGCTTATTAGTCGGATTGAGTGCCTGATCGAGCGCTGTATTGAGCAGGCCATAGTTGGGAATATGGATCCAAAGCAGGCTATCCGGCCCTAGCCGCAATTGATTGCAAGAACCGGCAATGGTGGGCATTTTCCGTTGGAAAGCCCAGCTATCAGCCCTTGGCGTGTAGATGGAAATGCCGTTGTAGTTGCCAGTTAGCAGATGCTCGCCGTAGGGTAAAATATCCCAAACACCTTCCCTGCTATCTATTTGCGCGACGCTATTCGCCACCACTTTGAATAAGCCTTTGTCATGGCCCATTAGCAGTTGCCCCTTTACTTCGGCGAGCGTCCAGACTTGCCCTTCTGTTTGCGGTACTAGCCGAAAGTGAAAAGCCTCGTGGGCGTTATTAAGTGCTTCCCAATCGGAATAATATAGCCCTTGGTTGGTACCTACGTACAAAAAAGGAGCTTGCAGAAAAGCCGTTTTAGCAGCACCTATTTCACCTCGATTATCGTAGAAAATACTAAAGTCGTTTTCCAACGCCAGACTGGAGGCCCCCATATCCATCCCCAGCCATAGCTGGCCATAAGCACTGTAATGCTGCGATAAGATGGTGTTGTTCAGCAGGCCTTTGTCTTTATTGATCTGGTGAAGGATATTCCCTTCCAAATCGGTAATGAATAAACCTTTAAGCACCGTACCAAAGGCCAGTTGATTGTGTCCTAAGCGCTCAAAGCTAAAGACCTTCGCCGCAGCCAACTGCTTAGAAAGGGCTGGGAAAAGTGGTTTAAAGTCGCCGTCTTTATAGAGCATCAAGCCCGCGTCGCGCGTAACCAGCATTAAACCAGTGGGTAGGTCGGAAAGTCCTTCGATTTGAAAACGCCCCTGTTCAGGGTAGTTAAAGATGGGTTTAAGCGCGAAGCCGTCGAAAGAAAACAAGCCTTTGACCTCGTCGGCTACATACAAGGTGTTTCCAACTAGCCAGCTTTTACCAATTTTAGCCGGTGCTGCAATCTTAACGAGCTGCTCATCCTTATAGATATAGACGTTTTGGGAAGACACAAATACGATATCGTTCCCTAAGGAATGTACTTGCCAAAACTCTTCAATTGTTTCTTGGAATACCTCTTGGAAGGGATAGAGCGAACGATAGGTAAAAGCTTGGTACTCATCCCGCTGCCAGACACCAAAGTCCAGATCGGAACCCGTATATATCGTAGAATCATTAGTCACTAAAAGCGACCGCATAAAACCTTTGCTACCTTTGAAGGTCTTCCAACTGCTGCCATCAAACTCCAGCAAGCCTTTATCCGCAGCCATATAAACGATGCCGTTGGGTGCGGAGTCGATCCCCCAAATTTTACCTTTATGCTGATAGGCCGCCGGATGGAAGCTATGCAACAAAGGCATACCTTTTGGCGGGCTGCTTTGCGCGCTTAACGCAAGCCCCCACAGAAAGAGTAACAGCCAGCAAATGCTCCGGTTTATCAGCACGATTGGTTTGTTGGTTAGAAAATAAAAAAGTCATTCCGAATGACTGCCAAGAAGGCTGGGTATTACATCCGGAATGACTCTTCTTATCTTGGTGGTTAACAACCTATTGCACGACTAATTTCTTAGTGGCGGTGCGGCCGTCTGCCAAGCGTACTTTAACAAGATACACACCTTGCTGGTTCAAAACAGTAGCCGGTAGGCTATCTGTATTGCGTAGCCGTTGTAGCAGCTTGCCGTTGATATCAAATACTTCCACCTCAGCAGCCTGCACATCCAAGCGGATGTTCTGCCCTAGCTGTACAGGGTTAGGGAATATTTCCACAGCAGCTTGTAGCGCAGCAGGGTTGGCCGTGTTGGAAGCTTCATTGTAGAAATACACATTATCCACAAAAACGGTATTCGCACCAACGGGGCGGCCCACCAAAATATATTGTGCCATGTTAGCGCGGTTCGTTAAGCCGGTGAAGTCAGCTAGCGGAAGGTCTAAACCCACCCATTGCCCTTGCGCAAGATTGGGCAGATCGATCTGGTGCTCCGTATCATCGCCGCCGCCAAAGACACCATCGGCACCAAAGTCAACCAGCTTGACGCCAAAAAGGATGAAATCTGCTGACCACACGTCTAAGTGGATGTGTGTCATATCCGTAGCGTCAATTTGGTTCGCCACCGTTTCAATGCCCACAAAGTCGAGGGCACTGTAGCGCTTGGTCGGGTTACCTTGAATTTCTAAGTCTGTGAGCGTAGCAGAAGACCAATCTGTGCGCCAAGTATCCACTGCCACATCGGTATAAGCATCACTAAAAAGTGAGATGACGCGAGCCGGATCTCTGGTAGGCGTCGGGGCTGCGGTCATTGGCTCGGTAGGGTTGCCACCACCGCCTGTGTAGAAATAGACGTTATCAACGAAGACCGTAGTAGCGCCAGTCGGTTGACCTACTAAGATATATTGCGCCATGTTCGTGCGGTTCGTTAAACCGGTGAAGTCAGCTAGCGGAAGGTCTAAACCCACCCATTGCCCTTGCGCAGGATTGGGCAGATCGATTTGGTGCTCGCTATCATCGCCGCCACCAAAGACACCATCGGCACCAAAATCAACCAACTTGACACTGAATTGTGTAAAATCTGCCGACCATACGTCTAAGTGGATGTGTGTCATCTCCGTAACGTCGATCTGGTTAGCCACCGTTTCGATACCTACAAAATCGAGGGCACTGTAGCGCTTGGTCGGGTTACCTTGAATTTCAAGATCGGTAAGCGCAGCAGAAGACCAATCTGTCCGCCAAGTATCCACTGGCACATCGGTGTAAGCATCGCTGAAGAGCGAAATAACGTTGGCCGCAGGGCGGGTAGGTGTAGGGGCTGCCGTCATGGGTTCCGTAACACCACCGCCGCCACCTTCTGAGAAGGTGATATTATCAAAGTAGATGATGTTGTCTTGTGATCTATCGCCAAAGTCTGGGAAAATGATGATTTGATCTAGTGCGCCCTCGCTGGCAGGCGGGTTATTGCGATTAGAGAAATCAAAGGTGATTTCTTCCCACTGGTTTATCAAGGTGTTAGCCACCTTAATCTCTGGTTCAGCCCAGCCGGTTGGCGCAGCAAACTTGATGCCAACGTCAGAGATCACTGATTTCCAAACCATGATCTTTACCGTAGAAGTGTTGGGGCCGATTACGAAGGGGCCTAAATCGGCACCGTGCAAAGATTCGCAGCCTGCAAAAGGAGCCCCTGCTTGCAAAGCAGTAAATTTGGCCACCGTAGCCGACGTATTGATGCCCGAAGCATCGGGGTTGGGAATGATCTCCAATGGTGGGTTGGTTTCATTCTCGAAGACCGTCCAGGTCCAATTCGCACCCGGCTCACCCGCTTCAAAGGTGATGGGCGCGTTCTGCGCAAAGCTCGCTACCGTAAAGAGCAGCGAACAAAGTAAAAATAAGTATTTCATACAACGAACAATTTAATGGTTTAAAGAATATCAATTTGGTGCCTTCGCCTAAGCAAGATGCACCAGATTTTGTTTTTTGGGTTTTCGTTCTCTTTTACTATCGCCTGCCGGCTTGTATATGTGTGTGTGTGGAGAGCCTTATTGGCTTATGGCTGTCGCTTCGCTCGCAGGGGCAAGGCCTTAATTTTGTAGCGCAAGTGTTTTCTCGAAGGTGGGTTTTCCTCTTTAGGAAGTTTTGCGCTAAAAAGAAAGTCTTGCCCCTGCGTTAGCCAGCAAAAAGACAGGAAATGGCCTTGTTTTGTACCCCTTCGTTGAGTGGCAACTTAGTGGCAACAAGGCTGCATCTTGGGTTTTCCTTCCCTGCTCACACCGAGGCGAAAGCTCTTCGGATGGCCAGTTTGGGGGTTCGGTCGGTATGGAATAGTCCCCAGTGTTTTTCGGGTTCCAGTGGTTCTGGCGATCCTTTCCAGTTTTCATCGAAAGCTTCGAAGAAGAAAGTGAGGATATTTTCCCGCTCCGTCCAATCCAAGAGCATTTCGTAGTAGATTTTTTGGTACGTTTCACTCACATTTTCGGGGTGGATACCGCGCCCGTTAGAATTAGTAGCCCAGCCGGCCTCGGTGATCACTACGGGTTTGTGGGGATACTTCCGAGCCACGGCAAAGTAATTCTGCTTGGTATAATCGAGCGCCTCGTGAATATGTTTATACTCCCACACGGGATACGTATGGATAGAGATAAAGTCGAGCTGCTCGGCTAATGCCTCTAGGTGATGTAGCCAAGGTACGTAATTTTCGCAGAAGGTGACGGGTTGTTGCGTGTTTTTCTGCACTTCTTTTGCAAAACCTAGCACCCTTTTGGGGGAAACGTAGTGATCCGTCCATTCTACGCAAGCCTCGTTACCTACGGAGAGGAGACAAACGATATCGGGGTATTGATTAGCCAGCTCGATCAATTTTTGCATACGAGCCTCGTTAGCGAGGTGGTTCGCAGCCAACTGCTCGTCGGTATAAGCCCCACCGCCCCAGGGGCAGTTAAAATTGTTCATCTCTGCATTGATATAAGCACCGAGCATGAGCTGAAAGTCGAGCTTTTCCTGCCGAATAACTTGCAGAGTGGTTAGGGCATGCGGATCGCAATCATACATGCGAAGGTACTTCCAATGCCCTTGAAGGAGCAAGAGGTCTTCCTTCACCTCCTCGTAGGAAGGGTAGATTCCGCCGGGTTGTTGGCCTTCCCGAAAGCCCGAATAGCAAATGGCGGCCTGTGGTTGTAAGCCTAGTGCTTTAAATGTGTTCATGCACAAACTTTAATTGTTCAGATTTGTCCCAGATGCCCCAATAGGCACCTACTTCACCTTCTGCGCCCACTTTCCAGGACTCATCGAAGGAGGAGAAATAAAAAACTTCGATGCCATTATCCGCCGACCAAAGCTGGGTTCGGAGGAAATAATTCAAAGCATGCTGTTTAGAAGGTAGCGCCCCTTTCAGCCCCTCGCCTTGGCTTGGCCAGCCCGTTTCAGTAACAATTACCTTTTTGCCACCGCCAGCGGCTAGCGCCTGATGATACATTTGGTTCATGTGCTCTAGGGAATATTCAAAAGGGCAGCCTTCCCAGTAGGGGTAGCAATTGCAGAGGATGACATCGCAAGCCGCTGTGATGGCAGGGCGATGGCTAAACTCGTAGTAGGCATCCACATAACCCACGGGAATCTCGGCAGGGATACGCTCGCGGACGTAGTGAATGTGAGCCAGCAGCTCCTCCTCGGTCAGGTCTTTTCGGTACATAACTTCATTCCCTACGGCGGCAATATCTACTAGGCCTTGCTGTGCCAATTCGATAAGGGCATCCAGCTCTTCTTGGTTTTTCGCTGGGTCATCGCCCAACCAGGCACCGACAAGGGTTTTAATGCCTATTTCTTTAGCTACCTTAGGGATGAACTCATTGCCTTCAATACAGGAAAAGGAACGCACCCAATTCGTGTAGGGGCGTATAATCTCCATACGGCGGCGCACCTGCTCCTCGGAAATGAGATCGCCGGGGCGCTGCCCGTCCTCATAGAGGCTAAAGCAAAAGCCATGAATCCCATTTTGGAGAATCTCTACAAACAGATTCTTCAAGTCTTCCTCCGATTGATCGTAGCCATAGACGATACCCTGATATTTCGTTACCTCTTGAAGCTTTTCAGCCGTTAAAACATGCTCTTTTCTGAACGACATATAGATTAAGAATTATGCAAGGCGTTGCTATTGATAAATTTAAGATTTTCGCGCGTATCCCAGATACCCCAAGAGGTGCCAGCCCAGCCCTCGGCATGTATTTTCCACGACTCATCGAAAGAGGAGAAGTAGAAACAAGGCACGGAAGACTGCTTGGCCCAAAGCTGTGTTTCGAGGTAGTAACGCATAAAATTAGCTTCGGAAGGCTGGGCTTCGTCTACTGCTTGGCCTAGGCTAGGCCAGCCCGTTTCCGCCACGATGATGGGTTTGCCCTTAGCAACTGCTTGGGTTTTGCGTAGCATCTCTTGTAGGTACAAATTGGCGGTTTCGATGCTAGCTCCTTCCCAAAAAGGATAGCAGTTAATAGAAACTACATCACAAACTTCCACAAGTTTCGGCCGGTTAATAAACTCATAGTAAGCATCCACATAGCCCACGGGCACTTGGCCTGCCGATTTTTTCACCTGCTGAATGTAGTTACACAATGCCTCCTCGGAAAGTTCTTCGCGGTACAAGACTTCATTTCCTACCGTGGCTATATCCACCACATCTTGGCTGATAAGCTGCAACAGAGAGGCCATTTCGCGTTCATTTTGCTTCAGATCATGGCTAATCCAAGCACCTGCCATCACGCGGAAGCCCATTTCTTGAGCGATTGCGGGAATCAGTTCGTGGCCATTAGTACAAGAAAAAGTTCGTATCCATTGCGTGTAGGGCTGCACCACGGCTAATCTTTTACGGATTTGCGCGGCCGTGATCCTATCGCCTGGGTTTTGGCCTTCCGCGTAGGCACTAAAACAAATACCGTGCATGCCCTGCTGCAATTGGCTAGTGTACTGCTGTTGCAGGGCTGGCAGACTAAGTGTGCTAAAATCCATGGGCGCATGGAAAAATTGCGGGAAGCGTCGGGTGATTTCAGCTTTGGATAAGCCCTCAAGCCCCAGATCAGACAATAAACGCATCTTGGCATAAGCTGAAGGCTTAGGTGCTTTGCGCTTAGCTAGCTCCGCTTGTATCTCTATGGCTCGGGCTTCATCTAAATCGTAGTCGCGCATGATGAACATAGCAATCAAAGTACCCATAATCGGCACACCCGAGAAGAACAAACGAAGACCCGTAACAGCTCCTTCTGGCTGAGTAGCAGCTTCGGGATTCAGCCCCACGTAAGAGATAATTAAACCACTTAAACCTCCGGCAATAGCGAAGCCAAATTTCACCATCCACCAATAAATCGCACCAAAGATGCCTTCTCTTCGCTTGCCCGTGTTCAGCTCATCCAAATCACAAACATCGGCGGTCATCGACATCATGAGCGTAAATAAACTACCGATACCAAAAGAAAAGAAAGGTAAGGCGAAAATGAACATGTATGGCTTGCCGGGAATGAATAAAAACCAAAGCAAAATGTAGCCAAAAACCGAGATGCCCTGCGACAATAAGAAGGCTCTTTTTTTACCCAACTTTTTCGACAGCCAAGCCACCGTAGGAATCACCATAAAAGTAGTAGAAATGGCCCCTAAACTACCGAACAAAGTAGGCCAGATACCTGCGGCACCGGCATCCCCATTGAAAAGATGATATACAACGATGAAGAAAGAAAAAGCAGCAACCGTATTAAAGGCGTTAAAAATAAAGAAAGTAGAAATACATAGCTTTCTGAAGGGTGTTGATTGGAAAGCCTCCTTAAATCCTAAGAATATTTGTGCCAAGCTACTGCCTATAGTTTTCATATTGAGCGGAGCAAAATCATCTCGATCAACGGTGGAAGTGCTCTTGATGAATATAGCGGGTATCATGGCCAGTATAGCACAACCCACCCCAACCCAGATAGCTAATGTACGCGTAGCTGTATCGGCATTAGGAAACCAGTTCTGGTCATACATAATCACCCAAAACCAAGGAGCTATTACCCAAGCCCACTGGCCGATCCACTGCGCCGTGGCCATGATATTGGTTCTTTCGTGAAAATCATCGCTCATCTCATAGCCCATCGCTACGTAGGGTACGCTAAAGATGGTTAGCCCCAAATAGAAGACAAATGACCAGAGCATGAAATAAATGAAATTATACTCCAGCCCATTATCGCGATATAGCTGCCACATGATGATGAAGGCAATACCCATTATGATGGCTCCTAAAAAGACGTAATGACGCCTACGCCCCCATTTCGAGCGTGTATTATCCGAGATAAAGCCCATGATCGGGTCGGTAATAGAGTCGAAAATCCGAGGGAAGAAGTAAATCGCACTCCACATCCAGCCGGGGAAGCCTAAATCCTGCACCAAGACTACCATGAAGATACCTAGTGCAGCGGGGAACATCTGGTTGGCCAACATCCCTAGGCCGAAGGCCACTTTTTGGCCAAAAGGTACCTTTGCGGTAGTTATATTTTTGTTTTCTGACATGATCGTACACTTTGCGTTTATAGTAGGCTTTGTGAAGGCTTAGGTGTTGGATAGGGTTAATGCGGGGAAAGAACCACTGTTTGCAGTGCTGTGGCGGCGATTGAAAAATCGGCTACTTCCTCTCCGAGCTGTATTTGTATAGATTTCGGGGATGTCGTTGGGTTGAGAACTAAGAGCACGAGGCTACCATCCGGGTTTTTAACAGCCGTAGTCATCAGCTCCTCATCACTATTATCGAAGCCGATGCGCATTGCTCCAGGGCGAATAAAGCGGCTGAAGTGCGCTAAGGTATAGTAGAGTGGTGTGAAGTAAACCTCATCTTGCTCGGGATCAACGATCACGGGGGCTACGCACCAGTTTTTTGCCCAGTTGGGGCCGCCTTGTTTATCGAGCACCATGTTCCAATCAATCCAGCCATCTACATGGCTATTAAGGCAGCCGATGATATCGCGGGCATAGCGAAATACGGGAACATATTTAGGGTGTAGGTACTTTTGGTCTTCGGGTGCCCAAGTCCAGCCCCAATCGGTAGCTTCTTTGCTCCAATACCAGGCGTCGTCTTGCCAGCGAGGCACTTGGGCATCGATACAAGCCTCCGATTGGATGAGGTGCTTATCGGGGGCTTTGCTATGGGCATATTCCAGTGCCTCCGGGAAGTGGTCGTAGGTGCTGGCATACCAATGCACGGCGGTGCCATCAAAATATTGGCTGCCTTTTGCTGGATCGAACATCACATCTACCCATTTTTTGAGCTGTTCATCGCGGTTTTGATCGAAGCCTAGTATTTTCACGGCTTGTCCTGCCGCCGCTAGTGTTGGGCCTAAGTGGTTTTCGACAAAGTCAGTCATTTCCTCTGGACTAAAGTGCATACTATCCCAGTTGCTATCGTTTCCTAAAGGCTCGTTTTCTACCGTGATACCCCAAATATTGATTCCTTCCGCTTGGTAAGCCGCCAAATACTTGGAAAAGAAGCGCGCCCAGGTATCGTAATATTTCGGTAGTAGTTTGCCACCTTTCCAAGCCTGGTTATCTTTCATCCAAGGGGGTGCCGTCCAAGGAGAAGAGATGATCTTAAAGCCGTCTTTCGATACCGCTTGCGCTGCTTTGATGATGGGAATAATATCGTTCTGATCTTCCTGGATGGAAAAATCGGCCAAATTGGGGTCTTCCGTTGGGGCATAAGAATAATTCCCCAGCGAAAAATCGCAGGAATTGATATGCGTTCGTGTTAGGGAATAGCGAGCACCCGACTCGCCAAAATAGGCTTCTATTACTTTGTTGCGGTTTTCTTCCCCTAGTTGCATCAACAAGTGGGTGCTAGCTTCCGTAAAAGAACCGCCTATGCCTGTGATGGTTTGGAAAGTTTCGGAGGGGTTGAGCCGGATAGTAGCAGGCTTTTCAAGCTGGGTAAATTCACTTACTCGCTGTAGCTTATTGCCCGCAGCACTGGTTTCATAAACGGCTATTTCCATAGGGCTTGGTGCTTGGCTACAACTACCCAAGCCTAGTAGCAGCAGGCCGAGAATGGGGCAGATAAAGCGGTAGGTAGTAGCTCTCATAGTAGATAATTTTATTCCGTGGCAGGCTGCATCTGCTTTTTAGGTGGCAATACCACTGTTTGTAGAAGACTGTCCAATTGCCCATTAAAAGTCTTAGTGATCGGTCTGCCATCTCGGCTGAGCCCCTCGAAAACACCTTGATCCACTAAATCCCATAAAGCGTACTTTGCCTGCCCTTGCAGGTTAATCAAGCCAAAGTGGTTTTCAGACCCCAATGGGTTAGCCGCATCTTTCCACTGTTCGTCAAAAGCCTCGAAGTAGAAGCAGCTAATGCTGTCTTTTTGCGTCCATTCGCGCATATAGCGATAGAATAGAGCCGATTTATACTCATCCACCGCTTTGGAACCTTCGGCGCCATAGAACTCATTGGATTGGGTTGCCCAGCCTGTTTCCCCGATATGCACGGGTTTGTCAAGCCCTAAACTCCGCACATAAGCCACTACGCTTTGGTACTGCTGTTGGGCATAGTCCCTTGATCGCAACATGGCTGCTTGTATTTTCAGCGTATCGGCTAGGTCTTCCTCTTCTTCCAAAGTGCCCCAAAAAGCGGGGTTGTAATGCGTATCGTGCATCGGGTAGGTATGTAAGGATATATAATCTACGGCCCGAATCAACTCCCGTAGAGCCGCCACCTGATACAGCTCCTCTCCCCCACCCCATGAGGCGAAATTATCAGAGCTAGTAATCCATAAGTCGGCAGGAAGTTGACCGTCTTGTTTCAACATTTGCAGCTGTTTCACCCACTTTAGAATGATATCGGGCTCCACGTAGTAAGCAGCTGCCCATTTCACCATAGCCTCATTGCCTACGGCTACTATTTTTACAATATCCTCATACGCTGTGGCTAGGCGAACGGCTTCTTCGATTTCTTTAGCATTGCGCTCGCTTTCCTGATCGTGTATCGGCTGCTGATCCGTCCAAGCATTCTTGCAATCAATCCAAACACCTAACATCACATACATTTCGAATGAGGGCTTTTCCTCCTTCAACTCACGAATGGCAGCCAACACATTAGCAGCATGGGGGCGGTGTACGTTGTAGGTTCTTATCACTCGGATGCCCATAGCTGATAAGAGCTGCATGTCTTCCTTGAGTTGCCCTATACTAGGTTGTATATCCCTGCTTTTTTCTCGGTAGCCCCCATAGGAAATCGCAGGATAAGCCGGATTACCCAACAGATCGGCAGCAGTTGGTGCCTTCCGCTCCTTGGGAGGGCTTAGGCAAGACTGTAATAGCCAAGCTAGGAGCAGAAAAAACAGCAGTAGGAGCAACAGTCTCATGAGTACTTCTTTCTAATCTTTTAAAGTGGTAGCTACCACAGCCACCTCTAGGCGCTGCACATTTCCTGTTCGGTTAAAAACAGCTTGGCTCGTTGGCGTATCTAGTGTACTTCCGGCCACTTCCTGCGACGATCCATTGGTAAAATGCACCCTTAGCCCAGGCGTTTCGGCTATGTGATATACCACTGGCACTTGGCAGTAGGTAAAGGCTAAGGAAGCGGGTGCCAATGGCAGTTCCTTGCGCTGACCACCTAGATCCATGTAGGAGAACATAGCTGCTTCTTGTAGAAATTCGCCCTTCCGTAGTAAGTTGGGCTGAAAGGATAAACAGCCATTTTTCACCACCACACCCAGTTCTCCTAAATGCGAGAGGATGTCTTCTTTTACCTGGCCTGTCATACCCGGTTGCTGCGCCCCTCGGTGCCAAGGGGTGTGCGAATAGGGGTCGGTAGGGAAAGCACCATATAATCGTGGCGGTTTGTGTACGCCAATACCGGCTTCTATCTCATAGTAATGCTCCAGTAAACCTCCTACCACGCTGGCTGCTGCCTGCTCGCGGATCGCCTGTAGGCAACATTCTTGCACCGCCAGCAGCAACTTAGAAACCATGTGCCAATAAATGGATCCTAGCCCTTCGTAGCCGTAAAAAGTACCCGACCGGCCCGTGAAAGCTTTATGATTAAAAACACCCTCAAATAAAGCCAGTACCTTAGCGCGATCTTGTTCCACTAGCTTAGCATAGCCATTAGCTGCTAGCTTGTCGAGGGCGTTGCTTACATCTCGGGCGTTCTTAAAATCGCCTTGAAAATGTAGCCCGCCCAAGCTGTCTTTTTCCACCAACTGCCGATTGCCGTCGGCTAGCAACTGCTTTAGTAAGTCAGAGGAAATTGCCGCATCGGCAGGCAAATTATTTTTCTCTAAAAAACCTGGCAAGGCTTTCCTAGGATATAGAATATAACTGTATTGATCCGCTCTAAAAAGTGCACTTTGCTTCAAGGCATCTAACACTTCTAAAGCCTCCTCCGGCTGCAAGTAACCAGCACTGAGCACGGCTACTTGGCCTTCCAGCATCTCACTGAGCACCGCGCGACTGATGCCCTGCCCTTCCACCGCCATTAAGTTGTAGGCATGGTAGAGCTTATCAGGCCGCTGATTGGCTCGGATGCTATGCGCTAAGTAGCGCAAACATAAGGCCGTGAAGTCCTGAAGGCTTGCCAAGCTTATAGCCACTTGCTGCCCACTAAAACCCTCGGCGTATATCTTCCCTCGATAGTCGGAAGCTGCCTGCCCTAGTTGGTCAACCACTTTTTTTCGATCCACCTCGCTAAATGATCCCGCTAAAAGGGGCTCAAATTGCTGCAAAGTAGTGACTAACCGCTGGAAAAAAACCAGCAAATCAGCCGAAATAGCCACTTCTTTCACGGCCGCCTGCGCTAGCCGATCTTGGAAGAAACGTAGGAACCGACGTAGGTAGTAAAGCGTCACCATCGAAACGCCATTACCCACTAAGGCATTGTTGGCGTCGTTCCACTCCGGCCGCTGCGTATTCATCCAAATACCTGTTTCTGGGATGAAGTTCGACATTTTAGCCAGCACCGTCGCTAGTATTTTTTCTAGTAGATTGACACGGTAAATAGCCCCATCTGCCGTATGTAATAAGGCGCCATCCGCGCCTATTTCGTCGCGGCGTTTGCGGATGGCCTCGTCCCAGCTTTCATCAAAAGCAATCGTATCCTGCGGATCAGCCAATAATTGTTCGTAAGGCTTAATCAAGTAGGGTACCGCCGCATAAACGAAGCTGGGCTGATCGAAATAAGCAGCTAAAGCAGCTGGCTGGTGCTGCTCGATAATTTCTAAGAATTTTTGCAGATAAATAATCTGATGGTCGCCCCAATAACCAATATACGACCAAGGATTATCCGGCTCCACTGTTTCCCAGTCAAAACCTCCTTTAGTTACCCGATAGGGATTATACCCATCAAAAGTAGAAGCGTTGAGGAAGCGGAAGATCATCCCCTGAATAAAACTAGGGTAAGCATAAGCTAGAGCTTCCCAGTTTTGGAAAATATCGCGCCAATTGCCTTCGTAATCTAGTACCTCGCTGCCGTCGTTTTCGTTTTGTATATTAATGGAGAAGTAATTCCAAGGACGGCTAGGGTCGCCATGCCGACGGCTAAACTTCAGCGGCAAGTATTCCGTACCTAGCCGCGTCAGGTCAAAATCATTGGCTTTCTGCAGCAAAAGCTGTAGGTCGCTTAGGCTCACCACGGCCGCCATGCTATCTAATAAGGCTTGGTGCTTAGAAAACAAAGGCTTGTTCGCTTTTGCTAAATAGGCCAAAAAGTCCGCTTTCTTGATTTGGTAATCCGCATCAAAAATACCCCCGCGCATGATGTTGAATAATACATTAGCATAGTGGCGCGTATCGTTAAGCGTATCGGCTGTGTGTTGCAAGCCGTCGGCTGCCGCTACGAAGCTAATCAATCGCTCCGTACCATGGGCAATGTCTGCATCCACTTGCGCCGCTAAGGTAGCTGCTTGCTGAAGGGCTTCACAGAGTTCTACAATCTGTGCATGCCCTTGGTTTACATTGGCTACCATCGTCCAATCTTGGCTAGCCGCAGCTGCTAGGGTGATGTCTGCTAGTAAGAAGTAGGCTCCTTTTTCACCTTTGATGTCTCTTTCCATACTAGGCTCACCGCCTTCGCGAAAAGTATCCAACTGTAAAGAGGAAAGCAACTGCGCCTTTGGCGCTAACCCCATCGACCAAACCACATTGGCTTTCAAGGCTTCACTTGGCTCGGCTCTATCTACAATGATGGCACTTAGGGCATAGATACCTAAGCCTACTGCTGTCACTAACTCGCTGCGCTTGTAGGCGTCCACTAGGTTGCTACTCGCTCGTTGCAAATCGCTAGGCACGCCATAGGGCATGATATTCTGTAAGCCATCCAATAGTTTTACAGAACGAGTCTCCCCTGATATATTCTCTATTTTAGCTTTGCGAACAAAGCCGTAGAGCTTACTACTACTCCATTGATAACGAAAAACTAAGCCGAGGGTATGGTTAATTTCCTCAAACATTATTTTATTGCCGTACACACTCTTATACAAATTACGGCTAAGCGCGTAAGCCTCCGTGAAACGCACCGAGAAAGGCTCCCAAATGGCTAGTTTATCCTGCTGCTGCACCTGAAAAATAGTCTTGCTGCCCGTTATATCCGCCAACTCCGTAATCTTGTCGTCGGTGTAATAAGGAAAGAGGGTAAATTCAGGGTTTTTCCTACCCGCCGTGAGGCCGCCATTGCTAGAAATAAACATCCAGTGGTTCGCATCACTCACCACACTCATAAAAAAAGGACGCATGGTGTCGTAATTCGACATCTTATAGTAAGCCTCCTTTTCGTGGCTTACGAGCTCTAATTGCAGCTTCGCTTGCTGTTTTTTATTCACATCCTTGGCGTAGGCATGCTCTATCATACTAGGCGGTTTGTTCTTTTTTTTTAAAATGCCTCTTGAAAGGCTGGGTATGTCTTGTTAAAATGGGTCGTTTCCGTATATTTCCATATTGCTGGCACGATGTGTCACGAACTCGTTGCTCTCGCGGGGGCAAAGGCTTTTGTATGCGCTAGTGTAGCCTCAAAAAACAAGTTTGAAGAAAGAAAATTTACTGCGCCAATGCGCAGCCTTCAAGCTTCCTATTCGTGTTTTCAATACCACCGTCTTGCGCTACCTAGCAACACTTGCCCCTGCACTTGGTGCCTAATAGAAAACTACGGCTGCTGCTGCTAATTTTCTAGTGCCCCCAAAGACAAGTCCTAGGGGGCACTAGAAAAATAAAGATTTAGTTGCCTTGGGAATAGGCCTTCACATAATCAATGATCATACGTTGTGGGAAGGGCGTTCCATCCGTTGGAAAGCCTACATAGTTACCTCCCACGGCTACATTGAGAATCAAGAAAAAAGGATTGTCATAGACCCATTCTCCGGGCGCATCTTCTCGATTAATGCGCTTGTAGAGATAGTCGTCCACAAAAAAGTCGATACCGTCTTTATCCCATTCTACGGCAAAAACATGGAAATCGGCATCGAACCGATTGTCCAACAGAGCATAAGAACCCGAGATGGCATTGCCAGCCGAATAGCCCGGCCCATGGATAGAGCCAGCGATCACGTTTGGCACTTGGCCTCTTAGCTCCATGATGTCAATTTCGCCGCATTGTGGCCAACCCACTGCATCGATATTTTCACCTAACATCCAGAAAGCAGGCCACAAACCAGGGCCGTAAGGTGTTTTCATACGAGCCTCCAAGCGGCCATATTGCTGCGCGAAAAGACCTTGTGTTTTGATTCTAGCGGAGGAGAAGCTATTGCCATTTCGGATAGCCGTGAGGACTAGATTGCCCTCGCCATCTAGCGAGACGTTGGCCGGATCGTTGGTGTAGGATTGCAACTCTTGGTTGCCCCAGCCATCTTGGCCAGTGCCTAGATCGTAAGTCCAGTTGGCGGAATTGGGCAATTCGCCGGCGGGGCCGTCGAAGTCGTCGCTCCAAGTGAGTTGCCAGTTGCGCTGTTCGATTTCTTGCTTTGATTCAACTGAACAAGCTGAAAAACCCAGTAGCAAAACTGCTAGGTAAAAGGTACTATTAATTATTGTTTTCATCTTAGTCAGTCAATTATTGATTATAGAAGAAGATATTGTCTGCATAGAGGACTGAACCATCCCCTCCTTCCAATATAATTTGTGCCAGATTCCTTCTGCTAGCTAAATTCGGCATAGCAGAGAAAGGAATATTAATAGAAAGCCATTGCTGGGAAACTAGTACCGGGGCTCTAAAGGTGGTTGAATGCCTCGTATCGTCTCCGCCGCCAAAAGCACCATCTGCACCAAAGTCAACAATAATCACCCGAAGTTCTCTGCCCGCAGCGATCGGATCGGGGAAAAAGACATTCATGTGAAAGTGAGTCATGGTAGAAGCATCAACTGTTGGGCTACTAAACTCGATACCTACGAAATTGAATATCTCATACTTCAAAACATTGTCTCCTCTCACACTGAAATCGTTCGATACGGTAGTTTGCCAAGGCTGCCAATACCCATTATAATAATTGACGGGCACATTAGGATAGGCTTCCGAGAAGATAGAAATCACCCTAGAAGGATCTTGTGTAGGGGTGGGGGCTAATTGGAAATCGCCAATAGACTCTACGGTGAGCGATCCAGCCGTTCTTAGGCCGCCTACGGTAGCCGTAATGACGGCGGTACCTGGGCCACCGCCCACTGTCACCACGCCATTTGCATCAACGGTAGCAATACTTGGGTCGGAAGAATAAAATTCAAAGTACGCAGCGGAAGCGTTTACAACTTGATTCACACCCGATGGTAAATTAAGCGAGGAACTCAGGCCGCTAATGTTTCTCGATACGCCCACAAAAGAAGTCTCCACTTGATCTTCTCCAAATAGGATAGCATGTTGCGGATGGGCTAAGGTGCCCAGGTTTTCAAATTTCACTTCATCGATCCAGAAGGTATAGCCGCGGCCTTCTTCAGCTCCTTCCGAGTAGAAGAACATACCTCTTTCATTGGTTAATTTAGAAGGATCCGGTAAGGGGATGATGACTTTTCGCCAATTCGTATTCACCGCTAGGCCACTGATAGTGGTCACAAACCTAGAGGCTCCCAGATCGTTACCAAAGCCTATCACATCGATGTTAGCCGCTTGAGTGGCCTTGATCCAAAAAGTAAGGGCATTGTAGCCAGAGAGGTCTCGGCCTGCATCCGTGAAGAAAGTACCTCCGGCATAGGCTCCCCTGGGGTCGCCCACATCCGGCACTTCAAAGCGCATAGAGGCAGTGGAGATGTTGTTGTAGGTTACTTCATTATCCACTTGAAAAGCCGTGGGCACCGAGCCACCGAAGGCAGCATAATTTAAGCCTGGGCTAAAAGCATCAATGAAAACCTCTGGGTTCGTGGGGTTGGTGACGGGCTGTAGCTCGTCTAAATCCCGTTCACAGGCCATTGCTAGAAGAGCAAGGCTAGCGAACAAAAAGCACTTTTGAAGAAGACTAGTCGTAAATGCATTCATTTTGATTCAATTTTATGGTTATCCTGGGCCAGCTAGCCAAGCAGTAGTGCTAGCTAGTTGGCCTAGGGGATTTTCTATTTACCAATGTTAATGAGTACGTAGGTTCTGAACTCCCACTCATTGCCGTTCGGGAAGCCAATCGCCGTAGGGTCAGGCACCAAATCGCCAGCCGCATCCAGCGTGTAGATAGGCGCATAGCGAGGCGAATATTGATCGAGCGTCCGGTAAGTAGCACGAATTCCTAGGCGTGTATCGGGCAGATCAAACCAGTCGGGCTTAGCCAAAGAAAGAGACACATCGGCCATCAGCTGTAAGGGGAAGGTGAGGTTAAAGTCGCGATGATAGTCATAAGGCCCCCAGTCATTTACCCGTACGAAGGAATTGAACTTCAAGGCTTTGTAGATCATTCGGCCGTCAATGCCATAACGGCGGATGGTGCGCGCATCACTGCCATTGGCTTGTGCATCCCCTGCGTAAGCGTTGGCAATGAAGCCAAAGTCTTTGCTGGTTTTGGCCACGAGGCGCATGTGTACCTCCCAAAGGTCTCTAGCCGGTGCCGCCCCCGGGAAAGCGAAAGTGGTTCGGCCATCCGGCAAGATACCGATAGCAGCATCCTGGGTAGTAGGTAAGTGACGGAATACAAAGCCAGCACTCAGGGCAAATTTAGCATCCTCGCTGCGGTCGCTATCCCAGTCGTACATCCAAGAACCAGGCGTAGGGTCGTAGGTAAAAAGAATCTCAGCACCAATTTGCTCCCGGTTACCACGCACTACAAAGGGATCGGAAAGAATATTCCTAGGTCGCCCTGGTGCTAATACATCCGCTGGCAAAGGTCCTTCGAAGGGCTTCTGGAAGAGGAAGTTGGGCGCAATTTGTAAGTTGCCCAAGGTATAGGTGAAACCCGTTAGGAAGTTATATTGGTTGCCACTGCCACTATCTTTCAAGCGCCAGCCTGTGAAGGTGAGCGTTTGATCGAAACCGCCATTGGCCACTAAGCCCATCGCCGCCGACTGGGCATACCAGTTGAAATTGCCACCCGCATAAGTGAATTTAACTTTTCCTCCGAAGTTGTCCTTGGCTTCAATAGTAGCTTTGTAGGTTTCATACGCCCCTTCTTCGCCTCTAACCACCTGAAACTCCCGGCCCTGTAACGGCTGGCCTGCCCATAGACCCCCCACTTCTACTTTCATTTTGCCTAGCTCGCGCTCTACGTGCAAACCTAAACGGCGGGTTCTTGGCTGCGGAATCGCAAAAGAACTTTCCGTGAGCCCCAACTGGTCTAAATCCTCATGGAAAACACCCGTAATATTGAATTTTTTCCACGTTTTACCATATTTCATCAGGAAAGCAGGGTTGGCTCCCCACCATAGCTGCGGGCCAAAAGCTAACTTAAGGTCTTTGAGCTGCTTCTTGCCCTCCACCTCAAAGCCGAAAGGTGCAATACCATTGTAAATGTCAATATTCGGGCCGTAGTTCGCCTCCGGATATAAGTTGAAAAAATCGCCCTCATAAGCCCAGTGATAATGACCCGTACGGTAGAAACCCTTTAGATCAAACATCTTGTGATTCCACTCATAGTTGGCTTGGTAAATAGCTACCCGATTAACCGACTCCACGCGAACATTGCCATTGTTGGTATTAAAATCAACTGGCCGACCGCGGTTCTCGTAAAATATTTGATCGATCGGGTTTTGCGCCACGTTACCCAGGATGTTAAAATCCACGTTTGCCCTGAAATTAGCCGTTGGGTTGGCTTGTACGCCTATAAAAAACGACTGCATGTGATCAAAGCCCAATTGGTTCGGGAAGGTCGTATAGTTTGGATCTGGATCATCCGGCGTGCTGATTAGGCTCCCCCCCGTATTGAAGGTAGTGATATGCGCCCCTAAACGCCCGATGCTTACTTTTTTCAGCGTCTCTCCTTCCATGGCGGCTTTATCACCCCTAGCTCGAAGGAAAGCATCTACGATTTGAATTTTCGAGAAGTGCTGCTGTAGCTCAGCCGCAGAAGCCCCACTGCGGTAGGGATCAAAGTCGTGCGCTTCTTTCAACACATAGTAGGCCGTACGAGGATACAATTGGTAAAAACCAGCCGGATTAGTAGGCCCTTTGGCACAAATACCAAACCATTCCTCGTTCATATTATTCTGCCCCGTGACGTAATCGAAGTAATATCCTCCGTTCGACCAAGAAGCGTTACTGTCGTGTACGTCTAAGTTTTTCGTTTGGCCGAATTTCCACCAACCATCGCTAAATTGGAAGGTGAAGCCCCCAATGGAGTTGTTCGCTTTACCTAGGCCTGCGGCATTTTCGTATATCTCCCGCCAATTGGCCAAGTTGATGAGTGCTTGTGGCTGCTGGTCTTCTTCATTCGTGATGGCATTAAACACATCACTACCAAATTCCGTAAGCAAAACGGGTTTGCCATATTCGTTCTTCACCCGATCAAACAGATCGGTGAAAGAAATACCCCGATAGACATTCGTGCCGAAAATGTCCACATCTTTACACTCTTGCGCAATAATATCCAGAAAAAGCAAATCGCCATTACAAAGTGCCACCGGATGGCCGCCATCAATAGACTTCATCGCCACAGCGGCTTTGTTAAACAACTTATACATGGCTCTAGCTCGGGTAGTAGATTTACGATCCTCCACTGGAATGTTCTCCGTCTCGGCGCCCTCCCAAAAAAGACCGTAGTTGTTCTCGTTCCCTAGTAAGTATAGCAGTAAACCAGGCGTGTTCTGATACATAGCTGCCATGTCCTGCACTTCCTTAAGTAACAACGACTCCACACGCCGATCTGCATATTCGGTGTTGGGCGTCCAGGCACCCTCCAAAGTGAGGCCATATCGGCCAAAAGAATGATTGAGCATCGTGTAAATACCATACTTCTCATAAATGTACTGTATCCACTTAGGTTGGATGCCCGTATAAACACGAATGGTATTCACCCCCATGTTTCTAAGCAATGCCATTTCATCGTCTAACGCTTTTTGAATGAAAGCATCTGGCTGATTCCAAAGACTATAGGAATAATTGGTGCCAACGGGGAAATAGTCCCAGTTCATCCCATTTATCATCATGGACTGGCCATTTACAATTAGCTTCAGGCCGCTAGGGTCTTCCTGCACCCGCACACCACTCAACTGAGCAGTAAGCGTGGCGAAGCTAATTAGCAGCATACACAATGTAAGTAGTTGTTTAATTTTCATACAGATCGACTTAGTTGTAAGCGTTGATAAGCAATGCCGCTCCTATATTAATGCGACAAAGCAAATTTAGTTCTTTACTACTGAAATTTAACCTATATATCCTATATACAAAGGCAAATTATAAACCGCAAAAAACAGCCAAACCAAACAAAAGCGCAAAAACAGTAGGATATACCAGAAGATTAGACGTTTTTACAATCACCAACTTTGCAAGAATGTTAATAAGATGTATATATAAAAAATTATGACTGCCAATAAAGAAAAAGCCATCTAAAGCCATTTTCACAAGGCTAGTCGCTGTCTTTTAACTAGCAATAGACCATAGTGATGGCTAAAGCAGGGGCAAGGGTCGCTTCCTAGCGCAAATGCTAGGTGGTAGTAGCAGCACCGAACAAGTCTAATCAAGAAAACATAAAAAATACGCCTCTCTTATTTGGATTAATTCCAAGCAATGCTATCTTTGCACTAAATTAGATTAAGTCCAAATAAAATGAAGCAAATTTCCCTTCTCTTGTTCCTTGTCTTACTAGTAGTAAGTGCTAATTTACACGCTCAAACCGCTCAAATCAGTGGCAGGGTACAGCTCAAGGAGCAACAACTTCCTCTTGGCAATATTTCGGTTTATTTAGACCAAACCAATATTGGTACGGCCACGAATCAAGCTGGATACTATTCCTTGGCGGCAATTCCTGCGGGCGATTACACCCTGGTGGTATCAGGCATCGGCCTACTGAGCCAACGGCAGCCAATTAGCTTAGCCGAAGGGGAAGAGAAGACGCTCGATTTCCAACTGCTCGAAAGCATCGAAACGCTAGCAGCAGCCACGGTAATTTCAGGGGGCATCCGCGGCTTACGAGATATTCCTGGCTCGGTTCAATATATTAGTCCTAAAGAGATGCAGCAGTTTGGCTACACTGATGTGAACCGTGTCTTACGCAATGTGCCCGGTGTGAATATACAGGAAGAAGACGGCTTTGGCCTACGGCCTAACATCGGCCTACGAGGCTCC
This sequence comes from Lewinella sp., assembly GCA_036735605.1. Taxonomy (GTDB): domain Bacteria; phylum Bacteroidota; class Bacteroidia; order Chitinophagales; family Saprospiraceae; genus Neolewinella. Next base: position 10,369 of record DAINNZ010000023.1, on the reverse strand, counting down.
GGGGGGGAGCGCAGTGCCAAAATCAGCGTGATGGAAGACGGTATTTTAATGGCTCCTGCTCCTTATGCGGCTCCTGCGGCCTATTTCTTTCCCACGGTAGGTAGAATGCAAGGCGTTGAGATTATGAAAGGCCATAGCCAGATCAAATACGGCCCCTATACTACCGGAGGGGCAATCAACTTCATCTCTACACAAATACCCCAAGCCTTCGGCGGCCAAGTACAACTGATGGGTGGTAGCTTTGGCGCTAGGAATCTCCACGCCCACGTCGGCAACCAGCATCAGAATATAGGCTATCTGGTAGAAACCTTCCAGCACCGTGCCACAGGCTTTAAAGACCTAGATGGCGGCGGCGATACGGGCTTCGATAAGCAAGATTATATGCTCAAATTTAAGCTTTCGACCTCCCCGACTGCCCCGATTCAACAAAGCCTATTATTCAAAGCGGCTCAAACCACCGAACGATCGAACGAAACTTACCTAGGCCTCACACAACACGACTTCGACGCCAGTCCCCTACGCCGCTACGCTGCGTCGCAAGTAGATCGGATGGATACCGAACAGCGGCAGTTTAGCTTGGTACATACCCTCCAATTTTCGGAACAACTGATGCTAACTACCACGGCTTATCGCAGCGATTTTGCTCGCAACTGGTATAAACTAGATGCGCTACGGGATAGCCTAGACAATAAGGTATCTATTGCCAATCTGGTGGAAAATCCCGATGCGCATACAGCTCATCTTAGCGTGCTGCGCGGAGCCGATAGCCCGAACGAAAACGCCCTAGAAGTAAAAGCTAACAACCGCAACTACTATGCCCGTGGCCTACAAAGCACCCTTAACTATCAGTTTGAAACCAAACAGTGGTTGCACCAGCTCCAACTGGGGCTTCGCATCCACCAAGACCAAATGGATCGCTTTCAGTGGGTAGATCAATACGCCATGCGCCAAGGCCGTATGCAGCTCCGAGACGCAGGCATCCCTGGCACCGAAAGTAATCGGTTAGAAACAGCCACGGCCACAGCTGCTTATGCTCAATACCAGCTCCGCAAAGGCAATTTCACCGCTAGCCCCGGTTTGCGCTACGAAAATATTCGTATCGAACGACAAGATTTTGGCCGCAATGACCCCAACCGCAGCGGCACCAACCTCGCCGAACGGGGCAACCAAGTAGAAGTTTGGATACCAGGTCTCGGCCTCGACTATCGCTTCAATCGCTTCAGCAGTGTATTTGCCGGCGTGCACAAAGGCTTTGCCCCTCCAGGCTCCAGAGAAGGCACCCAGCCAGAAGAGAGCATTAACTACGAGCTAGGCTTCCGGCATACTAAAGAAGCACTTTCTGGCCAAGCAGTCCTCTTTTTTCACGATTATAGCAACCTCCTAGGCATAGATCTAGCCGCTGGCGGGGGCACCGGCAGCGGCGATCTCTTCAACGGTGGCCAAGCCCATTCCCAAGGGGTAGAGCTACAGCTTTCCTACGACCTCTTGGCTAGCCAAGAGCGTCGAAAAATTAGCCTACCACTCTCCCTTTCCTATACCTACACCGATGCTAGCTTTCTTCGCAGTTTCAGCAGCGACTTTGAGGCTTGGGGGCAAGTGCAGGCTGGCGATCAACTACCCTACCTCGCAGCGCACCAAGCTGCACTGATGCTAGGCGTGGAGCACCCTCGCTTTAACTGCTACCTAAGCGGCCGCTACTCAGGGGCTATGCGCAGCCTGCCGGGGCAAGGTGATATCCCCGTTACGGAAAGTATTGATGCCTATTTCCTGCTAGATGCTAGCCTACGCTTCTTCTTTCAAAAAGGCTTTTCCTTCTTCGCCAATGCCGTTAACCTGAGCAACCAAACTTATCTCGTTTCCAGAGCACCCGCTGGCTTACGGCCCGGTATGCCTATTGGTTTTAATGCCGGCATTAGTGCCCGCTTTTAAACCGACGTACCTATGAGGAAACCGCCCGTCCAAGCTGCCTGAAAGTTGAAGCCTCCTGTGATCGCATCAATATCCAATACCTCTCCGGCTAAATGCAAGCTCGGATACTGCTTAGCAGAAAAGTCTTTGAAGTTGATCTCCGTGAGTGCTACGCCACCTGCGGTAACGAACTCTTCCTTGTTGGTAGCCTTTCCGCTCACGGGAAAGCTGGCGGCCGTCAGCTGGGTTGCTAGCGAAAGCCGGCTTTTTTTCGGCAAATCAGCCCAAATCTGCTGCGGTGCTATGCCCGCCCGCTCCACTAAATAGCGCCATAGCCGCAGCGGTAAGCCCAATTGGGCATGAGCTGCCAACTGCCGCTTAGCATCCGTTTGGCAGAGTGCTTGTATTTCTTCCAAGACCGCCGCTTGCTTTTGTGCTAGAAAATTGACCTCCAGTTTAAATTGGTAGCCTAGTGGCGCTAGTTGCCTCGCCCCCCAAGCCGAGAGCCGCAGCACCGCTGGGCCGCTCATCCCTTTATGTGTTATCAGTAGCGGCCCCTCGGTGTATAAGCTGGCCTCTCCTACTACCTTCAATTCTACCCAAGGTAAACTGACGCCCGATAAGGCGTGTAAGGCCTTCTCCGCAATATTAAAGGCAAAAAGTGAAGGAACCGCTGGCACAATAGATAAGCCCAAATCAGCTAACAAACGCCAAACCGCCGGATTGCTCCCCGTACATATTACTAATCGATCCGCTTCCCAAACTTGGCTACCGCTGTTGACTTTCCACGGCCTATTGGCCTGGGATTGATATTGAAATCCATCCACACGAATTTGCGTAAGCACCTTTACCCCATTGGCCTTAGCCGTTTGCCACAAGCAATCTACGATGCTAGCAGAACTATCCGATACAGGAAAAACACGGCCATCTTCTTCTATTTTCAAGGCCACACCTCGCTTTTCAAACCAATCCATCGTATCGCCGCAGGCGAAGCGATGAAAAGGCCCCAATAGCTCCTTACTACCCCTAGGGTAATGCTTCACTAGGGCCTTGGGCTCCCAGCAAGCATGCGTTACATTACAACGCCCGCCGCCACTTACCCGCACTTTTTCTAGTACGGCTTTTCCGCGCTCTAGAATGCTTACTTCGTGGCCCGCCGAGGCTAGATGAATAGCGGCAAAAAATCCGGCAGCACCGCCGCCAATGACTACAATAGTTGCCATGTTTGAGTAGGAGTTGCAGCCAAAGGCCTTGGTTTAGCCGATGGCTTGCGCTAGATCGTTGATAATATCCTGACTATCTTCAATGCCTACGGATAGGCGGATGAGGCCATCCGTGATACCATGTGCCTGCCTTACGGCGGGGTCTAAGCCCCGATGGCTCATCGTAGCAGGGTGCAATACCAGCGTATCCACATCGCCCAAAGTGGGCGTAAGGGTGCAGAAACGGATCGCATTCATAAAGTGATGGCTGGCCTTGATACCACCAGATAGCTCGAAGCTAAGCATTCCCCCTGTTTGCTGCATTTGCTTTTCGACGATCGCTCGGTCGGGATGATGCACCAAGCCCGGGTAATTGACCTGCTCCACTTTGGGATGCGCTAATAACCACTCGGCCACGGCTTGTGCATTTTGACTGTGTTTTTCCATCCGCAGCGCTAGCGTTTTCAGCCCATTTAGCACCAACCAAGCCTCCCAGGGGCTTCCATTCCCACCGAGCAGGCGATAGGCAGGTAGCAAAAGTTGTTGAAAAAGCACCGCATCTCGGCAAACAATAGCACCTCCGGTGCCCGTACCATGGCCGTTCAAATATTTAGTTGTAGAGTGCAAAACCACGGTAGCGCCTAGCACCAATGGTTGTTGCATCAGCGGTGTAGCGAAGGTGTTATCCACTACTAAGTAAGCCCCACTGGCCTCCGCCAGAGCGGCCAAAGCTGCCAAATCGGTAACGCGCAAAGTAGGATTGCTTGGCGTCTCAACGTAAAGCATCCGCACCGGCCCCTGGCTTGCATCGGATAGCGAAGCCTTCGTTTGGGGGAAGCCTTGGGCTTGATCTGCCCTAAAATCGAGCATCGAAAGTTCAATCCCTTTCTCTTGTAGCCATTTCAGCAGCCCGTCTGTACCACCATACAAATCAGGGGTTGTTAACACCCGATCGCCTGCTTTTAGCAGCGCCATCATCACCGTAGCAATGGCTGCCATACCACTGCTACAAAACAAGCCCTGTGCCGATAGGTCACTGCCGTGAACCTCTAAATCGGCTATCTTCTGCGCTGCTGCATCCACCGTAGGATTCCCAAAACGACTGTAAATATGACCTGCTTGTTCGCCATTAAAAGTAGCGATTCCTTGCTCAATCGTATCAAAAACAAAACTACTAGCGGCCACTAGCGGAATCTGATGCGCAGGATTCTGTGCTTTATATGCCGGATCGCGCACACAACGGCTGGATAATTGCATATCTTTGTGGTTTGCTACAAAAGTACATTCTTTTTCTGGCACAAAGTGCAGGGGCAAGTGTTTTCTTTGTAGCGCAAGACAGGTCTTTCAACCCCACTTTTGCTAAAAGCTGCCCGTGCCCCCGCGAGCGAAGCGACAGCCAACAAGAGAAAAAGACATCCCAAAACCCATCATAACTATACCCCAACTTATTTGGTTTAGGTATAAAGATACAGCCAATGCCTAGCAGCTATGGTGGTTGGTGATACCGGCTTCCCCCGAATCACTTTGTTTTAAGTATAGTAAATGAGAGAAGAATTTAGCGACGAGTTATTCGAAACTTTCGATATTTTGGTAGATCCGAAGCAAACGCCTATTCGATTGGATAAATTCCTAATCGACCGGACGCCCAATTTAAGTCGCAACCGCATCCAGAATGCCATCAAGGCGGGTTCTATTCTCGTGGATGGGAGTATCGTGAAGCCAAACCACCGCGTGAAGCCGCAGCAGCATATCAGTGTGGTGATGCCTAAGCCTTATGGGGATGAAACGGGCCTTATACCCGAGCGCATCCCGCTGGATATTCGCTACGAAGACGAGGAAATACTGATCGTGCACAAGCCAGCGGGGATGGTCGTTCACCCCGGTATTGGCCACAGAAGAGGCACCTTGGTGAATGCCCTAGCAGGCTATTTGCGCTACGACGACTTGCCCGTGATGCCCGGCAACCACCCTAACCGAGTAGGTTTGGTACACCGCATCGACCGTGAAACCTCCGGTCTTCTAGTCATTGCTAAGACGGATTTTGCCATGACCCATCTAGCCAAGCAATTTTACGATCATACCATTGATAGGAAATACCTCGCTATCGTTTGGGGAACCCCGGAACCACTGGCTGGGCGCATCGACCTCAACCTGATCCGAGATGCTCGCTACCGCACTAAATATACCACTACGGATGATCGGGAAGAAGGAAAATGGGCCATTTCCCACTATCGTACTGTCGAGTCTTTCTACTACACCAGCCTAGTAGAAATGAAGCTAGAAACAGGCCGTACACACCAAATCCGAGTACACATGAGCAGCCAAGGCCATCCTCTCTTCAACGACCCTAAATACGGAGGCGATCGGATTGTAAAAGGAACCATTTACAGCAAATACAAGGCATTTGTGGAGAATAATTTCTCCATCTGCTCAAGACATGCCCTACACGCTAAAAGCCTCACGCTCACCCACCCGACCACAGGGCAAAGAATGTTTTTTGATAGCGAACTACCACAAGATATGTACGAACTAGCCGCACGCTGGCGGGAGTATATCCACAACCGAAAAGAATTATGAGCCAAGTAGTCCAAGACAGCCGCCAATGGGTGGAAAATTTCGTCATTCGCCTAGGGCTTTGCCCTTTCGCTGCTAAGCCTTACGAAGAAGATCGGCTGCGCTTCGTGGAAGCGCAAAGCAACGATTTTGATGCGCTACTCCGCCAGCTACTCGGTGAAGTGCTATACCTCACCGAGCAGCCGATAGCGGCACTATCCACTACCCTCTTTGTATGCCCGCAGGGGCTGGAAGATTTTATGGATTTCCTCGATTTCGTAGAAACGATCCAAAGCCTATTACAAGAAGCCAAAGCAGATGAGTACGTGCAGCTAGCTCATTTTCACCCCGATTATCAGTTTGAAGGCACTGAATCCGCCGACCCTGCTAACCGAACCAACCGCAGCCCCTACCCAATGATACAGTTGTTACGCGTAGAGGAGGTTAGCAAAGCTATCGAGCAATACCCCGATGTGGAAGGCATCCCGGCTCGTAATATGGCTATGTTGAGAAAAAAAGAATATTAATGCACTTTAGTCGCATTTAAATAAAAAGCTTATCTTTGTGCCTCAAATTATTTTCATGCCACCGAGATTAAGCTATTACAAATATGCGGATTACTTGGGCACTGCGGCTAGCCTGCTATGCGCCGTTCATTGTGCCGTGGCTCCGCTATTCTTTGCTGCAAGACCTTTTTTCAGCCCCATTGTGCATTCGCCCCACAGCCACAACAATTGGTGGGGCTTAGCTGATTTTATCTTTTTATTTTTGAGCCTTGTAGCGGTGGTATGGTCCAACTGGCACAGCGATCATCCTTGGATTCGTTGGGGGCTATGGCTGGGGTGGGGCATTTTCACCCTCGGGATACTAGGAGAGCATCTACATTGGGTGGGCGCTAGTAGCTGGATGTATATCGGTTCGGGATGGTTAATTTATTTGCATCTAAAACACCTCCGCTACTGTTCTAGTATCAAAACAGGTTAATGAGGCTAAAATAGCAGCTTCACTCACGGAACTTATGCAAAAAATACCCGTTCACCTCCTCACCGGCTTTTTAGGTGCTGGCAAGACTACTTTTCTCAATCACTGGATACAAAGCCAGCCTGAGGAGCGGCTGCTGGTGATAGAAAATGAAGTAGGCAAGGTAAATATCGACAGCCAACTAGTGATGGGCCTAGCAGAAGAAGTGGTAGCTTTAACAGCAGGCTGCCTTTGCTGCTCCCTCAATAATGAGCTGTTGGATGTGCTGGAAGCCGTCAGCTACCGCCGCCACGAATTCGATCGACTAATTATTGAAACCACGGGCGTGGCAGACCCTGAGACAATTGTATATCCTTTTCTACTAGCCGCTGGTGTGGGCCGAGTTTTCGATTTACAGCAAGTGATTTGCTTGGTTGACGCCGCTCACATAGAAGATTGGCTAGCGGAGACCGAGGAAGCTAAGCGCCAAATTGCCTTCGCCAACGTGATTTTACTCAACAAACTAGATAGCGTTTCGGAGGCTTATGCCGATACGATACAGCCGCTTTTGAAGGGCATTAATCCCTACGCCCATATCTTCTCGGCTAGTCACGGCTTATTTCCCGTGGCAGAGATTCGATCGATTCAAAAAATAGAAGGCCAGGGCGTAGTGGCGCAGAGCCAGACCATCGACGCTGAGCATACACAAAATGTACACGGTATCAGTACTTTTACCCTTGTTTTCGATCGGCCCTTCGATCTGCAAGGCTTAGGGCATACTTTGGTGCAATTGCTTACGATCAATCGACATCAAATCTACCGGATTAAAGGTATCATCGATGCCGATGGTTACCCCGTACAGGTAGTTCTACAATCGGTGCTCAACAACTTCTGCCTCACCGATGGCCTGCCTTGGCCGAAACAACAACCCAAAGAAAGCAAGATCGTAGTGATCGGGAAGGAACTACAAAAAGCGGCTATCGAACGGGTGTTCCGTAGGCATTTGCGTTAAGGGGTTATCCGCTTCTCACCCTTTCCTTCCTGTATCATCCCTTTCCGCTTTCTCTCCCTAAGCGGCAATACGCTGAATAAAATACCCAATACCTCCACCGATCAACAAAACCACCCCTGCAAAAAACAGTACAAAGACCTGCTGTATCGGGAAACTAGCCACCAATTCAGGTGAAAAGAAGAGCAGCTCCCGATTAAGAATCATGAGGGCATTATCTCCACCCTGCCGGAAAAAGCCCAGCAATAACCCTAGCAATAAAACCGTAAAACCCAGTGGCATCCCATAGCCTAAGACCTGCCCGTAAACGTCCAACTTCGCATTCCTGAGCTGCTGCGCTAACAACGACCAATGAAAGAACAGGGAGAGCCCCAGCATACTAATAAAAGTGAGCCGATATAGCGGGCTCGACCAAAAAAGATAATCGATCCATTCCGCGCCTCTCACACTCATCATAGCAAGCAGGAAAAGTAAGAAAGTAAGAAAAGGACGCAGCGCCTTCACCCATTCGTAAGTGTAAATAGGTAAACTCAGCCGTAGCCCCAAGGCATAGACCATAAAGGCCAAGCCGACTAAAGCCGTGAAAAATGGCGCTGAAAAGGAAGTATAAACAGCAGCCGTGGCCACCACCAACCCCAAATAAAAAAGCGGCGTCCACCAATACTGAGGGCGCAGCCAATTGCCTACTAAGAGTAAAATAGTGAGCCCAAGTAAAAAAAAGCTACCATACTTACTGAAGGCACTACGATCCATCACCTTGAGCAGCTGGTTGCGCCAGTGCTGTGCGCTTGGATTGCTTGGCATACTACGCACCATCACTTGGTTAGCCGCATAGGCCTGCCGCCACGCCAACCAGCGCTCGGAGCCGCCTTGATCGAGATAGCTGTAATAGGCTGGCAGTATGGCATCTAATCCTTGGCCAGCAGGTAAAACAGGCTTACCAGCCTGCCAATCTGCATAAGCCACCGTAGAAGTAAGCGAACTACCATCAAAAACTGCCACCGCCGGCAACCACCCGGGTATGCGCCGATTAAGCCACTCGTTCGCAAAGTAGTTAAACACGTTCGCGACTACCAAAACCAGCAAAATACCAACCAGCTTATGAGACATTTTTTAAGGAGGGTTCAAACAGCACCAACAAATCGCTGAGCCGCTCTTTCAGGTCTTTTCGATCTACAATGAAGTCTAAAAAGCCTTTCTCTAACAAAAATTCCGAGGTCTGGAAGCCTTCAGGCAAGTCTTTCTTTATGGTCTCCTTCACCACCCTAGGGCCCGCAAAGCCAATAAGTGCCTCCGGCTCTGCCATGTTGATATCGCCTAACATTGCATAACTAGCCGTAACACCACCCGTCGTAGGATCCGTTAACAGACTAAAATAAGGCACCCCCGCCTTCGCCAACTGTGATAGCTTCGCACTCGTTTTGGCCATTTGCATCAAACTAAAGGCCGCCTCCATCATGCGCGCACCACCCGTTTTACTGATAATCAATAGCGGTGTCTTGCTCTTGCGCGCCTCGTCGATCGCACGAGCTATCTTCTCACCCACCACCGAACCCATCGAACCGCCGATGAAGCTGAAATCCATACAAGCAATGAGGATGCTGCGCCGATTGATCTTACCTCGCGCCACACGGATCGCGTCCTTCAATCCCGTTTTCTTTTGCGCAGCTTTTAAGCGGTCTTTGTAGGTCTTTAGATCCTCAAAGTCAAGCATATCCACCGCTTCCATATCGGCAAAATACTCCTCATAGCCACCATCAAACAACAGTTCAAAGTACTCCTGCGAACCAATCCGCTCGTGGTAATTACAACTCGGACATTTGTAAAAATGCTCACGGACATCCTTCGTAGTGCCCGTATGCGCGCAGCGCTTACACTTGTACCAAAGCCCTTCCGGCGCTTCTTTTTTGTTGCGTGTGGCGGTCTGTATGCCGTCCTTCAATCTTTTGAACCATCCCATAGGGCAAAGATAATGTTTTTTTTAGCTTTTCACCTCCCTCTTTATTCCCCACTTTTTTCAACCGCCAACCACCTCCTGGCTACTGTTCAACCACTTTGTAGGTGTTGAAAGAAAAAAATATAACAAACAATTTGTTTTTTATTATAGAAATACCCTATCTTTGTATCAACAAAAGGCAAGATACCTGCTCTTCAACCCTTTTTAGCCCGAAGGGCAGGGGCAAGTGCTTGTTTTGTAGCGCAAGACTTCCCTATATCCCGCCGTCAAAAGACCAACGAGGCAAAAGTGGTCTCCTTCCCAAATAGTTTACTTTTTGTATTTTAAAAATCAACTACTATGCAAACTACAGATCAATTTATCACCATCTGGCTCAATAAACTAGGCAAATTCCTACGTTTTGTACGCACCTATGCTTTTGAATGCTTGCTTATTCTACTAATCGTGTATATGTGTGTCAGTCGCGGGCTTCGCGTGGGAGTACGGATTCACGATCCTGAAGCGGCTCTTACCGAAAATAATATCTTCGGCTTTTCAGCCATGATACCCGCTAACGCCTTTCACTTTATTTCGTCTCCCTTTTCTTGGTTGTTGGGGGATGGCGCTACGGAAAGTCCTCCTCCTACTGATAGCCCACCACAAGCAGAGGCCAAAAATGTAAGCCAAGGCTTTTCCTCCTCCCAAAAAGCTAGCCCAAGCCTCCTTTCATCAAGCGATCCCACCTACGCCATCAACACCCAAGTAGCCGCAACTGCTAATGATGATCATTTCAATTCCGTG
>DAINNZ010000022.1:12919-34822 GCA_036735605.1 Lewinella sp. | reverse complement strand
CAATCCTTCTTCTAACCTCCTATTTTCTAAAAAGTACTTGGCCAATTGATTGTAAGCATGCGCTATTGAGAAATGCTGTTCTGTACCAAAGACCTCCCGACGCACCCTAATATTTTTCTCATGTCCCTCTACGAAGAGCTGACTAAAGATCAGCGGGCTTTTACGTTTTTCAAGAAATGCCCTTAACTTATGTGTAGTGGCTATATCTCTATGCGACCTGCCATACTTATGAACTTCATCATAGATAATAACAGCCTCGTCGAGGTACATCTCCGCTTCATGAACTTGGTAAGCGCCTGTCTCATTTTTCAAACGGAGCAAGCAATCGCACAAATCTCCAAAAAGATTAGCCCGATAACTATGATTGCTGCCAATTGCGCCCAAAGATTCGTATATGCTTTTGGAAAGCTCTAAATACTGAAGTGCCTTCTCTATTTCCTGTATTTCAATCAATAGTGCACCAATCAAATTATAAACCTTTCCAAAGAAGAAATTGATTTCATTGCCACTAAAACCCGACATTACTAAGCATTCTATTGCTTTGATGTAATGCCAAAAAGCATCACTATACGCTCTTAATCTCCATTTACATCGACCTATTAGAAGCCAACTAAGAACTTGTGCCATTATATCTGAGAGACTATTTTTTTGACCTTTAAAATTTAAATCAATCTGCTTAGCGACTTCCCATGCTTGGTAGTGGCTTCCTTTATAATAAAAAATAGTCGCTACTAGGTGGATTTGAAAGGCCTTTAGAAAAGAATCCTTCTTCAATATTGTTTTAAAGTGTTTATTTTCTTTGATTGCTTCCAGCTCCTTCATTGTATCTTCATACTCCGCTAGCAGCACCCGATAGCGAATATTCGTGAGGCGGCAATACAGGGCTGTATGCCAGTGCTCCTGCTGCTCGGCCTGCGCGGCTTCTTTTGCAAAGTATTTAACGGCTTCTTGAAACTGATTGCTTAGGAAATAGCCAAGTGATTTTTCCCTATAAGATTCATACGCTGAAGAGTCGGGCATACTGTGGGGGGGGTAGATACTGCTAAGTAATGCTTTGAAGGTGGGGTTAAAATTATGTAAATTATTCAGCTACACAAATTTAATTGCTTTATTTTTTTCCACAGCGGGTTGAAAAGCTCGCCCGTGCTTGAAAAGCTCGCTTGTGCTAGTGCAAATAACCAAAAGGTAAAGAGTAGCCCCCCTACCCTCTCTTGCGCTACCAAGTAAAGCCTTGCCCCTGCATACATGCCATCAACTGTATTATTAGACTTGTTAAAAACCGAAGCTGCAGGACGTTTTTTCACGTAAAGCGGCCTCCAACAAAATGCTGGAGGCCGCTTTATACACTGTAAAAGGGTTGCTACGAACCTGCCCTACCTATCGAACGCCGTGCATGAGCTTTTTGACAAATGGGCTGAGGGCGACGCCGAGTAAGCCTAGACCAATCGGGATGATGGTGAAGATCAAGAAGAAGGTAGTGAGAGAATATTGGCTGGTGATTTCCTCGATCTTACCCCCCATGAGGCCGGCAAATTTATTGCCAATAGCAATAGCGATATACCAGATACCGAACATCAGCGCGATCATCCGGCCGGGCACTAATTTACTGATGTAAGACAGTGCCACGGGGGATAGACACAGCTCGCCGAGTGTGTGAAATAAATAAGCTAGCACTAGCCAGATAATACTAACGGAGGCTACTTGGGCGCCGCTTGGAATGGTAGAAGACCCAAGGGCTAGCGCACCAAAACCGATGCCTAGCAAGATCAGTCCTAAGCCATATTTGCTAGCGGCGGAGGGGTTGTATTTGCTTTCCCACCAACGCGAAAAGAGTGGAGCGAAGATGATAATGTATAGAGAGTTGAGAATACCAAACCAAGTAGCTCCAATCTCAATCTCGTTTTCCTGCACACGGCTGATGGTGGCTTTGATAATGGGGGAAGTTTTGCCTTCTTTTGCCACCAGTGCACGGGCAGTAGCCCCTTTTTGTTCATTGAGATAGATGTATTTACCGCGCACTTCGATTATGTCAATCTTGTCGCCTGCTTTGAGGTTGATGGGTTCTACGACTTTTACAGCTTGGGTAGCTACAAGAGCGGCTGGGTCGGGCGTCATCGCTTCGGTTAAGTTAACGGTGACGGTATCTGTCTTCCCTTCGTCATTGGTGATGTAGCTGGTCATAGTAGGCACCTCTACAATGAAGGATTTGGAGTTCAAATCGCGGTTAATCATCCAAAAAACGATGCCCCAAATAATGACAAAACTGGTGCCTAGAAATATATTCGACAGCGGAAACCGACTAAAGGTCTGCTGGAAAAGCCGAAACAGGACGTAGGTAATGATCCCCAGCGGAACTACGGTGAGTAGTACATTAGCGACGATGAAGGCCGTTGCCCAACCATCTTTCATGACGCGCCCTGTAAAGTCGTTGGCGAAGATGGTCATCGATCCGCCAGCCTGCTCGAAAGATGCCCAAAAAATAACCGTCATAATGGCAAAAATGATGATTGCAATCATACGGTCTCTAGTCTTATTGGGATAGCGAACGATGCGTGAACCTAGCAAGAAGAGGAACAAAATAACACCTGTAAGGATATACCAGTTGGAAATATCTACCCCGCCAAAAGACAGGAAGTTGGTGCCCCCAATAGTAGCCAAGGGATCGTTGATGACCCAAGTAAGGCCAATGAAAGCACTGATGGCCATCAGTGCTTTATCTAGGCTAGTGAAAGGATTGAGGCGGTCGCCTTCAAACTCCAGTTGCGGATTATCTGCTTCACTAGCGGTTGGTTTATCACCCACCGTGCCGAAGATGCCACTAGCGAAGTAAAACTGAAGCATCCCTAGGAACATAAATATCCCTGCCAGGCCGAAGCCGTAAGACCAGGCAATTTTTTCACCGATGTAGCCACACAGCATAATCCCTAGGAAAGCACCGGCATTCACACCCATATAGAAAATGGTGTAGGCACCATCTTTCTTTTCCGGGAAGTCTTTGTACATCTGTGAGATGATGGAAGTCATGTTGGGTTTAAAGAAGCCGTTGCCCACGATGAGCAGGCCGATGCCTAAGAACATGAATATTTTGGCAAATTCCATAGCCATTGATAAGTGGCCGAGCGTCATAATAAAAGCACCTAGGATAACCGCCTTTTTGTAGCCAATGTGTTTATCGGCCAAGTAGCCGCCTAGGATTGGCGTTAGATAGACCATAGCCGTATAAGTGCCGTAGAGCGAAAGAGCCTCCTTGCTCGTCCAGTCCCAGCCACCAATACCGACGGAGGAGATCAGAAAAAGTACTAAGATGGCACGCATCCCATAATAGGAAAAGCGCTCCCACATCTCGGTAAAAAAGAGTACGAATAAGCCTGCCGGATGGCCCAGCACTTGCGATTTAAAAAAATCGTTCTGGTTTTGACCAGAAGAACCTACTGCTTGCATAAGTTGGTTTTTTAAGATAGATGGTTAAGAAAATATACTTATACTCGAATCGAAACGGTTTGAGTATTTTAAAAACAGCTTACTCAACACCGTGCATCAGCTTCTTGATGAAGGGCGAAGCCACAAGCAATACGACACCGATAATACTGCCCACCACAAAGAGTTTGTAGAACAAGGCAATATAGCTTTTAGTCGCCTGCACTACATCCGTCACCTCACCGCTGCTCGTGTCGATACTCGCGAGGTTGGCCAATAAGGCGGCCACATATTCTGCGCTTGCGGTGGCTAAAAACCATACGCCCATCATAAATCCAACGATTTTAGCGGGTGAAAGCTTCGTAACAGAAGATAAACCCACGGGGGAAAGGCATAGCTCGCCCCAAGTATGAAACATATAAGCCAAGACCAGCCAAATCATCGATACTTTACCAGCTAGGGCTGTTTGGCCCCCTAGCACGAGTGCCCCGAAGCCAAAGCCCACGAGCAGAATAGCCATACCGAACTTAACGGCCGCATTAGGGTTTAAGCCGCGCTTGTCTAAAGCGACCCAAAACCAAGCAAATATAGGCGCAAATAGTATGATGAACACTGAGTTCAAACTCAAGAAGCTGCCTGCTGGAATCTCTTTCCCAAAAAGCGAACGATCTAAAGAACGCTCGGCAAAGAGGTTCATCGAGGTGTAAGCCTGCTCGAACAGCGACCAAAATACGACAGAAAATATAATGAGGATCGTGAGAGCAATTAGCCGGTCGCGAACCACTTTTTCCGAACTCGACAAAAACCACCCGATGAAGGCTAGCGAAGCGATCGAAGCCAAGACGAGCAGGCCTTCTACCAGCGTATGCCGCTGAATGATCTGCCACACCAGAGGCACTGATAACACGGAAAGGACATAAATCAGCGTTTCCCGCTTCATCAGCCCGCCGAGCACCTTTTCCTCTAGCAAGGCGGGTTGTTTGGGTTCTGCCCGACCATAAAAATACTTAGAACCATAAATGAAAATCAACAAACCTAGCACCATACCAATGCCCGCTGCACCAAAACCGTAGCTCCAGCCATACGTTTCGCCTAGCCAGCTACAGATAATCGTAGCCAAGGCAGCCCCTAAATTGATCCCCATGTAAAAGATCGTGAAGCCCGAATCGCGTCGCTTGTCGAGGGCATCATATAGTTCCCCTACAATAGAAGAGATATTGGCTTTGAGGAAGCCCACCCCTACCACAATGAACGACATGGATAGGAAGAAAATTTGGATAGCATTTTCATCGCGCAGCACCCCTTGAGCCGTTTGAGTAGCGGCATTCCCTTCAAAAGCCATGCCGATATGGCCCAACACCAACATAATACCGCCAAAAACAACTGCTTTGCGAAAGCCTAGGTATTTATCGGCGATATAGCCCCCAATCACCGGCATGGCATACACCAAGGCTGCGTAGCTGCCCACAATAATGTTGCCCGCCTCATCAGAAAATAGATGGTACTTGACCAGATAAAAGATCAACAGTGCCTTCATGCCGTAAAAGGAGAAACGCTCCCACATCTCGGTTAAAAAAAGCACAAACAAACCGATCGGATGCCCCAATAATTGCGGCTGATCCGCTGCATCAGGAGTAGTAAACTTTGAGATCATTGTCTATTGTTAAGGTTGAACATTCCAAGCCGGAAAGGGTAAAGCCTTGTTAAGAATCGGCTGCTAACGAAGGTAGCACCTTTCCCCTTCCACTATTACCCCTTGTAAAATAGGCGGTAAAATAGTCACTTTCGTAGTGGCTTTCCTAATCTTACCTACACAAATTTCGCAAAAGCTGATTTTTTACATACGATCTACGCATTTTCAGGCTATTTCCACCCTGCTACCGAAGCGATCATCAAGAGGCATCCCTTTTTCTTCGGCAGCCCTAAACACGGCCTCTAGGCAATCGAGCAGCTCCGCAGGCTTTGGCAATCGCTGCTGAGTAGCGACGCTAGTAGTGGTGCTAGTAGTGGTGCTAGTAGTGCTTTAGTAGTGCTTTAGTAGGCGCAGCTTTTGTATGTTCATACGGGTGCATACACAGTCGTGTTTGGCTGCCGCTTCGCTCGCAGGGGCAAGGGTATGCCTAGTAGCGCAAGACAAGCCTAGCTAAACTTTTCAGCATCCCGCTCGATCGCCCTCCATTAGCGACCGATTGCCTAATTTTGTGTCCTCAACCAACCTGAAGCGTCTTATAGCTGTCTTTAGGATAGCTGTCTTTAGGGTAGCTCCTTGTCAACACCAACGATGAAGTATCTATTTTTTTTGCTGCTTTTCAGTCCGCTGCTTTGGCTGCAAGCGCAGATATTACCCCTCCATCAGCCGCTACAGCCCAAGGTGCCTGGTGGTTGGGAAAATCAACAGCCTTGGCAAGCATACCAAGACTTGGATGGCCGTTTCCAGATTAAGCTACCGGCCAATTGGCAACATACCATCGATTCAGTAGATACTGCCGTAGGGACACTAGCTTATCATACCTTCTTTCTCCAGCCGCCGGTTGATACAGCCGATAATGAGGTATATATGCTCAGTTATGTTGACTACCCAGCCGGCAGCCTCCATCACGACAGTAGCGAGCTGGTGACCGAACTGCTCGATGCCACCCTAGCCACGGCCGTAGAGCGCATGAAAGGCGAAGTGCTTTTTAGTACCGAAAAGCCCTTAGGCCACTACCCTGGCCGTTATTGGCGCATCGACTACCTCCAAGGGCAGGCCAGCGTTAGAACCCACGCATTGGTGGCCTACAACCGTTACTATGCGCTGCAAACCATCAGCCGCAGCGGTAAGGGTATCAACAAAAGTAGCGACCGTTTCTTCGATAGCTTCTCGATTTTCTAACCGCTCTTTTTTAGACGCACGCGGCCTAGCAGCACTTGCCGCTGGCGGAACACTTGTAAGGGGCTTTAGCTAAAAAAACAACTGCTAGAGTTCATGGCCTACTGAACAAGTCTAAGGAGGCGAGGGCGTGTAGCGGCGTTAATCCTCGTCGTCGTCATAGTCCTCCTCGTCGTCGAAATCCGCAAAGTCATCGTCGTCGAAATCCTCGTCATCGTCGTCGTCGAAAGTATCGCTACTGCCTTGGAAGCTAGCGAAGGGGAAGGGGGCATCTGTTTCTGGGTAGGCCTCTTCATCGAAGACCACTTTATTAGTAGCGGCCATTGGGCTAGCGGCTGGTGGCAGGCTACTACCGCTGCCCAGCCGCACTTCCACCACGGCTGCTCCGACCTGCCCTCCTAGGGGCGGGTGGAGCTTCCGTAGCCGTAGCCGAACACTGCTTACTTGGTCGAACTGTTGCTGAATACGCCTGGCCATCCTGTAGGCCAGGGCCTCCAGGAGCTGCGTCGGCTTTTTCATTTCTGCTTGTAGCAGGTAGTAGATAGTGCTATAGTTGACGGTGCCACCTAGATCATCTTGGGTAGCAGCACCCAAGATATTGGCTTCCACTTCTACATCGATGCTAAACTCGTTGCCCGTGAGATGTTCTTCCTCGTAAAAACCGTGGGGTGCGTGGAAGCGTACATCTTCCAGCCCTATGGTGGCCGTCATACTAGTTTATTTTATTTCAGCAATTGCATGCTTCGATTCACAAATTGGGTAAGTTCCTCCCCTGAAAGCATTTGCTGCCCCACCAAGGCTAGCTTGTAGAGGTAATCTGCTTTATCCTTGCGGCGATCTTCGTCCGTTTCTGTCAAAATCTGTTCTTTCACCATAGAGTTGTTGGCATTAATAACCACTTGGTACATATCAGGGAACATAGTAGCATCCATCCCTTGCAGCATTTGCATTTCTTTCATTCGGCGCATGAACTCTGGCTTCACGATCTGCACCACTTGATCTTTTTCTGCGAGGGGTTTTATTTCTACGGTGCCTGCACTCCCTACCACGGAAGCAAAGAGCTCCTTGACGGAATTGGTCTCTTCCTCGCCTAGCAAATTGACGGCCTCGCCTTCTTTTTGCACCAGTTGGTCAGCCGTAGCGGAATCGACGCGAACGAAGGTGAGCTTATTTTCTTTTTGCTCTAGCGTTTGGATGAAAGGATTATCAATGAAAGGCTGGTTAAACTCCAGCACTTCGTAGCCCCGTTCCTTAGCTGCTTGGATAGCTGCGTGTTGTGCTTTAGCATCGTTGGTGTAGATACCCACTAGGCGATCGTGCTTATCCGTTTGGTTGGCAGCAATGCGCTCGCGATATTCTTCTAACGTAAAGAATTTGCCATCGGTGCTTTTCAATAGAGCCGACTTCAAAGCCTTATCATAGAATTTTTCCTCTGACAAAATACCGTATTTCACAAAAACGCCGAGGTCATTCCACTTTTGCTCATACTGCTCTCGGTCTTCTTTGAAGAGTTCGTTGAGTTTATCCGCTACTTTTCGGGTAATATAGCCGGTGATTTTTTTCACATTGGCGTCTGCTTGTAAATAGGAACGGCTAACATTAAGAGGAATATCTGGTGAATCAATCACCCCATGCAGTAGGGTTAGGAATTCGGGTACAATTTCCTTTACATCGTCGGTTACATATACTTGGTTGCTGTAGAGTTGAATTTTATTGCGCTGTAATTCGGGGCTATTGCCGATTTTAGGAAAATAGAGAATCCCTGTTAGGTTGAAAGGGAAATCGATGTTCAAATGGATGTGGAACATCGGTGGTTGGCTGAAAGGATAGAGCTCTTGGTAGAAAGATTTGTAATCTTCATCCGTCAGATTTACAGGCTGTTGTTTCCAGATAGGGTTAGGGTTGTTGATGATGTTATCCACCGTGGAGTCGGTTCCCTCTTTATCATCCTCATCTGTATAAGTCTTCTCTGTTCGAGTGCCGAATTTAATCGGGATAGGCAAGAATTTGCAGTATTTAGTAAGCAGCCCCTCGATGGTACTTTCCTCTAGGAACTGAAGACTATCGGGGCTGATGTGCAAGATAATATCGGTGCCTCGATCGGCTCTTTTAGCGGCAGTGATTTTATAGGTAGGGTCGCCTTCACAGACCCACTTAACCGCCTCGGCGCCCTCTTGCCAAGATTGGGTAACCACCTCTACTTTATCGGCCACCATAAAGGCGGAGTAGAAGCCCAAGCCGAAATGACCAATAACACTGGCATCCCCTTGGTATTTTTCTACAAACTCCTGCGCGGAAGACAAGGCAACTTGGTTAAGGTATTTTTTCACCTCCTCCTCTGTCATCCCGATACCTCGGTCGGAGATGGTAAGGGTTTTAGCAGCCTCATCAATTTTCACTTCGATTTGCAGGTTGCCCAGTTCTCCTGTGAAGGCTCCCTTGGCGTGCATCGTACGAAGCTTGGTGCTAGCGTCGGTTGCGTTAGCGATTAATTCACGAAGGAAGATTTCCTGATCGGAGTACAAGAATTTCTTGATGATCGGGAAGATGTTCTCGGTTTGTACTTGAATTTTTCCTTTGGCCATGATTTACTATTTAGGTTGGTATCGATTAGCGAATGGCGCGGCACGACTGTCATTTTTACCGATGCTAGCTAACCAACTATTTGTGCAAGTACAAATTACATTCCAAGCCTTAGTCAACTGCCAAGATGGCGGATGAAATAAGCGGGAGCTAGGAATTATTCCGCTCATTTCCCCCCTTGCGCTACAAACTGACCCATGCCCCTGCGAGAGCAACGAATCCGTACCTGTCCGTATGGATAGACATTTATGCCTGCTTTAGACAGGACGAGCGAAGCGATAGCTAGAAAAAAACGGGAAATGGCTGGTTTCCCCACTAGCGCGCCTAGGCAGGCGTGAGCGTGGGTGATGCTAAAGCGGCCGCTACCAGCTGAGCCATTTGCGCTACTACGCCCTCTTCGAAGGGGCTTTGTAAACCAGCTAATGCCACCAATTCCAGGAAGCTGGCCGAGCCGCCTGCTTGGCAAAGTTGCAGGTAACTACCCCAAGCCTCTTGGTGGTTTTTGCGGTCTCTATCCCAGAACTGGAAGGCACAAAACTGTGCGAGGCAGTAATCGATATAATAGAAAGGCGAAGAAAAAATATGGTTCTGCCGCATCCAAAAGCCGCCTTTCTCGAGGAAATCGAAGCCCTCGTAATTGCGTTGGGGCAGGTATTTTTGTTCTATGGAGCGCCAAACTGCCTGCCGTTCTTGGGGGCTTAAACTAGGTTCAGCATATATACGATGCTGAAACTCATCCACGGCCACACCATAGGGTAAAAAGCGAATAGCAGCCGCTAGATGGCTATGGCGTTGTTTGTCGGTATCGGGGCCGAAGAACTGCTCCATCCAAGGATAGGTAAGAAACTCCATCGACATGGAATGAATTTCGCAAGCCTCGTAGGTCGGCCAATTATATTCCAGTGGCTGTAGATGGCGGCTGCTATACACCTGAAAAGCGTGGCCAAACTCGTGGGTAAGCACATCGATATCGCCGCTGGTGCCATTAAAATTAGAAAAAATAAAAGGCGTTCCTTCGCGGTAGATGTAGGTGCAGTAGCCGCCGGTGGCTTTGCCTTCTTTTGCTTCCACATCCATTAGCTGCCGTTGTTGGAGCATCTCGAAGAACGCACTCGTTTCGGGCGATAATTCGTCGTACATCTGGCGAGCCTGTTGCAATATCCAAGCCGTATCGCCTTGTGGTTTGGGGTTACCTTCGGGGAAGAGAAAGTCTTCGTCGTAGTGGTAGAGGGTTTCGAGGCCCAGTTGCTGCCGTTGTTGTTCGTATAGTTGGTTGGCGATGGGCACGATGTGTAGCCTGATTTGTTCTCTAAATTTCGCCACTAGGGTCTCATCGTAGTCGGTTCGCAACATACGAGCGTAGGCCAGCTTGGTGAAGGAATCGAAGCCTAGCGCGGTAGCCATTTCTGTTCGCTTTTCTACCAGCGCATCGAAAATGGCATTGAGTTGTTCTTCTTGCTCGGCATACCAACTCCATTTAGCATTAGCCGCCAGCTTCCTCGTGGCTCGGTCTGTGCTAATCTCTTGCGTTCGAATTGTGGAAAGGTTGTACTTTTTCCCTTGCAACTCAATTTCAGCCGAGGCTTTTAGCTGCACATATTGGCTACTCAACTTATTTTCTTCCTGTAGCAAAGGCACAATAGCTGGCGAAAAAGTGGCCAAACTACAAGCCGCAATTCGGAAAAACTGCGGCCCCAACATAGCCTCTAATTCGGTTCGAAAAGGGCTAGCTAGAACAGCCTCGTAATAGGCCGTCCGCCAGCCTTGGGTAGCGGGATAATTGGCATCCCCCCAATCTTTTTCCGCTGCATAAAAAGCGTCTTGGGTATTGACCGTGTAGCGAATATGGGCCAAGCTCGCGGCCGATAGTAGCCCCGATCGAATAGCATCAATAGCTAATAATGCTTCCTTTGCCTCCGAGGCAGTAGTAGCGGCTGTAAAACGTTCCAGAGCAACCTGAAAAGCTTGCTCAAAGGCCTCCAAATCTGGCCTGCTATACTTGAATTCCTTGAATGTAGATAGATTGTTGTGATACATTGGGTTGTGTATTAAAATAATAGAGCGATTAATATACGCTGAAATAGGAACGATTAATTCGAAAACTAAGCCGATTCTTTCACACAATAAAGCACAAAGGCGGGGGGCAAATTCCACGGCACCCAGCGAGTGAGCACCTTACCAAAAGCCTCCTTATAGTAATTGCGTGTTTTCAGACTGTAGTGTATCTGATGAAAACGGCCACCTAGCCGCAAACAATCCCGAGCAGCCGCCACGATGCGCTTACCTAGTTCCGGCGGTAAAACCGCAAAAGGAATGGCACTCACGATCGCATCGGCCTGCTTATAACCAGCAGCCTCCAAATAACGGGCAATATGCTCGGCACTATCTTCCGCAACAATAAGGCGCGGATCCCCGATTGCTCGCATATCCTCACATAAATCTTTGGCTACCTCGAAGGCAATCACAACACCATCGGGTGCTAGGTGCTGTAGAATATGCCTAGTAATCACACCGTCACCGGCACCCAGTTCTACAATCACCTTTACTTGCTGAAAGTCGATAGCAGCAATAGCCGCTCGGCAAAGTGCTGGGCTTGAGCGCGTAATCGTGCCCGTGGTTCTTAAATTTTTTAAGCCCTCTTTTAAAAAGGAAAGTGTACTCATAAGGCGAAAGTACTAAATTTTAATTTTATAGGAAGTCTTTCCTGTTTCTTTTGTCACTTTAGCGCGCCGCTACCACTTGCATCGACGAGCTCCCGGGTATTCTATTGCTTCGGTTTTGTTGCACTTTGTGCAGGGGCAAGGGTTGTATTTGTAGCGCAAAGGCTTGGTGGGCTGCTCTTGGGCTAAACGGCCAGTTCGATCACCTCCAAATCTAACCCTCAGGACGCGGAGATGCCAGGCTGAAAGTCGCCCATAGCTTGGAGGAACCACTTCCACCCTATTGTTTTAGCACCACGCTGAACTTAGCTTACTGTGGCGATGCGTACAACTGCTTCCACAGGGTATTAGAGTTCATGCCCTACCGAAAAATGTATAGTTGTGTAAATTTCAACGTAAACACACAAAGATAAAGTTTTTTTAATAAAAAAAAAGACACAAAAAGTTTTCAAGAAGAAATAAACAGCCTATCTTTGTAGCCGAACGTAGCGCTGCTTTCAAGCATTCAGCTTTTTACTCCCAGAATCAAGCAAGATTCTTCTAGTAATTCGCTCTGTTTGTAGAAAGTATAGCTGGCTGGCTGCTTATAGACAGCAACTTTGCGGGGAGTATTTTTTTTCTTTAAAAAACCAAGGAAACTTTAAAACCTTTTGAAGTTTCTCTTGTTTTCGACAAAAAGAAATGCTTTACTATTGGAGAACAAGCAAAAACAACAGTTGATGGAAGTGGCCGAACACCTCTTCATGCGCTACGGCTTAAAGAGTGTGAGTATGGACGATATTGCCGTGAAGATGGGAGTATCGAAGAAGACGCTATACCAATTGGTTGCTAGCAAAGAAGTATTGATCGAAGAGATCATGAGCGTTATTCGTACAAGGGATAATTGCGTTTTGCAGCAATCGGCTCAGGAATCTGCCGATGCAATTGACGAATTCTTGCGTAATAGCCGGCATTTTATCCAAGAAATGCGTAACGTATCGCCGATCACCTTATACGATTTAAAAAAATACTACGGCTTCATCTGGCAATCACAGCTGCAAGCGCATTTGAACGATTTTACGGGCTGTATTGGCCAGAATATAAGTCGCGGTATGCAAGAAGGGCTTTACCGGACGGACTTGATTCCGAGCATTATTGCCCGTCTTTACAGTTCTACGGTGATGGCCGTGACGGATACGGAGCTATTTCCGGCCAGAGAAGTGCCCATTGCCCATATCATCACCCACCACGCCATTTATCACCTGAATGGTATCGTTAGTGATAAAGGCAGAGAGCAGCTACAACATTACTTACAAATAGAAACGCTCGGATAAGGCGATTTTTATCCACCCATCAAACCAACTGACATGTTATTAAGACCCCCTTTCTTACTCTTTTGGATACTGCTGCTGAGCTTGGGCAGTATCTCAGCGCAAACAAGCTCTGGTGGCGGTATGCACTTAGAGGACGCAATCCGCTACGCGCAGAGCCAATCGAATGCGGTGAAGAATGCTCGCTTACAGATTGCAGATGCTGAGCAGCAAGTGAAAGAGCAATTGGCCACCGGCCTACCTAACATTAATGGTAGTTTAGATTATACGCACTATTTGAAAGTGCCTATTTTACCTTTGCCCGAAGCCTTTGCAGCCTCTATTCCACCGGGGCAAGAGGTGCCTGATGGCATTGCTTTCCAATTGAAGAACAATTTCGTAGCGGGGGTAAGTGCCTCGGCGATGCTCTTTAACGGTTCTTTTTTTGTGGGTTTAAAAGCGGCGAAGGAAGCGAAAAAGTTTTACGAACTCGATTTAGCCAATCAGGAAAGAGCGGTGCGCAACGAAGTGGTGAATGCCTATTTGCCGCTGCTGCTCCTGCAAGAAAACCTGGATCAACTAGACCGCAACATCGACAACCTCAACAAGCTGTTGACAGAAACCTCGGCTCTTTTCGAGGCAGGTTTTGTAGAGCGCTTAGACGTAGATCGGTTGCAGCTTAATTTTGACAATCTGCAAACGGAGCGAGACAACCTAGCGCGGCAGCAAGAAAATGCTAAGCGTGCCTTGAAATACAGTATGAACTACCCCCTGGAGGAGCCTTTAGAAATAGAGGATCAGTTGGAGCGCATCGCAACCGATATAGCACCCGAATTATTACTAGGCGCGATTGACTACACGCAGCGGACGGAGGTAAGGGTATTGGATCAAAGTTTGGTCTTGCAAGGTTTGAACGTAGATTTACAGCGGTCGGCTTTTTTGCCTTCCCTCAATGCTACCCTCGCGGGGCAATATCAATTTCAGGCCAACAAATTCAGCGATGGTTTTTGGGCACCCACGGTTTTGGTGGGCTTATCAGCGCAAGTGCCCATTTACGACTTTGGGGGGCGCAATGCCCGTGTGCAACGTGCCAAGTTGGAAGTAGAAAAAGCGGCTAACCAACGGAATGATCTCGTTAGAGGCATTGAACTAGCCGTAACGAACGCCCGATCGGACTACAGCAGTGCGCAAGATCGGTTGGCTGCTCGGCAACGTAGCCGCGACTTAGCGGAGCGCATTTATGCCACCACGCAGATCAAATACAAAGAAGGTGTGGGCAGCAGTTTGGAAGTGGTGCAAGCCGAGCAAGAGCTTTACACTGCCCAAAGCAACTACCTGACCGCTTTGTATGAAATCATCATTGCAAAAGAAAACCTGCGGCAAGCCTTGGGGCGCTAATAACAATTAGTTGGCCTAAGTAGTCGGACAAAATTAATTATGCCTTTTGCCTCGGCTGAAAGCAAAATATAGCAGCTTGAAATTTGCCTTAAATATGTCTGAATACTTACGAGCTGGGCTAAGCTTAGCTAGGTAGCATTGGCGAACCGATTGGAAGCCAGCACTTTTGCGCTACCAATAGGCCCTTGCCCCTGCGTTAGCCAAGCGGCTGAAAATCTTCTGGCCAGGCAGGATGTGTCCAGTCAGATCGCTTAGAAGTGCCCTTGTTGCTTCACAAAAAAAACAATAAAAACAAACTGCTAGCCGCAGCCTCAGCACTGTGGAAAGCGAGCAAAACAACCAACAAAAATGCGTACTATATTACACCCTGTTCTTTGGTTATCAATAGCCATTACACTATTACTGACGGCTTGTGGCGGCGGCGTTGGGGAGACAACTTCCTTAGCCACTGCGGCGGAAATTCAGGCTCTTTTAAAGGAGAAAAAAGACCAACAAAGATTGCTTTCGCAGGAGATTGCTATGTTGGAAGACTCCTTAGTTCAATTAGACCCCTCTTTTGCGCCAAAATTACCTTTAGTAATATTTGAGACTTTGCAGCCCCAAGTATTTGAGGATTACACCAGCGTGCAAGCCACCGTATTGGCTGCTGAAACGGCGCTGGCGACACCTGAAATTCCGGGACGTATCCTGCGGATGAATTTACAAGAAGGCGATTTAGTAAAAAAAGGACAATTAGTGGCGGTGCTGGACGTGGAAAGCACAGAAACGCAGCAAGCAGAACTGCAAACGGCTCTATCCTTAGCGCGCACGGTGTATGAGCGGCAACAGCGGCTATGGGAGCAAAATATCGGTTCGGAGTTGCAATACTTAGAAGCGAAGAACAACTATGAGCGCTTGGAAAAACAGCTTGACAACATCGGTATTGCTGCGCGCAAGCGCAATGTATATGCGCCGATCAGTGGCACGGTGGATCGGGTCTTGCTACGAAGTGGAGAGAATGCTATGCCGGGTTCGCCTATTCTTTCGATCATTAGCACAGGCAATTTAAAAGTGGTAGCGGATGCGCCGGAAAACCTGCTTAGCAAAGTAAAAGTGGGTAATCAGTTGCAGGTAAAAGTGTCTGCTTTAGACCTCAGCTTCCGGGCACCAATAAAACGAATAGGCCGCACGGTGGATGCAGCCAACCGCACCTTTGAGGTAGAAGTAGCGGTGCCGGCTGCTTACTTAAACCAGTTAAAGGCCAATCTGCTGGCGGAAGTAGAAGTGCTCAGCTTTAATGGTAAAGACCTACTCGTTGTGAGCCAAAACAACATACAGCAAGAGGTAAATGGGCAGCGCTACGTTTTCACAGCACAAAGCACTGATGAAGGCATCATAGCTAAGAAAAGCTATATCACAACGAGCATGACCTACAACAATAAAGCCATCATAGAGAGCGGCCTAACGGCAGGCGACCGGATCATCACCCAAGGCAGCCGTGGTCTCACTGACGGCCAAGCCATTACTCTCAGCAGCAGCCCCCAATAAACCAACAATATGGAGACGAATACACAACAAAAGCGATCATTCAGCCTCACGGATGTATCGGTAGATAATGGCACCACAGTCTTTTTGCTTGGCTTAATGATCTTGATTTTTGGTCTTTTCGCCTACGATCAGGTTCCGAAAGAGCAGTTCCCTGAGGTAGATTTTCCGCAGGTATATATTAATACGCCCTATTTTGGCAACTCCGCTGCTGATATAGAAAACCTCGTTACGCGGCCTTTGGAAAAAGAGCTACAATCTACGGAAGGCGTCAAGACAATTCGCTCAACGAGTGTGCAAGATTTTTCGGTAATTACGGTGGAGTTCAACTCAGATGAAGACTTCGACGATGCCGTAGGCAGGGTTAAAGACGCCGTGGATGCAGCCAAGCCCGAGCTGCCGAACGACTTAGACGCAGAGCCGACCGTTTTGGAGATCAACCTCTCGCAATTACCGATCGTGACGGTTAATATGAGTGGTGATTTTCCACCCGAGGAGCTACGCCGCTATGCCGAACAGATGGAGGACGCTTTAGAAGATGTAGATGGCGTGAGCGAAGTGAACCTAAAAGGTATCCAAGAACGAGAGATAGAAATTGCGGTGGACGTTCGCAAGATGGAGAGCTTAGAGATCAGTTTTCAAGACATTGAGAACGCCATTTCTGGTGAGAACCTAACGCTCTCTGGCGGAGAGATCAAGACAGATGGTTTGAGAAGAGCCATCCGAGTAGTGGGAGAATATGCAGATGCCAGCGAGATGGCCAATACCATTGTAAAAAATGAGCGGCAGCGCCTAGTTTACTTACGCGACATCGCTACGGTGAAATTCGGATACGAAGAGCCGAAGAGCATAGCCCGAGCCGATCGCAAGCCCGTTATTAGCTTAGACATCATCAAAAAATCGGGGGAAAACCTACTTACTACCTCCGACGGGGTTTATGCGAAGGTGGCCGAAATCCGGAAAGGTTTACCAGCCGACTTGAACATAAGCTTTTTCAATGATCAATCGGACAATACCCGCAGCGAAGTAAAGAACCTAGAGAACAGTATTATTTCTGGGGTAATTTTGGTGGTTTTAGTCTTGCTCTTTTTCCTAGGCTTGCGGAATGCGCTTTTTGTGGGGGCAGCGATTCCTTTATCGATGCTCATGGGAATTTTATGGATTTGGTTATCGGGTGTGACGCTCAACATCGTGGTGTTGTTTGCCTTAATTTTGGCCTTGGGTTTATTGGTTGACAACGGTATTGTAATTGTGGAGAACATCTATCGTTACATGCAGCAAGGAGAAAAAGGCAAAGCCGCCGCCAAATACGGGGCGGGTGAAGTCGCCTGGCCAATTATCGCCTCCACAGCGACTACGCTGGCGGCCTTCTTACCCTTGGCCGTTTGGCCAGGCATTGTAGGGGAGTTTATGAAATACTTTCCGATAACGCTCATCTTAGTACTTTCAAGTTCTCTATTGGTTGCGCTGGTTATTAATCCGGTACTTGCTAGTCGATTAATGAAAATAGATGCTCGGGCAGAGACAAAAGCAGGGCGTACGAAAAAGCGAAACCGGGTTTTGATTAGTTCCCTCGTAATGCTGGGTATCGGGCTTTTAGGGCTAGTCGTACAGCAGCAATGGCTATTTAATCTGATGATCGTCTCGATCATCGTTTCTCTTGTCTATTTCTTCTTATTACGCCCGGTCGCTTTAGTTTTTCAAGAACAGTTTTTGCCTTGGTTGGAAGCGAGGTATAACCGTACGATTAATTTCGCCTTGAAGTACTATAAAAGTACATTAGCTGGCACCATTGGTATTTTGTTCTTAGCGCTTGTACTAACGGCTCTCAAGCCACCGGCTGTAGAGTTCTTTCCTAGTGCCGACCCGCTATACATTAACGCCTTTGTGGAACTCCCCATTGGCACGGATATAGAGAAGACGGATGCCGTTAGCAAAGAATTAGAGGAACGCATCTTAGGCGCCTTACGCCCCTACGACCACATAGTAGAAGCCGTATTGACGCAGATTGGAGAAAACACCTCTGACCCGAACGCACCACCAGAGCCCGGCATTACCCCCAACCGAGCTCGGATAACGGTCAGTTTTGCTCCTTTCAGAGATCGAGGGGGTATTAGCACCGTGGCGATCATGGAAGAAATACGCCAGGTGATACGAGGTATCCCGGGGGTAAAAGTAAGTGTAGATAAAAATGCCGATGGCCCCGCCACTGGCAAGCCCATCAACATTGAAATTGCAGGGGAAGATATTGACCGCTTGGTGAGCCTAGGCGACGAAGTAATTAACTTCATCAACAACCAAGGCATCCCAGGCATAGAAGAGTTGAGTGCTGATATAAAAATCGGCAAACCGGAGCTACTCGTGAAAGTAAACCGCGAAGCTGCTCGGCGCTACGGCTTATCGACCTATCAAGTAGCTTCGGCACTGCGCACCTCGGTCTATGGCAAGGAAGTAAGTAAGTATAAACTAGGCGAAGATGAATACCCGATTTTTATCCGTTTAGATGAAAAAGACCGCAACCAAGTGAGTAATTTGCTCGATCAGCGCATCACCTTCCGCGATCCAGCGAACGGGCAGATCTCCCAAGTACCACTCAGTACGGTAGCAACGGTGGATTATACCTCCACCTACTCGGCCATTAAGCGCAAAGACTTAGAACGAGTAATCACGATCAGCTCGAATGTATTAGATGGCTATATCCCCAACGACATCATCCCGCAAATTGATGCGGCCCTACAAAGCTTCGATTTACCACAAGGCTTTACCTATGAATTCACTGGCGAGCAGCAGCAGCAACAAGAAGACGTGGGCTTCTTGCTAGGTGCTTTCATCTTTGCCCTCTTTTTGATCTTCCTCATCATTGTGGCGCAATTCAATAGTTTGAGTATCCCTTTCATTATTCTCACCTCGGTCTTACTATCAACGGTGGGGGTCTTGCTGGGTTACTTCTTCTTTGGAGGCACCTTCTCGGTAGTTTTTACGGGCGTGGGGATTATTTCCTTAGCTGGGGTTGTGGTCAACAATGCTATTGTACTGATTGATTACACCAACCTAGTGATGCGAGAAAAAGCGGCGGCAGCGGGTTTAGAAGACACAAAGTATCTAACTGCCGATCAAGTAAGAGCAGCGATCGTGGAGGGGGGAAGTACCCGTTTACGGCCTGTACTCTTAACGGCCATTACCACGGTCTTGGGCTTGATTCCACTCGCAATAGGTTTTAACTTCGATTTCTTCAGCTTCATTGCCACTTGGGATGGGCAGCTCTTTATCGGAGGAGACAATACGGCCATCTGGGGGCCAATGGCTTGGACGGTGATCTATGGGCTCGTATTCGCGACCTTCCTGACGCTCGTGGTGGTGCCTACGATGATGTGGGCTATTTACCGCTTCCCTACGAGTGTCAAACGTGTCTTTCAAAGCCTCTTTTCTAGGCGCAAGCGCGAGCCGCTTATAGAAGAAGATACAGAAATGATCTTGGAGTAAGTTAAAACAAGTATCCCGATAGCGGCAAAGCCATTATCGGGATACTTGTTTTAGTAAAATTTAGAGCATAAAAAAAGCCCATCAGCGATACTGATAGGCTTTTAAATGTGGTCGATGAGAGACTCGAACTCCCGACCCCCTCGGTGTAAACGAGGTGCTCTGAACCAACTGAGCTAATCGACCAATTTCGTTAGCGACTGCAAAGATAAAGGTGTTTTTCATATTTGCAACCCTTTGTGAAAAAAAAGTTACGTTTTTTTTCACAAACGGTTCAGTGCTGCTTTTGCTTGGATGTGTAAGCCAGTAGCGTATTCATCGGGCTGCATACTGAGGCAGCGTTCGAAGTAGCCTTTCGCTTGTGCTTTTTGCCCAGCTAGTTCGGCGATGAAACCAGCTTGTAGTGCCGCATTACAGGCAAAGAAAGATTGCTCTTTAAGGCCTAAATTGATCGTGCGCTCATAGAAAGAAGTGGCACCGGCATAGTCCTTAAGCCCATGTAGGATGCGGCCGATGCGATAATAGTATTCTAGTTCCAACTGGGGGTTGCCAAGCTCATTTGGGCGTATAGCATCCATCACTTCACGGGCTCGTTGGTAGTAGGCTCCATCGAAGAGGAGCCTTGCTTTCAATAGCCCTAGATGAGGTAGTTTCGCCTGCTGTGCTTCCTTAAGTGCGTTACGGTCACCTCCGGCCGTTGCATTACCTTGGCTATTGACCGTTTGTATCTGCTGTAAGTAGCCCTTGGTGTCGCCTTTGAGTAGCTTAGCCCAAGCCATCTTCTGCTTGGCCTCCTTCACGAAGTGCGCCCCTTTGAAGCGCAGGAGGAAAGATTGAAAGTATAAGTCGGCACTAGTATCCAGCTTACGCAGCTTAGCCAAGCCGAACATAAAATCGAGGTAAGCAAAATCCTCTGCACTACCGCCTCTAGGTTGATATTGAAGTAAACGGATAGCGGCGTCGTTACGGCCACTTCGCATGGCTACATTTGCAAGCACAAAACAGTGTAATTTGTTCGTAGCCGGCACGAGCTCCAACGATTGCACCCGCTGCCAGGCCTTATCCGGTTCATTCAATAAGTGTAGTTGCAAAAAGGCGTATAGCACGGCTGTTTCTCGGTAGAATGGATGCTTTTTATCGAGCATTGCCTTGGTCATTTCTTGCGCACCGCCTTGAATGGAGCCTTTCAAGGAAGAAAATAATTCTACGCCCCATTTAAACTGCGGTGGTATGCTCCCTACGGCTGCTTGTAGCAAGCCTAAGTCTTTGTAGGTAAGCTGGAAGTTGGGGAACTGTTTCGCATTAGCGGCTAATAGCTTATAAGCTTTATTGACCTCCTTGAAAGCAGGTAGATACGACTCGAAGCGAAGGAAAATCAATGCCCAATGCAAACGCACTTCGGCCAAGGCATAATTTCGCCAGGGGCTATCGAGCGGTAGCTGCTCTAATAAGGCTAGCCGCTGCTCCTTTTGCACCCGCCGTGCCGCTAATAACCGCTCATCTTCTGAAAGGTAGAGCTGAAAAAAGTCGATATAATTCTCCAAATGCACATAGACTAAATTCTCTGGCTCCGCTTTTTGCAGAGCGGCTAAGTGTAGCCTTGCGCGCTCCATTTCCAACTGAAGTATATCCTCGTAAGCTGCCACAGCTAATGGGCTCAGGGTATAATAGGGTTTAGCCAGAATAGGCGTTAAAACCGCCCAGCACAGCAAAACATACAGCCCCAAAATACGAAGAGATAGCACGCTTAGGAAGACTTATTCTACGGTAACAGACTTTGCCAAATTCCTTGGTTGATCCACATCACAGCCTCGCATTACAGCTACGTGGTAACTGAGCAACTGAAGTGGAATGACGGATAGCAGTGGCGTCAGGGGCTCTTCGGTATCGGGTATTTCAATCACGTGATCGGCCATCTTACGAATTTCCTCATCTTCCTTGGTTACGATAGCGATTACCCTACCTTTTCGGGCCACTACTTCCTGCACGTTTGATACAATTTTCTCGTAGGCACTTTTGTTTGTTGCCACAACGATCACAGGCATGTTTTCGTCAATCAGCGCGATAGGCCCGTGTTTCATTTCGGCAGCGGGGTAGCCTTCGGCATGGATATAGCTAATTTCTTTGAGCTTCAAGGCACCCTCTAGAGCCACAGGAAAATTATAACCTCGCCCTAAGTAGAGGGCGTTGAGGTTGTCTTTTATCTCGGTAGCGATGTATTTAATGTGGTGATTAGCCGCCAGTATTTGCTCTACTTTGGCAGGGATTTGGCCTAGCTCATTTACCAATTCTTGGAAGCGGGTTTCACTGATGGTGCTAAGCTTGCGCGCCATGCTTAAGGCGAGCAAAGTCAGTAGCGTTACCTGCCCAGTGAAGGCTTTCGTACTAGCCACTCCGATTTCAGGGCCCGCGTGGATATAACTGCCCGCATCGGTTAGGCGCGCAATACTACTGCCCACACCGTTCACAATGCCATAGATCAAGGCGCCTTTACTTTTAGCCAATTCCAAAGCAGCTAATGTATCTGCTGTTTCTCCAGACTGGCTGATCGCAATCACAATATCGTTCTCAGAAAGAATGGGGTTGCGATAGCGGAACTCGCTAGCATACTCTACCTCTACTGGTATCCGCGCTAAGTCTTCAATCAGGTATTCCCCAATCAAACCGCTGTGCCAACTTGTGC
>DAINNZ010000022.1:4352-12909 GCA_036735605.1 Lewinella sp. | reverse complement strand
ACAATGATGATACGGTTGGCGCGGATAAACCGGTTCGCATACTCATCCAAACCACCCATTTTGATATAGCCTTCCACTGCATTTAGGCGACCGCGCATGGCGTCGTGAATCGTCTTGGGCTGCTCGTGTATTTCTTTGAGCATAAAGTGATCGTAGCCATTTTTTTCTAAGGCTTCGATCTGCATATCTAAGGTCTGGATAAAAGGTGGCTGCTGGATATTTTCCGTATTGCGGATGTGCAAGCCCTGTTCCAAACTAATCGTAGCAACCTGGTT
Organism: Lewinella sp.; assembly: GCA_036735605.1. GTDB lineage: Bacteria > Bacteroidota > Bacteroidia > Chitinophagales > Saprospiraceae > Neolewinella. The sequence continues at coordinate 12,634 of DAINNZ010000022.1, read as the reverse complement.
ATCGTCTAGGTAAACCACTTTTTTGGTATATTCTAAGAAAGGAGTGGCATCGCTGGCTAGAAAGAGCTCTCCTTCGCCAATACCGACTACCAAGGGGCTCGCTTTGCGGGCGCCCACGATCAAATCAGGCTCCTCTCGGTCTAACACGGCAATCGCATAGGCGCCATCTACTCTATTGAGTGCTAAACGAACGGCTTTGGCTAGTGTTAGGTTCCCCTCGGTTTGTATCTTCTCGATCAGATGAGTGAGCACTTCTGTATCGGTATCGCTCACAAAAGTATGGCCTTCGGCTTCTAGGGCGGCTCGAAGCACCGCGTAGTTTTCAATGATCCCGTTGTGCACTAGGCTCAAGCGACCATTGCCGCTGTTGTGGGGATGGGCGTTCACATCATTTGGCACACCGTGGGTGGCCCAGCGTGTATGCCCTATGCCGAGGTGGCCTCGGCTATCGCTTTTTTCTAGCAATTTGCGCAGCTTGCTTACCTTCCCTTGCTTCTTGAAAACTTTCAACTGCGCTTGGTCTAGGATGGCAATGCCAGCACTGTCGTAGCCACGATATTCTAGGCGTTGTAAGCCCTTCAATATAACATCGTCTGCTTGACGATGGCCTATATATGCTACAATTCCGCACATAAGATTTGGGGTGTATATAAGTAAATAATGCGGCAAAGATACTTCTTTTTTAGCAGCCTGACGGTCTAAGCACGGAATGAGATAGCCACAAGGCCATTTTTTTTGACCTTTGGAGATAAATACTGTATGTGATCGCACGGGATGAGCAGGCAACCGCTAGTGTATATCGCTGATCTTAGCTCTCCGCTTTTATCTATATTTGCCCAGAGGGCAGGGGCAAGGGTAGCTTCAAGGAGCAAGCCGTAACGAAGTGGCAAGGAACTAAAATAGCCGGTAGCCAATTATTCCGTGAAAGTAATTTGGAGGCGCATAGGAAATTCGGCGTTTGCTGGTCCGCGGAGGATAGATCGGCCAGTATCTTGGTTGCCGAAGATAGCCGTGGTAGTCTGCTGCGCTGGATCCACTCGGATATAGATAGTAGGATCGTAGTCGCCATTAATGATTCTTTGAAGGTGCACTGACAAATTGGCTCGGTAGCGTTGGCGGCCGCTCTCCGCTTCGGTTTCTAGTTCGCCGCCTACGAAGATTCTTCTAGCCTCTAAGCCGGCACTAGTGCCAAGAGCTGTTAGATCGTCGATAGGTTGTAGCACGCCATTACTATTTCTAAAATAGAGCGAAACGGTGCTAGAGGCGGGGAAATCTGTGTAAGAATAGCCAGGCAGTTCATCGAGATAAAAGGAGAGTTCAGCCTTGTTGATGACCTTTCCGCGTAAACTTTCCGGGTCGCGCACTTCCACTACCGCGGTGATACCTCCTTGGCCTTCGAGCAATGCTTGCTGATTACTAAGGTTCTGGTTGAGCAAAGTGGCAGCCAAGCTACCTGTACGGTCGAAGCGGTAGGAAGGAATAACGGCCTCCATGGGCATCAAATAGAAAGTAGGGTTGCGGTTATTGGCAGAAAGATAGAAATAAAAGCCAGCAAAACCGCTATTTGCTCGGATAGCAAACAACGCATTAGTGACTGCGGCAGGCTGTAGAAAAACCCCTGCGAAGAACGCTCGCAACGCCTCATCCGAGCCAAAAACGGCCGTATCGGCTTGGAGAAAACGCGTTGCCAAGCTAGCATCTAGGCGAATGCGCACATGTGGTGTGAGGATAGAATCCACCACCATCGTATCATGCAGCAGGGTAGCGGCCTTAAGCGGACTTACGGAGCCGCTAGCGATGGGCATAGATGCCGTAGTAAAGCTGCTATTCGCGTAATAATCCAAGCTAATATCGATTCCTTCCAAGGCTTCAAAAGCTTCGTAGGCAAAAGGCTGGCCGATGGCGTCTGCATAAAAAAAGTTGGTATCGATCGGAATAACCAATATGATCGAATCAATTGCCACCGTATCTGTATTCAAGAAAGGAGGGCGAATGATGAGCCCCGAAGCCGTGCTACGAGGCAATTCAGGGAAGAAATAGGCCGCGCGATCGCTACGTCCGAAGACTTCGTCTTCGATACGACCGAAGTGCGTATTGACAATTTTCAGTCTGCCATCCCCGTCGAAAACCTTCACACTATCTTCCGCGAAGGTATATAGATCGATAGCCACATTATCATCGAAGCCGAGGATAGCGCGATCGTCACTAAGCAAATCGGAACCCACCGTGATTGGATCAACACAAGCGGTTAGGAGGAAAAAGAAAGCTGCACAAAGAAGCGCGCATACTGATGAAAAAGAAAAGTGCATATTCATATATAAGTCGGAGATAAAAAAAGGTAGCGATGAAAAAAAACGTGCCACCTATCCTGAGGAAAGGCAGCACAAATTTCTTGTATTAAAGCCCCGTCGTTTTGGCTGTCTATCCTCTAGGAAGCACAAAAGTAGAATAATTCAGTTTAGTTTTCCACTTCTTCGGCTAGCAGAGCCTGATAGAACTCCACATAGGCCTTCATTCCTCCTTCTTCTTGGCTATCGAGCACTGGTTTATCGATAGTAGCTAGGAAGCTGATAAGCTCATCAGAATAAGTGGCACTTCCCTTAACGACTGCATCGGAATAGGCTACGGCCCCTCTATGAACGTCGGCTTTACCTTCATATAAGTAGGCATCTAGGTCACCTTCGGAAAGGTTATTGATACTTGCTTTGGTTACGAAGTTATCGGCCAATACCTTTTCGTGCGCACTTTCATACAAAGAGTAGATCACCTTGCTTTGTTGGAAGAGCGGTTCGTTTTTGTAGGCAGTTTTCAAGTAGAAGGGTATCAAACCTGTCATCCAGCCATGCACATGAACGATATCGGGTGCCCAGCCAAATTTTTTAACAGTTTCAATAACGCCTTTACAGAAGAACACAGCACGGTCGGCATTATCTTCGTAAGCTTGGCCTTCTTCATCTTCGAAGACATACTTGCGCTTAAAGAAATCTTCATTGTCAAGGAAGTAAATCTGCATACGCACATTACCTGGCAGGCTAGCAACTTTGATTACCAATGGATAGTCATCGTCGTCCACGATAATATTCATCCCCGAGAGGCGAACTACTTCGTGTAATCGATGACGCCGCTCGTTGACCACCCCGTAGCGAGGCATCAGAACGCGTATTTCCATTTGGTTGCTCTGTAAGTAGGGTGCCAACTGATTAACAGTGGCAGCTATCTCCGACACCGTGGTGTAGGGATCCATTTCTTGGGTGACGATCAGCACCTTTGTTTTACTCATATCCTCTAGTACTCAGTCATAAAATTGAGCCAAAAAGCAGCCAACATTATGTTGCTTTGGCATTAAGTTGCACAAAGTTACGAAATATTAGGCACTTAACCTATCTTTCGGCCTTTGATTGAGGATTATCGTATGAAAGTGTTCCACCGTACCGCTGATTTGCAAGCATATTTGCAAGACCGCCGCACCAACAACCGTTCTGTAGGCTTTGTACCCACTATGGGTGCCCTTCATCAAGGGCACCTGAGTTTGGTGGCACTTTCGCAGCAAGAAAATCAGCTGACGGTGGCAAGTATTTTTGTCAACCCAACGCAGTTTAACGACCCGGAAGATTTGCGAAAGTACCCCCGTACACCCGGTAAAGACATTGAGATGCTGGCTTCGGTTGGTTGCGACCTTGTTTTTTTGCCGCAGGAAGAAGAAGTCTATTCTAGCGAATGGTTAGCCAAGGCTAGCAAACAGCCAGCTTTAGAGCTAGCCAACTTAGACCGAGTGATGGAAGGTGCCATGCGGCCAGGTCATTTTGCTGGTGTAGCACAAGTAGTAGAGCGGCTGTTATATCTCACGCAGCCAGATGTTTTGTACCTGGGCCAAAAGGATTACCAGCAGTTGGCGATCGTTCGGGCCATGGTGGCTCAGCGAGGGCTGGAAGTGGCCGTAAAGATGGTGCCGACTATTCGCGAGGAAGATGGGCTGGCCATGTCGTCTCGTAATCAAAGGCTTAGCCCAGCTGCCCGAGCAGCGGCGACCAGCATTTACCAGTTACTAAGCACTGCTAAGGCAGCTATTTTGCGGGGTGAAGACGTGGAATTTACCTGCCAAGCTGCCTTTGACAGCCTAGGAAATATACAGGGTTTCCGCCCGGAGTATTTCACACTATCCGATGGGGATGACTTGCAGTCGTTGAGTGATTATGATCCCTATAAAACAGCCGTATTGGCTGCCGCTGTCTGGGCAGGTGAAGTTCGCTTAATTGACAATGTCTTGTTGTTACCCGGAGAGAAAGCCTAGTGTGGTAGCAATTGCGCGTGTAGAAAGAACTTAAAAAAAGGAATTAAAAGAGGGCTGTCACTTGTGCTCTACCGACGTGGACGGTGGGTGCTTGGCCTGTTTGGCGCCCCTCATAGGAGAGAGAGAGTTGTAGATACTGCCCTAGTTGTTGGGTAGCATTGAGATTCCAAAGCCAGTTTCGGCCAGGTTGTAAGCCATTAAGCAGGGCAAAACCCACGGGGCTATTGGACTGTCCTTCAAGTTGAATGTTGATATTACTCAGTTCTAAACGAAGCCAACGGCGGAAGTCGGCTTTCCATTTCACTTCCCGCCTTCGGGTATTTTCGCCTTCCCCGCCGGCTAGCACATTTCGTTCGCGACCGATGCTAGCATTGATATCGCAGCGAAAGTCCTCCCCTATTTGCCATTCTATGGCTGGGGTAAGGCGTTGAAATTGGATTTGGTAGTCCTTATTATTAAAATTTTCCGAATCGTTGAATCGCACCCCTTGGCTAGCGGCGGCTATCAGGTTAAGGCTACTATTGGGGCGGTATCGGAAGATCAGTTCCCAAGTTTGCTGCCGGTTGGCCTCATAGCCGGTGGTGAGCACTTGGCGCCGATTAATATCCCGTTGGCTTAGTTGTAAATCGTAGCGAGGGTTGGCGCGATTAAAGAAAAGACTATGGCGGCTGCCCGCGCTCAAGGCTACTAGTATGCTATCACTCACCCCTAACTGAAAAGGATTCCAGGGCTGCACTTCTTCACTTTCGCGAGTCTTTCGATCGAGGCTGATACTACTTTGGAGGCTAATTTTCTTCAAGGCTTTTTGCCAAGGCTGGGGTTCTTTCCATAGGCGGCTGGGCTCCCAATTCCAGCTTTGGTTGATGCCTACATTATCAGTTCGGATGAAGTCGTTGGTAAAAACACTTACGCGCACATAGTCGGCTATATCCGAGAAAGGGGCTATTTCCATTTCATTGGGCTGGATGCGGCCATCATTATTATAGAGGCTATCTTGCCAGATATATTGACCTCGGCCGGCGCCCACGAAGAGATATTGAAATTCTTGGCGGGGTTCTTGGCCGCTGCCGATAGTGTAGGCGGTTTGGCTACGTAAGCTATTCTCAAGAAGTTTGATCGTTAGGTCAAGTCGCCCCAGGAAAGTTTGCCCTGGCTCTTGGTTGGCTAAATCGGGGGCTGAGACAGCTAAAGAACGGTAGGTCATATTGCCCCCGAAGCGAATGTTTTTACTAGCTTCGTACTGGCCTTCCCATAGTAGCTCATCCGCCTGGGTAGCTTGTAGCAGATCGGTACTTCCATCGGGTAAGGCATCGGTTCGCCTTCGGGCTTGTAGTTGGAAGGTATATTTATCAGCCTGTTGGCCGGCCAGCCCTAGAGCGAAGCGATTAAAGGAGAAGGAAAAAGGCAGCAGGGTATCTTGACCTAGCAGCCGTTGTTCGCTGCGTTCAGCACTGTATTCACTACTAATTTCCCAGTGTGCGCCTATTTTTTTTCGGATACTCAACTGGGGCTGCAAGAAGCTCCCCTGTCGGTTTTCGCCTTTATTTTGTAGCTGGTTGATATTGGCTAGTAGCATCCAGCCGGCTTGATGGAATCGCAGGCTACTGCTGTGGCGACGGCCTTGGTAGTCATCCCCCCTTAGATATTGGCCATAGGCGTAAGATAGCTGCCCCCAACTAGCGGCTTGTAAGGTAAGGCCACTGCCGAATAGGCGTTCTTCGCTGGCGTTGGGTTGCTCTATCCCCAAGCGGTTGCTGAGGTTCCAATCGCGAAAAAACTCTGGCGATCGGTAGGGGTTCAGCGGCTGAAAAGTGGACTGTAGGTACTCATATTCGAGGTGTGGGATGAGTTGCCAACTGCTATCTTTCGCGCTTAATGGAATAATCTGGCGAGCATCGAAGCGGGCAGCTAGGCCATGGTCGTCCTCACTATCCAATTCGCTAAAACGGTTAAGATCAACACTGCTACGCGCCAACTCCGCTTGTATTTGGCTACCTTTTTTTTGATAGCTACCGCCTAGTGTAAGAAGCTGATCTTTCCTAGGGGCTGCTAGTAGAATTTCAGGCCGGTAATTGCCTAGGGGTTCACAACTGACCGGGTCGAAACCCACAAAGCGATACACTCGCTCGTTGGCTTGATCGGGTGGCAGTAGTTCGTAAGGGCCGCCGTTGGGGCCGAAATTAGTAAAGGCGGCCGTCACTAGATTGGGTACGTCTTCGGTGGTAAAGCGAAGAATAGGCTGTGGGATCAACTGCCCCCCGCAGTTAATCAGGCTATCAGTTTGCAGGTAGGTCGCTCGTTGGTCGCTTCGGCCTTCGAGGGTATCGATAGCACTCACTAGCACGCCCATGGCGGCATCGCCGGCTAAACTAAGGCTGCGTTTTTGCTCGGGTGTAAGGCGCAGATCGCCCGTGGCCGTTTTACTATCCTGTTGGGTAAAAAGGCTGGCATAGGCCGTCCAGGCACCCTGTTCATACCGAGTATCGGCAGCTAAGAGGGTGCGGAGGTAGCGTTGATCGGCGTATTCATATTCGGCAGTGATGCGGCTATCGCGGGTGATGAGCCGGCGGTTAGTGAAGGTTAGTTCGGCGAGATTGTAGTCGATCACATAGTCAGCATCTTGGCCTCGGCGCAGCAATTGCCCATCTAGGTAGATGCGTTCGGTGCCCGACAGAATTATTAAAAACCGGTTGGTTCCGCCATTCCCACTGAGCCGATACGGGCCTTGGTTGCCCTCGCCAGGCACGATATTGCTGCGAATAAACTGCCCGCGGGCAATAGCTACACTAGCCGACTGTGACCAACGCCCCCCCTCCTCCGGTGTTTTGGCACCACTTTGAGTAGTCACGGTGGCCCCTTCTAGCTTTTTGAAATAGCGCATAAAATAGCCATCAGGGTTGCGCAGTTCATAATCGCCAGCAGTCAGGGTCGTACGATCTTTAGCTAGTTGGATGAATATTTTATCAAACTCTCGGAGCTGTTGTGTATTACCAGCGGCTTGGATAGGGAGGTTATCGTCGGTGATGGCCGCCCGTATGCGCAGGCCGTTGCCTAACTCCCCTTCCATTTGCAAATTAAAAGCGGAGTTGAGCACCAAATCTTGGCGGTTGCCTAAAGAAAATCCGCGGCTAAAGGCACCTTGGTAATTCACGCGGCCGTCGGTATCAAATAGGTCGCTGCGAATATAGGGATTGTAACGCCCGATCAGCTGCCCTCGCTCATTGCGCTCCAGGCGGCTCGTATCAATCAGTTGGCTACGAGCCAGTAGATCAAAAGGCAGCACCCGATACACCAGCCAAACGGTATCCGTAGTAGGGCGCTGCCGCCATTGCAAGTAACGTCCTACTAACTGATAACTATCTGGCGGTAAAGGATCCCGAGCCGAAGCCGAAGCATACACCCCTAAACTGCTAGGTACCACCGTAAGCGTGTCAATTAACTGCCCTGGCATAACCACGGCTAGTGGCTTATAGCGCTGATTGGATAGCCCATCCGCTTGGGTATGAAGCACGGCTCCCCCTCCTAACAATAAGCAACCACAAAAAAGTACCAGCCCTCTCCATCCTTTTGAGCTGCTTACCAGTTGAATCATCTCTTTCCAAACGCACAAAAGCCATAGTTTACTGCTTTATGCTGACGAAAAAATAAAGTCTTCTTTTAAGTTTCGCCTAGTGGTAGCAGCGAAGTGCCCACGAAATAGCAGCGAAGCGTAACCAATTTGATTCGCTTACAGTATGTTAAACTTCTTAGGCTAGTCATGAAGGCTCGAAAGAGTACGAAACAGAACAGTTGCTCCTCTTGAGGAGTGAGCGCAAAAAGGTCAAATGGACCCGTCCAACCAACCAAAAAACCAGCCGCGCAGGGTGGACAAAGCCACCGAACAGCCTATTCGCCAAAAGCGTACAAAACGACTGTGAAGCTGGGTAAAACCCACAAAAAAAGGTCAAATGGACCCGTCCAACCAACCAAAAAACCAGCCGCGCAGGGTGGA
>DAINNZ010000022.1:0-4252 GCA_036735605.1 Lewinella sp. | reverse complement strand
CAAAGCCACCGAACAGCCTATTCGCCAAAAGCGTACAAAACGACCGGCCTAAAGCCGTTTCGCCAACTAACCCACTTGGCGTTTCTAGCTGCTTTTTGCCCCACCTTTGCGCTACAAAGCTAGCCTTGCCCCTGCCCTACGGGCAAAAATAACAAAAGAGATGGCTCATGAGATAGGTCTATTGGTTGAAGGCTACAAGTTGATTCGATCGTATCGGAAGAGAAAGCATCGAAATTTTCGCTACTGTCGTCGATAAGGGAATGGGGGTTAGGAGCGATTGAGCACATCTTTGGGGGGAATAATAGATTTAAAGGCTCAATAACCCACTTCGGATGAAAACTTTTCCTACTTTTTTCGGCATACTATTTTTTTCGTTTGCGACCACGCTTCTGGTGCATTCTCCCCTATTGGCACAGGCATCAGTGGCCGGTCGAGTGACGAATGGCTCGGTTGCGGCAGAGTTCGTGAATGTAATTTTGCTAGCTGCTAAGGATTCTAGTTTGCTAAAGCTGGCGTTAGCCGATGAGCGAGGGCATTATAGCTTCACGGATATAGCGGCTGGTGAATATTTCTTACGCACCTCTGGTCTTGGTTATGCGGAGGTAGATCACCCTGTTTTTCAGTTGGCGGAGCAGCAAGCCTTGGAACTGGCAGTGATTGACCTTTCCGCTACTGCTTTGCAACTGGCTACGGTAGAGGTAATTAGTAAAAAACCTTTTCTGGAGCAGCGAGCAGGCCGCCTAATAGTGAATGTTTCAGAAAACATTACAGGCCAAAGTGGAAGTGTAGTAGATCTGCTTAAGAAAGTGCCAGGGATTGTGGTGGTAGGTGAGCGCGTGAGTATGGCTGGCAAAAGCGGCTTAACGATCCTGATTGACGGCCGCCCTACTAAGTATATGGACATTCAAAGCCTACTGCGGGAAATGCCCGCTGACCAAATCAAGACGATAGAGGTAGTCTCCCAACCAGGAGCGGCATTTGACGCCGAAGGTTCGGGTGGAATTATCAACATTATTCTGAAGAAAAACAGTCTGTTGGGCACCAATGGTAATGCCTATGTGGGCTACGGCTATGGCGAATTGGCGAAATATCGCACCGGTTTTTCGCTCAACCATCGGGCAGGAGCTGTCAATATCAATGGCGGTTTGGGCTATCGGCGCGGTAGCTGGATTGAAGGACTTGACTTAGATAGAACGGTAGGCGACGAAGTGTTTGTGCAGCGCAACTACGAGCAAAGCTTTTCCGACGGCTTTTCCGGTAATCTTGGGATCGACTACGACCTCAACGACCGCCACCGTGTAGGTATTAATAGCCGCGCTTTTTACAGCGATAGCCCTAGCACAGGAGAAAATAGAACGCGCATCCGATCACTGCTCAATACGGATGAAATACGCGCCGATTTTATTAGCTTCAACCAGCGACAGCGGCAAACTCTCAGCTTCAATACGGATGTATTTTATCGCTGGAAAATAGATACCCTTGGCCAAGAGCTCACCTTAGATGGTTCTTACTCGCGCTTTGATCGTAGCAGCGGCACCTCCCTGAACACCGAAGGCGACCTAGCCATTCAGCGCAACAACGACGAGCCTGCCTTGGCACAGATCATCACCGCTCAAGCTGATTATAAACGGCCCATTGGGAAGAAAACCCATCTTCAAAGCGGCTTTAAATATACGCTAGCTGAATTAGATAACGAGCTGATTGCGACCCTAACCAACAATGGGAACTGGGAAAACGACCGTAACCTTAGCAATCATTACCTCTATGATGAAAGTATTGTAGCCTTTTATACCGAAGCACAATGGGAAGTCAAAAAAACAGAGCTCAAAGCAGGCTTACGCTACGAGTACACTCGCACGGAAGGGAATAGCCTTACCCTTGATTCTATCAATACCCTTAGTTATAACAACCTATTTCCTAGCCTAAGCCTCAGTACGCCCTTCAACGACAAATTAGGCATAGCTGCCGCCTACAGCTATCGTTTGGAAAGACCAGACTACTACGACCTCAACCCTTTTATTAGCTTCATTGACCCCTTCACTTTCAATAAAGGTAATCCCTTCTTGCGGCCTGAATACATTCACAGCACCTCCTTATCGCTGACCTATGAGAAACAACCGTTTTTCAATCTCAGCTACGATCAAACCAGTAATGTATTAAGTGATGTGACCGAGCAAGACGATGTTAGCGGGGTTGCCTTCCAAACCACCGTCAACCTTGACCGCTACACCCGCTACGGTGGCCAGTTATTCTTTCCACTCGACTGGATCGCTCCACCCATCAGTGGCTACGCAGGCGTGATGGGTTTTTACCATGCTTATTCCTCCAACTACCTAGGTGGCCGGCTAGAAAACGATCAATTCACTTGGACGGGCTTTGCCCAAGTGAACGTTGCCTTACCGGCCGATTGGAAACTAGAAGTAACGGGCTGGTTTCAGGGTAAGGGCGTTGAACAAGGTATCATCCGCCATCAAGCACTCTACGGAGTAGATGCAGGTGTGCAGAAGAAATTTTTTGACAATCGATTGAATGTACAGCTCAGCGCAGACGGAATCGTACGTCGATTTTTCACCGGCAACATCCGCTTTCAGAACCAGCAGATGGAGCTACGCAGCTACTGGGAAGCTCCTGTGTTCAATGGCAGAATTACCTACAACTTTGGCAATCGCTTTTTGAAGGACAAAGAAAGCGTAAAAACCTCCGGTAGTGAAGCACGCAAGCGAGTCAATATCGATTAGAAATAATTGATTATAAATGGTTTATACTTTTCAAACAAGTAGCCGTTCTCACTTGCTATAGCAACGCAGCTTTCAGCAGTAGTTCTCGCTAGCGAACCAGTCGATTTAATAGTTGGGCAAATATGCAGGGGCAAGACTTTCTTAGTAGCGCAGGGGCTCAAACTCCTTCGCTGAATAAGTGGCTAGGGAGACTCGGGTGCTAGTGGGGTGGCGTGGAGGCTTGTTGGCCACGCGCTTGCGCTACAAAACAAACCCTTGCCCCTGCCTTCGGCCAAAAAAAAGGAAAGACAACGAACGAAGGGATAGCTAGCCCAAAGGCACAAAATAAAAGACGCATAGGAAGAACTGCCGTCAAACAAGGTAGTGAGGGGGGAGGCTCGACCGTGCAGTAGCCACGAAATGAACTACCAATTAGGTAAGTGCGTCACCCGCTAGCCCTATTTAGGCCTAACTGACGACTAGACTTGTTGGGTTCAAGTGGTAGCCTTAATCCGTATCACCTTTGTAGTAAACCCTGCTATTCGGTGGTACCGATTTAACCAGCCAAGTATTACCGCCGATGATAGAGTTGGCACCGACCGTGGTATCGCCGCCTAAGATCGTAGCACCGGCGTAGATGACCACACCCTCTTCGATGGTAGGGTGGCGTTTAGTGCGCGCCATCTCCTTTTTTACGCTAAGTGCTCCTAGCGTGACACCTTGATAAATCTTCACATCATCGCCGATATGTACGGTTTCACCGATCACAACGCCAGTGCCGTGATCAATGCAAAAACGGTGGCCGATTGAAGCGCCCGGATGAATTTCAATACCAGTGCGGCGGTGAGCTAGTTCTGATAACTGCCGAGGCAGTAAAGGTACTCCCAGTTTATAGAAGCAATTCGCAATACGATGTACGGCGATAGCAAAGAAGCCCGGATAAGTACTTATCACCTCCTCTAAAGACTGAGCAGCGGGGTCACCTGCTAGAATGGCACTAGCGTCCTCTTGCAATCGTTCGCGCAAACTCGGCAAATCGCAATAGAAAGCTGCTTGTAGCTGAGCTGCCTCCATCGGTAATTGATCGTGGAGCGTATCGAGTAAAGAAAGCATTCGGAGTCCATTGGCCTCAAACTCCCGGCGAAAGGTATATTTGTTCGGGTAATGCCGCTCACTGAACTCGGGAAACAAGAACTGTAAGAGCGTCTCCATCCAACGTTCTACCAAATAGGGAGAGGGCAGATTGGCAGCCCGTAGATGCTCAGCATACAATTCATCGATAAAGTTGGAGTCCATACACGCTTAGGCTTTGAAGTTCTGATGAATAACACATAAAATCGCCTAATGGATGCATGTGCGAAGTGGCCTTATGAAGAAAGTGACTTTGTACACTTCTCCTCAATCGCTAACTAAAATCTATACCCCAACCAAAGTGTTTTGGGCATAATATGTCTAACGAGGCCTACTGTTGGCGATAGTTAGCGGCTCGGGCTTCGCCCACCGCCACAGGCAGCCGCGAAGCGCAACCACTTCGT
>DAINNZ010000021.1:16806-35089 GCA_036735605.1 Lewinella sp. | reverse complement strand
TGCAAAGCTTTTGTAGCTTAGCTACCAAATTCTGAAAGTGAAATTTGTTCGATAACAGCATTTTGTAAATATAAACCAATTTAAATGAAACCAATTCTTTCTCTAGCGGCTTGTTTTTTGCTGCTACTAGCTTGTGATACCGCTAAGCAGGCGACGATGACGACTAGTGCCGCCACTACGGCCGCAGCTAGCAGCACCGCGCTTGCGGCTTTCAACCCCAATGAGGTAGTCTTACAAGAGGTTACTTCCGTAGAAGGCATTACGGAATACCTAATGCCGCACAATGGCCTGCGGGTGCTACTTTTTCCCGATCAGTCGAAGCCAACAGCCACGGTGAACATTACTTATCTAGTAGGCTCTAGGCATGAAGGCTATGGCGAAACAGGTATGGCACACTTGCTAGAGCACATGGTTTTTCAGGGCACGCCCAAGCACCCGGATATTCCCGCAGAGCTAACCGAACACGGTGCTAGGCCAAATGGTACCACCTCTTATGACCGAACGAATTACTACGAAACCTTCAGCGCTACCGATGAAAACATGGAATGGGCTCTGGATTTGGAAGCAGATCGGATGGTCAATAGCTTTATCGCTAAGGAAGATCTCGTGAGTGAAATGACGGTGGTTCGCAACGAGTTTGAGAGCGGCGAAAATAGCCCGACCAGCGTATTGAGCAAGCGACTGGTGCAAGCAGCCTACCAGTGGCATAACTACGGCAATAGCACCATTGGTGCTAGAAGCGATATTGAAAACGTGCCCATCGAAAGACTACAAGCCTTCTACCGTAAGTATTATCAGCCGGATAATGCCGTGCTGCTAGTGGCAGGCAAGTTCAAAACGGACGAGGTGATCGCACTGATCAAAGAAAAATTTGGTGTCCTACCTCGCCCCGATCGCATGAAAGAACCCCTTTATCCAACTTATACACGGGAACCGATACAAGATGGCGAACGCTTCGTGGAGCTGCGCCGCGTGGGCGATGTACAGGCCGTTCAGGTCTTATACCGTATTCCCGCAGCTACGCACCCCGATTATGTAGCCTTAGACGTGCTAGTAGATTTGCTTACCGATGAGCCAGGTGGCCGCCTCTATAAGGCACTAGTAGATAGCGGAAAAGCTTCTGCCGTTTGGGGCTATGCTCGCAGTACGGCTGAGCCGAGCCACTGCCTATTCAATGCCGAAGTTCTTAAAGACGACGATCTAATGGCTGCCGAATTAGCGATGAAGGAAGTACTCGACAACTTAGCACAAAATCCACCTACAGAAGAGGAGGTGAAACGAGCCAAAGATAAAAGCCTGAAAAGCTACAACCAATTGCTGCGCAATACGGAACGCATCGGTTTGGTCATGACTGAATACATCGCTTCCGGCGATTGGCGCTTGGCCTTTATTTATCGCGATCGATTGGAAGCCGTAACGACAGCCGAGATAGCAGCGGTAGCTGCCAAATATTTTAAACCGAACAACCGCAGCACAGGGCGTTTCATCCCCGAAATGGAATCGGATCGAGTGGAAATCCCTGAAGTGAGCGAAGAAGAACTCCGCCAACTCGTAGCCAATTACGAAGGCCGGGAGGCCATTGTGGAAGGCGAGGAGTTTGATCCTTCCCACGACAATATCGATAGCCGCAGCATGATGGGCACTTTACCAGGCACCAACTTCAAATACAGCCTCCTCCCAAAACAGACTAGAGGGAACGCCGTAATTGCTACGATGGATTTACGCCTCGGCAACCTAGAGGCCCTTCGAGGAAAAGCGACTATCGGGGATCTAACTGGCTCTATGCTCATGATGGGCAGTGAAAAATACGATCGCCAAGCGATTAGCGATAAGCTGGATGAACTCAAAGCCCGCGTCAGCATCAATGGTAGTGCTACGGGTGCTTTTGTGCGCATCGAGACGGAAAAAGATAAGCTACAAGAAGTGCTTGATTTCGTAGGGGAAATACTCAAAAACCCCACCTTCCCTGAAGAAGAGCTCGTAAAGATGAAGAAAGAGCGGATGGCTTTCATCGATGAAGGCCGCTCCGAGCCACGCTCCATAGCCAGTATGCAACTGAGTCGCCGCACTAGCAACTTTGAGCGCAATCACCCTTTCTATGTAGCAACTTTTGATGAGCAAGTAGAAGACCTAAAAGCGGTTAGCCGTCAAGATCTTATCGATTTCCACCAAGCTTTTTATGGTGCCTCTGATGCTACTTTCGGCGCATCCGGCAGTATGGACGCAGCAGCTTTAGTCCCCTCTTTGGCCACCAATTTTCAAGGCTGGAAAAGCAAAGTCCCCTTCCAGCGTATTGAGCGCGCTTACACAGAATTGCAAGGCGAGAATATCAAGATTGAAACGCCCGACAAGGCCAACGCTATGTTCTTAGCCGCGCAAGTATTACCGATTAATGATGAGCACCCCGATTATGTGGCGATGGTCTTAGGTAATTATATCCTAGGAGGTGGCTTCTTGAATAGCCGCTTAGCTAGCCGCATCCGTGGTAAAGAGGGCATCAGCTACGGCGTGGGCTCTCAGTTCTCCGCTTCTGCTTTGGATAATCGGGCTACCTTCCTGACCTATGCCATTTATGCTCCCGAAAACAGAGAGGCACTAGAAAAAGCCTTCCGAGAGGAAATTGAAAAAGCGGTACAAGAGGGCTTCACACAAGAGGAAATTGACGCTGCCCGCACCGGTTGGATACAATCGCAGGCCGTTAGCCGAGCACAAGATCAGGTAATGGCCGGCACGATGAGCAGCAACGCTTACTTAGGAAGGAGTATGCAATGGAGTAAAGCCATGGAAGAAAAAATGGCTAGCCTCACCCTAGCAGAAGTGAACGCCGCCATCGCGAAGTATATCGATGTGGATAAAATGATCAGCATCAAAGCAGGCGATTTTCAGAAAACTGAGGGCGTTCAGAAGCCCTAGTAGTCTGTCAAGCTTAGGATTTCGGCTAAATCCCTTGATTTTTACCCGAATTTTAAAGCTTGACAAAGCACTAGGCTAGGGCTAATCTATCTCCAAACCACGCTTGCTAGTGTTTTACAGCCAGTGGGTACATGGGGGCACCACGAGCGGTTCGGGCAAAGCCCAAACCGCTCGTGGTTATTTAGCGAATAGCACCAAGCCTACTTGCTAAGTGAGCTCACTCGGGTTTTTCATCGGGAATTAAACCCGTTTCACGACCAAAATAGAAAACAAAACGCTGGAATTGATCGGCCAATTCTTTGTTTTGCGTAGCTTTAAAATAGGTCTGCGCCAAACCTCTCAAACTTTGGTACATAAAGCGATCCATCTCTACTACTTGCATCTCTTTCGTCCATAGATCAATCCGTAGGGTTTCTTTTTGGGTTTCGGAAAAGAGTGCTACTAGCATGGCTTTAATCGCTTCGGGCTGACTGCCATTGGGGTGATCGTCGGCAGACCACTCCATTTCAACGGGCAGATTATCTTTATTCAAACCAACGGAAAGGGTGAGGTTGGATTTTCTTACAACTTGTTCTTTTGACATCCTTCTTTCATTATTCAGCGGCTTCGCTGAGGGTGATTATTTGGTGGCTGTTGTGCACAAATAAGCCTGGCTGTAGCCCTTGTGCCAAGCGAACGATTGCTTTGGCTACTTGGGCAGCCGCAATAGGCCGGTATTTGCCTAGGCCAGCTCCCACAAGAGCGTCAGCGGCTCGCAATAGGACGGCAAAGATAGACTCTCCAATGCGCACTTCATCACGTTCGCCCAGTAAAAGACTCGGCTGCAAAATATGCGTAGCCCAAAATGGCATCGTTTTTACGCGATCTTCTGCTTCGCCCTTTGTTTTGGGGTAGAGTAGGCTACTCTGGGCATCGGCCCCAACACTGCTCACGAGTAAGCACTGTTTACAGTTGTTGTCTGCCGCTAATCGGGCGGCTTGCACCACATATTCGTAGTCAACTTTCCGAAAGGCCGCATCGCTACCCGCTTTCGCACGGGTGGTGCCTAAGCAAATGAAAAGATCATCACCGGCAAAGCAGTTGCCAAAATCATGCATGCGATCAAAATCAATCACCACGTTTTTACGTTTGGCCATTGGGCTTGCCATTGGGCTTGCCATTGGGCGCCGCACCAAACAAACAACCTCCGTATAGGCAGGGTGCGCTAGCAAGGCCGCTACTAAATGGCGGCCCACCAGCCCCGTGGCACCCAGCACAATGGCCGTTTTCTTACTTTTTTGTAGTTCCATAGCCCTATAAACACAGCGAAGCACTTTTAGGCCGACTCGTAGCCGATGTACAGCTGCTTTTTAGCCAAAAGAATACCCCCGCTCATAAATGCTGAGCCAGCGGCTACGTCATTAAAATATAGATGGCTATCACCCAGTCCTAGTACGGGCAGGCTCGTTGCGCTCGCCCAAGTCCAGACGCCTAGGCGGGCACAAGTGTCTATCCATACGGACAGGTACGGACTCGTTGCGCTCGCCCAAGTCCAGACGGCCTAGGCGGGCACGGCGTGCAGGGGCAAGGGTGATTTTGTAGCGCAAGTGTATCGATAGGAGAAGCCGCCAGGTTCAATCCTGGCTGATGGCTCCACTAGCTTGCTAACTTTCCTACAAGCGATGCCGTAGTCCTAGCTGAAGCCCCGCCAGCCAGTATCTTTCCTCTAAATTATAGGTAGGCTGGGTAAAGGCAGTGGTGTAGGAGCGGAAGCTGGGTGAAATGAGTAGGCTATTGCCCTGCCCAAGGTCATAGGCAGCAGTTAAACCTACTTGCCAACTCATGCCTAGTCGGGAGCGATAAACTGGCTCGTCTTCTAATAATAAGGGCGGCAATTGGCTAGCTACCAAATACCGACCGCGAGCCGCTGCGCTGATGTTCACTATCGCGCCTGCTTCTAGTGCTAGATGGAAACGCTTCCCAGGTAGTTCATAGGCAAGTAAGAAGGGCAGCTCTACTAAGCGAATCCGATTACTACTCTTGACGAAAGTGGTATGGATACTATCGACTCCCACTAATTCCAACTGCTCATACTCAAAGCGGTTGCGAATCAAGGTGTAACCAAGTCCGGCACGAAGGGTTAAGGCTGGGGAGAGCGGATAGTTAATCAAAGCGCCCAAGGTGTTACTAGCGGCCGGGAACTCACTTACTTCTCGGGCGCTCAAATCGCTCCGGTCTTCCTCGCTCCTGAGAGTCAAAGACTGATGAGCATACGCTAGACCTGCTAATAGATCGAGGTACAAGCTTTTTTTCTGGGCTTTCTTGAAGCTACTTGGCAGCACCAGAGGCTGTGGCAGCGGCCTAGTGTAAGGCGCTAACCTAGGTAGTGGAAGCGAGGCCACCTGCTGGGTTGCCTCCAAAAAGGGCTGCCTAGCTGCTTCCTTAGCAATTCCTAGTTCCTTGGCCGTTACTGTTTGTTCGAAGGGCTGTATTTTGGCTTCGTTCTGGTCAGTAAGAACTGTCTGTGCAGCACTATGGCTAGCAGTGCTATGGCTAGCGGTAGGTGGCTTTAGTTTTGTGCTATTCGGCGGCAAAGCAGCTGCTGTTTGCAGGCTCAGTTTTTTGGGTGTTTTATGGTTTAATGTGGAATGGCCTAGCGCTGTTGCGCGCTCATTTGAGGTTCCATCAATATTTGTGGAGGGGCTAGCGGTTGTAGTGGATTGTGGGCGGAAGCTTTCCTGGCTGGCAGGTGCTACCTTTTCGGCTTTAGCCACGGGAGCGAACTCGGCACTAGATTTTTCCGAGGGCGAGAGCGGGCTGCTGGCTGCTTCCTTAGCGGCAAGGCTATGTTGGAGGCTGCTATCGGCTTGTTCCACTAGTTCCGTGTTAGCCGTTGGCCGCAGCCAGAAGTAGGGCACCGCCAAGAGCAAGGCAAGTATAGTGCCGCCAAAAGCCCAACGCTTGCCGTTGCGAGCACGCCGTTGCTTAGCTTGGTTCGCAGCAATTTTTTCCCAGGCTTGTGGCGGCACGGCAGCTCGGTATTTCCCGAGACCTTGGTGGAATAAATCGTCTATTGGGTGCTCCTTCATATCGCTATACGTTGGTGCTGTTGAATTTGTTTTTGTAATAGCTTCCTTGCTTTGAGCAGTTGGCTGCGCGAGGAAGCTTCTTGTATGCTTAGTAAATCGGCGATTTCCTTATGGCTGTAGCCTTCGATAGCATACATATTGAACACGATACGATAACCATCGGGTAGTGCGCTGATCATTTTAAGCAGTTCTTCTTCCCCCAGTTTGGCATAAATGGCCGGGTCATCAGGGGTTTCAGGAAGGCTTTCGTAGCCACTTTGCTCGTGGCTGAAGCGTTTGAGCTGGTAGGTTTTGAGTGCTACATTTACACAAAGCCGCTTGAGCCAGCCTTCAAAGGAGCCTTTGAAATCGTAAAGAGACAGTTTGTCGAAAATGCGAATGAAAGATTCTTGCAGTATGTCTTCCGCTTCTTGTTCGTTGCGGGCATAACGAAGACAGACCCCCATCAAGATGGGCGCATAACGATCAAAAAGAGCCCGTTGGCATTTCTCTTGCCGCCGGATGGCTCCTTCGATTAGTTCTTTTTCGTTCATGCTCAGCATTGAGCGTGTCTTTTTACGGTTTACACCTAAGACACGATACATTTAATAAACGTGGCCTTGAGAAGGATAGAAATGGTGTTCTGTCCGCTTTTTTGCAAAATTTAAACGCCCGATTCAAAGATTCCACCTAAATTTGCCCAAAGATAAGGTGTTTTTTAGCCAGTCAGACTGTTTTCGGCTAGCTTTTACTAGTCTTCGTATCAAGAAGCTAGTTCTTCGATGAAGGCTCTCCCGAGCATTTGCGCTACTAAATTGCCTCTGCCCCTGCACGCCGTGCCCGTCCTTATATCCTGTACGGGCTTTAAACATCCAAAACAACATGTTTCCTAACGTAAGCCGATGACCCCTATTGTAAATGATGGCAACTAGTCTGTATCTCGATACAGCGCGGGCTAAACCCTGCGATCCGAATGGCGTTCAAGCATAGGCTGGTAGCAGTTTAGGAGCATAAGAAACGAAGTTAAAAAACAAAAAGAACCATGGCAACCGATTATAAAAAACTCAAAGCGCAAGACCGAACACCCGTTGATCGTTGGTTTTTAGAGCCGATGCAACGTTTTATTAACAACAGTACGATGGGAGGCATTGTCCTCTTTTCTTCCGCTTTATTGGCTTTGTTATTGGCTAATTCCCCTTGGAGGCATGAATTTCACGCTTTATGGGAGTATAAATTTACGATCGGGATAGGGGAGGCTATTTTATCTAAAAGCCTGCATCATTGGATCAACGACGGCTTGATGGCCGTCTTTTTTTTTGTGGTGGGCCTAGAACTTAAACGCGAAATCGTGGCCGGAGAGTTGAGCGACCCGAAAAATGCGGTGATGCCTATCGTGGCCGCTTTGGGCGGGATGCTGGTGCCGGCCTTAATTTATACGCTTTTTAATCGCAGTAGCGGCGCCTCCGAGGGCTGGGGTGTACCGATGGCAACGGATATCGCCTTTGCGCTTGGGGTACTTTATCTGCTAGGTAAGCAAGTGCCGTTGGCACTGAAAGTTTTCCTCACCGCTCTAGCCATTGTGGATGATATTGGAGCGGTTTTAGTGATTGCTTTTTTCTATACCTCCCAGATTGATTTTGTGAGCCTTAGCGTAGGTGCAGGCTTCTTACTAGTACTAATTGCAGGTAATTTATTAGGCGTCCGAAGCTCACTCTTCTATGGAACCATCGGTATATTGGGTTTGTGGCTCGCTTTTTTGATGTCGGGCGTACATGCCACTATTGCGGCGGTCTTAGCCGCTATGACCATACCTGCGAAGGTGAAAATATCGGAACTTGAATATGTAGCGGGCATTGAAAAACTAATGACAAAATTTAAGGCAGCTGCCATTAATGACGAGTCGATTGTGACGGATCAGCAGTACGATATTCTACAAAACATTCGTAGTTTTTCTAAGAAAGCACTCACGCCCTTGCAGCAATTAGAAAACACCATGCACCCACTGGTAATCTTTGTTATTATGCCTATTTTTGCCTTGAGCAATGCAGGCATTACGTTTTCAGCTGGTTTGTGGGATCAGGTGAACAGCGCTGTTTTTATGGGGGTCTTTTTTGGTCTGCTAGGCGGTAAGCTGATTGGTGTTTTTGGGCTAGTAAGTTTACTATTATGGCTCAAGGTGATCACTTTGCCAGCAGGAATGAATAAGCTCCACTTGCTAGGCGCGTCCTTTTTAGCCGCTATTGGCTTCACGATGTCCCTATTCATCGTCAGTTTGGCGTTTACCGACAGTGACCGAATTGAGCAAGCAAAAATGGGGGTACTATTTGCCTCTTTTCTCGCTAGCTTTGCGGGCTATTTTTTAGTCAAGTATGCCTCCCGTGGCAAGAAAGCTTAAATTCGTTATTATGTCATTTCCCACAGACGCTATCGAAGCGCAAGACAGCACAGCACCGATGAGGCAAAACAGTGCAGCATCCCCAGCAGCCTCTAGGCTGGCGCAAACTACACAAGAGCTGATGATGGTGCGGCCTATAAATTTTGGCTCTAACCCCGAGACTGCGCTAGATAACGCCTTTCAGGCGATTCCAGCTGCTGGGCAAGCCGCTAGCATTGCAGCCAAAGCACAACTAGAATTTGATACTTTCGTAGCTAAATTACGAGCTGCTGGTGTTAAGGTGCTAGTGGTGGAGGATACCCCCCAGCCAGTGAAAACGGATGCGGTTTTCCCGAATAATTGGATCACTACTCACGAGGATGGCTTGCTGGTAATTTACCCAATGCATTCCGCTATCCGCCAGCAAGAGCGGAGGCAAGATGTGTTAGCTTTACTGGCGGAACGCTACGGCTACACCAAGCTGATCGACCTCAGCGAATGGGAAAACACTGCCGACAAAATGCTAGAAGGCACGGGTAGCATGATCCTAGACCGGCCTAATCGCCTAGCCTTTGCTTGTTTGAGCCAGCGTACTACCCAGGCTGCCTTTGAAGAATGGGCACAACTGATGGGCTACGAAGCGGTCGCCTTCCATGCCGTAGATACAGTAGGCACCCCTATCTATCACACCAATGTTATGATGGCTATCGGTAGCACACATGCCGTGATCTGTTTAGCGGCCATCCCCGATATAGCACAGCGTGAATGGGTGGTGGCAAAAATCGAGGCTAGCGGCCGAAGCATCTTACCTATTAGCCAAGCACAGATGGGGCAGTTTGCAGGCAATATGCTGGAAGTGAAAGGCGAGCAAGCTTCCTATTGGGTAATGTCGGCTTCGGCTTATCATGCTTTAGAACCAGCGCAATTAGAGGCGCTACAGCAGCATGGACAGCAAATTCTTTACAGCGATTTGAGCACTATTGAAACCTATGGTGGAGGTAGTGCCCGTTGTATGCTCGCTGAACTATTTGTGCCGAAGCCGTAAAAAGCCTATGCGCTAGGCTATGAGCGAATAAAGTCGGTAGGCTTATCCGCTTGGCATGAAATACAAGCTCCGTTTTTTCGTTTATCGATAGCGGGAAAGGAAGTAGTGGTCTTTTTAATTGGTCTTTGAACGGATTGGGAAATACAGCTAAACGCCCTTTTTCCTTAATGCTTGTATGTATGACCCAGCAACAATTGTTGATTGTGATAGGCTGCTGCTTTTTGAGTGCTCTACTGAGTGTAGGCGGCTATGCCCTTTGGCAATCGACTCTATTGCCAGCGGCGGTGCAAATACCGGAGGATAGTACCCAACACGAGGTGCCTGCTACCACTTTCATCCATGCTGCTACCAAAGCCAAGCCTGCTGTTGTGTATATTAAAACCTATGCGAGTAAGCGCGCGCAACGAGCAGGCATCCTTTTAAGCAGTGGGTCGGGTGTTTTAGTAGCGGCGGGGGGCTATCTAGCAACTAATTTCCATGTTGTTAAGCATGCACAACTAGTAGAAGTGATACTACAAGACGGCCGCGAAGCCATGGCCACCATCATCGGGGTAGATGAGGCTACGGATTTAGCCTTGCTGCGCTTGCCCTTGACGGAGCTGCCCTATTTAACTTTCGGGGATAGTGATAGCTTGCAAGTAGGGGAGTGGGTGCTAGCGATCGGTAACCCTTTCAACCTAGCCAATACCGTTACACTAGGTATCGTTTCTGCTAAGGGGCGCGCTATCGATGTCCTAGAAGGCGAAGACCGCATCGAAAGCTTCATCCAAACAGATGCCTCTGTCAATCCAGGTAATAGTGGTGGCGCACTCGTAAACGCGGCAGGCGAATTGGTGGGTATCAATACGGCCATCATGACCAATAGTGGTAAGCACGAAGGCTTCGCCTTCGCAATCCCAGGGAATTTAGTGAAGCATATCATAAGCGATCTTACAACCTACGGCCGCGTAGAAAGAGCGGTTATGGGCGTCTATGTAGAGGCCATCAGCAGTACCAAGGCTCAAACCGCTGGCCTAGCGAAGAAAGGGCTGATTGTCAAAAGGTTAAAAGTAGGTGGAGCCGCCGAAAAAGCGGGGCTTCAAAGCGGCGATTTGCTTTTGGAAATCAACGGACAGCCCGTCAATAGCCCCGCCGAAATGCAATTGGCCATTAGTCTCTTTCGCCCCGGCGAATGGGTCAGTGTTAGTTTTATTCGTAATCAAGCTCTGCGTACAATTTCGCTACAACTCGGTGGAAAGCCTGTAGCCCCCGCTATTAAAGATAAGGCACTGCAAGCAGCCGCTAATGCAGGAACGCAAGATTAAAAGACGAGCGCACTTTTTGCCAACCTTTCTAACGAATAGCTGTTTTTTCACTATGTTACAAAGAATGCTACTCTTTTTTGGGCTGCTTAGCCTTCTGCTGGCCTGCGAAGAAACCTTCGTGCCAGCAGAAGTAGAGTTGAGACCCCAAATTGTGGTGGAAGGTTACATCGAGGCCGCTCCCGACCGCTCCCTACCGCCCTATGTGCTACTGACGCGTAACTTGCCTTTCTTTTCAAGTTTGGATAGTAACCAGTTTGGCGATTTCTTCGTCCACAATGCCCAAGTAAGCGTATCGGACGGTAGCCGAACGGTAAATCTTACAGAATTGTGTTTGAACGATCTTAGCCCCGAACAGCTAGCCATTGCAACTAGTTTCCTAGGCTCCAACCTAGCCATCGTGCCTAGCAACTTCTGTGTTTATTTAGACCTTAGCTTTACCATGCAGGGCGAAGTAGGAAAAACCTATCAGCTCAGCATAGCAGTGGAAAACCAAAGCCTACAGGCCACAGCTAGCATACCCCCGACGGTGCCTTTCGATAGTATTTGGTTCGTGCCACCGCCTGGCCTAGCTACCCGTGATAGCCTAGCACAGCTACTAGTACGACTCAGCGATCCGCTCGGTAAGAATTTTTATCGTTACTTCGTAGAAGTTAATGGTAATGGGATGCGCCGCGACGATTTTTCCGTTATCGAAGACCCTTTCTTTGAAGGGCAAACGCTCGATTTTCCCCTCAATAAACCCCGTGATCCCTCCGTTGAATTCGATCTTTCAACACTAGGGCTCTTCACCCGAGGGGATACCCTAACCTTAAAATGGGTGAGTTTTGAAGAAGCCGTTTTTCGCTTCTGGAACACCATCGAGTTTGCAGCCGCTAACCAAGGGCCTTTTTCCAATGGCACCATCATTGATTCTAATATAGAAGGCGGCCTAGGTATCTGGTCGGCACAATCAGCCGTCTATTATAACCTAATCGTTCCAGCACAGTAGCGGCAATAGCTGCTTGCTTCGCCTGTTTATTGGTATAGTTTGGCTGCCGCTTCGCTCGCTGGGGCAAGGGCTTTTCCGTAGCGCAAGAGGAGACAAACGGCTGCCTGCTAGCACCAAAAGGCATACCTTTTTAAATAAATTTCGCAAATTACTCGCCAGCGAACCTACCAGTAGCTTATCTTTACCCCCGCTTGGTAGCGATAGGGCGAAAGCCTTATTGCTTTATACACGAACCTATTTCGATTCAAGTATAGTTCATAAGCCACTGTTGCTTGGCAATGGGAAGGCACTAACACAAAGGAACAAGCCAAAAGGCCTGCCAAGAAATACAATTCATTTAACCTTTTTTATGCGTTTTTTAAGTACGTTTTTTCCCTTTTTTATTAGTCTCATACTAGGCATCGAGCTGAAAGCCCAAGTGGTAGCAGACTTTGAAAATATTCCACTAGCGACAGCCTCTTTTTTAAATGGTAGCGATGGCCGAAGCAGTTTCAGCAGTGGCGAAATTGAGTTGGCAGTGGACTACATAGCTGCTTTTGATAGCTGGTCGGGCTGGGCGATTAGTAGCCTACAGGATAATATGACCCCTGGTTTTAACAATCAGTACGCTAGTATAGCTGGCAGCGGTCGCGAAGGGTCGCAAAACTATGCAGTTAGTTATGCGCCTACAACTTCCGTACTTCGCCTACCGATGCCTAGGGTGGTAGAGGAACTATGGATTACCAACAGCACTTACACGTATTACAGCATGCTCGAAGGCGATGCCTTTGCCAAGCGCTTTGGCGGTGAAACAGGCAACGACCCTGATTTCTTGCTGCTCACCGTTCGCGCCTTCCGAGATGGGATGCAACTAGCTGACTCAATTGCGTTTTATTTAGCCGATTATCGTTTTGCCGATAATAGCCAAGATTATCTTCTTTCGGATTGGACTCTACTGCACACCGCTTCCTTGGGGGTAGTGGATAGTCTTGTTTTTTCGCTTAGTAGCAGTGATGAGGGGGATTTTGGCATGAATACCCCTGCTTATTTTTGTTTAGATGATGTGCTAAGCTCCTTACCTACGCCGATACAAGCCGCGCCACAAGACAAGGGAGCGCTACTGGTTTTCCCAAATCCTGTAATAGGGAAGAATATCTACCTGCGGAGCGAGCAAGCGCTTTCAAGGATGGCTTACCGACTCTATGATAGCTTAGGCCGTTTACAGGCGCAAGGTTTCACGCAAGGGCAAATTACGGTAGCCTCTAGCGCCCCAGGTGTTTATACGCTCTTCCTCGAAACTAGGGAGGGGTGGTTACAGCGCCGTGTGTATTTGAATCATTAGGGCTGTTTTAGTATGCCCTCTAGGAGTAAAGAGGGCCCGCCATCGCTATCGGTAACAAAATAGAAATGAGTAGGCTGGGTAGCAGGACGTAAAGCCAAGGACTCAACTTTCAAGGGCTTATCGCCGAACTGGATAGGCTGAAAACAGTACGCAGCTCCCTCGGCAAGGCGGTCTAGCGGCACTTGGCCAAAAAAGCTACCAAGTATTTCTCCATCATCATAGGCATTGTCAGTAGCTTCTACCGTAGCGGTAAAGAATAACTGCGGTTCTGCTCCGCCGATGGTAGCACCCGTCAGCTGAGCAGGATAGCCGCCTAAGAAAGGCAGTGAAATTGAAAAGACCGTGATAGCGGGCATGGGGCCAGCAGCTTGCAGAGAAGCCATCCAATCAGCATAGGCGAAGCGGAATACAAGATTATTGCTACGATTCAGTAAATAGAGCTGCTCCTCGTAGCAGGCAAGCCCTTCAATGTTTAGTTCGTAGCCTTGCATCTCGGGCAAAGCCAAGAGCTGGGCATAAAATTCACTGAGGTCGTAGGTAACTATCTCTTTTGCCGCAGGCCAATCTAATTGCACTAATATATTCCGCTGTGGCCACTTGGAACCAGACCCAAAAATAAGTAGCTCGCGCCCTTCGATGAGTTCTATTGCTTCAAAATCAGGCTTGATGGGTTTTGGGATACGGCCATCCTCTGCTGCCATACTCGTTGGAAAGATCGGAATTTTACGGCTGATCTGGCCAGCGGAATCCAAGACATACAGGTAGGGTGCGTCATCACCTATTGCTAAGAAAGTTGTTTTCGTTTGCGTGCCAGATAGCCAAACTAGACCAGAAGCACTAGGCAAACCCTCCAATAGTTTGGAAGAGGTGACTCGTAGCAAACTGGTGGGTTGCCGGCAACTATTGAACAAAAAGCAGCATAATAAACCAGCAACAGCAAGACGGGCTAATAAGTAGATAGGTAATTTCATGTAGCCGTTTGATGACCTGCCGAACAACTCTAACACAACACTAGTTGAACAAACGCTGTAGATCGCCGATCGTTTCAATGTGGTTCGCTTCCTCTTCAGTGAGGAAATGGCCGTGGCGACTTTCTAGCTCTGCTACCAGCAACTTAAGATCAATCGTATCCAAGAAGAGGTCTTCTTTAAGCCGAATGAAGGGCTGCAAACGGTGACCCGGACGCTTAAGGGAATAGCTAAGGGTGTTGAGTAGCAAGGAGGTCTGTTTCTTGCGGTCCGCAGATGGGAAAGCTGTCATGGAATGGTTTTTTGAGGCGGGGAGCCTGTCTTTTGGGTGGGGTAGTGTTTTGTCTTTTGGCTTCGACTAATCGCTAAATTGGGTTAGCTAGGTTGGCCGCTAAAACACCCACACTACGGTTTAGTTAAATCAATGTAAAGAACGTTTCACTTGGGCTAAGCGTTGCCTGAGGTGAAAAAAAAAATCAACTTTTTGCGTAGCTATGCTGTTTTGTACTATCTTAGCGAGTTGAATTCGCACCTACGCTACAAGGCTTACCCATGCCCCTGCACTACGTGCCTGCTTCCAATAAGGCAAGTGAAAGGAGCACTGCCCTAGTGTAATTTTAAAAGTAAGGTCACCCCAAAGCGAATAACTGATCTGTAAAAACTAGAAGATGAAAGAAGCCGAAATTGGTAACGGTTTAGACCGAAATGCCCCAAAAAGATGGAACGAAAACGTAACCGGCGAGAATAGCTGGACGATGTTCAAAGTGATTAGTGAATTTGTTGAGGGCTTTGAAGTGATGAATCATATTGGCCCCTGTGTAAGTATTTTTGGTTCTGCACGCACCAAACCCAACCAGCCTTATTACCAGCAGGCGCAGGAGATCGCCCACCTTTTGGTAGAAGAAGGCTACGGTGTCATTACAGGTGGCGGCCCAGGCATTATGGAGGCGGGTAACAAAGGTGCTCACCTCAACGGCGGGGCTTCCGTGGGGCTCAACATCGATCTGCCCTTCGAGCAAAGTAGCAACCCTTTTGTGGACTATGACAAAGACATCAATTTTCGCTATTTCTTTGTGCGCAAGGTCATTTTCGTTAAATATGCCCAAGCCTTCATTGCTTGCCCGGGTGGTTTTGGAACCTTAGACGAGCTTTTTGAGGTGCTTACTTTAATCCAAACCAAAAAGATCAGTAAAGTACCTGTTATTTTAGTGGGTAGTAGTTTCTGGACAGGTATGAAAGATTGGATTAGAACCGTAATGCTAGAGCAGGAGCATAACATTAGCCCCGATGACATGGAACTGATTCCCATCGTAGATACGCCCCAAGAGGTGCTAGAGATTATCCAAAATTTTTACAACCGCCAAGGTGGTCGTTTGGCACCGAACTATAAGCTCTAGAATCGCATCTTGAGCACGTGAACCGCACCCTTAGGCGGTATCGTTACGATATAGATATTCTCGTAATCCAGCTCGCTGAAGCGTGGATAGGAGTTCCTTTTATCCAAAATACCAGCCAGTTCTGGAGTGGTATTGCTGTGGCCTACGACGAGCACCGTTTCGCCACGGTGTCTGGTTTTTAGACGGGCGGCTAGCGTATTAAGTTCCAAAGCACCATATTCTTGGATAGGAAGGTCATGGTACTCTGCAATTGGAGCCGCAGTTTGCATACAACGCTTGAAATAGGTGCTATATACGGCATCAAGCGAAACGTTTTCGAGCATACCTCGAAGCCTTTCCGAACGGTCTAGACCGCTTTGTATGAGATTCGGATCGTCGCCATAGTCCTTTTCAGCATGCCTGACTAGGATGAAAGTACTAACTGGCCGCGCTGCTAGTTCTTCTTCCGTTAGGCGGCGAGTGGGGTCGCAGGAGGAGAAGGCCAAAGAGGCTACTAGCACAAAAAAAAGAAGTCGCATTAGCAAGATTTTTTAAAAATAAGCGCGAAAATACCGAACTCTTACTAATTAGCAGGCAAATAAATTAAAAAACGGCAATTAATCTTGGATACGTTGCACTCGGCCATCCAAAATTCCCTGTACGGGCTGCGCAGACTGGCTGGTATGTTCGATGATGATATCGCGCAAAAAACGCCCGCTATTCAGTTGTTTTCTATCGCTGAGCATACTAGCATCACTGCCGCCATTAGCCACATAATCGGGCATAGCGATATAGTAATTGCGGTTGAGTTGAAGTGCTTCGCCGCCGATGCTGATTTCTACGGCCTCTTTGCCTTTGATGCGGTAGCGCAGTTCCTTGCTCACGGGCCAACCCCCGTCAGCAGCCATGTGCTGTATAAACTCTTGCACTATGAAACCATTAGCTTCTACTACCACCAAGATATTATCGAACGGCATTAGTTCATATATTTCGCCAGTTTCTAAGGGGCCTGCAACCAACTCAGGAACCCTTATACCGCCGCTGTTTTGAACGCTGAAGGCGATTTCTAAGTCAGGGAAATAGCTCGGGGCGGCGGCTTGTAGCAAGTCGGCCAGCCAGTTTCCTAGACTGCTTTCTGGGCTGCCTTTTTTCATGGTTTCAGGCACTTGGCCTATTACCTTCCGCATTTGCGCTTGAAGCTGGCTTTGGTACGGACTGATCGTGGCTGCCACAATGCTAGCCGAAGCACTGCTGCCCGTACTAATCTCAGGCCCAATGTTTTTGGTCCCGTCGCGCACGCTGCTAGGCTGTTGATAAGTGGTGCAACTAGCCAGTAAACCGAGCAGTAGTAGGCTGCCTATGAGATCTTGTACTTTCATGAAGGCAAAGATAAGCAAAGGCTTACAGACCCGAACTAAATTGAATCCCCTTTTGATTTGGAATTAGCCGTATTATTACTTTCCTTTGTTGTTCAACTACTCAACTGTTGAACAACTCTACGGTACACGCCCCCACAACTTAGGCTAAAATTTAACTCCTTATGCTTCGTTTTCTTTACTGGATACTGCTTTTGGCTACTATGCAATCTTGCAACTCCTCCCCAGAGGCACCTAGCCAAACACCGACGGATGCAGACCTTTATACCGAACAGCACCGACCCCAGTTCCATTTTTCTCCACCTAGCAAATGGATGAACGACCCGAATGGGATGGTCTTTTTCGAAGGCGAGTATCATCTCTTCTACCAATACTACCCAGATAGCACGGTCTGGGGCCCTATGCACTGGGGGCACGCTGTAAGTAGCGATTTAACGCATTGGGAACATTTACCTATCGCGCTTTATCCCGACTCACTGGGCTATATTTTTTCTGGGAGTGCAGTTGTGGACTGGCACAATACCACTGGTTTAGGTAAAAACGGCGAACCGCCCATGATCGCTATTTTTACCCATCACAACGCAGAAATGGAAAGAGCCG
This sequence comes from Lewinella sp., assembly GCA_036735605.1. Classification (GTDB taxonomy): domain Bacteria; phylum Bacteroidota; class Bacteroidia; order Chitinophagales; family Saprospiraceae; genus Neolewinella. The sequence goes on along the minus strand of DAINNZ010000021.1, from coordinate 17,777 downwards.
GACGGAACGATTTTCAATTCCAGAGCATTGCCTATAGCCACGATAAAGGCCGTAGTTGGATCAAGTACGCAAACAATCCGGTGCTACCTAATTCCCTTTCTATCCGCGATTTCAGAGACCCGAAGGTTATCTGGGACGCTGCCAACCAGCAATGGCTGATGGTTTTTGCAGCCCAAAACCAGGTTAAAATATGGACTTCCCCTAATCTTATTGATTGGACGCATCGTAGCGATTTCGGAGCAACCCACGGCAGCCATGCAGGCATTTGGGAGTGCCCTGATCTCTTTCCTATCCAGTTAGAAGGTAGTGATGAAATCAAATGGGTGCTATTGCTCAGTATCAATCCAGGTGGCCCCAATGGCGGATCGGCTACCCAGTATTTTGTAGGAAATTTTGACGGTGCTCACTTTCAGCTAGACCCTAGCTTTGCCCCTTGGGTGACCAACGAGCAAGCAGTTTGGTTGGATTACGGCCGCGACAATTACGCAGGTGTTACTTGGTCAGACCTGCCCGCCACCGATGGCCGCCGTATCTTCTTAGGCTGGATGAGCAACTGGGATTATGCCCAAGTTGTCCCTACCGCTAGCTGGCGAAGTGCCATGACCTTGCCGCGAAGCCTCGTATTGCGTAAAACTGCGGAAGGCTATCGCCTATTAACTTCGCCCGTGGAGGAGCTTAAGGCACTTCGGGAAGTTTCAGTAGATCTACCACCAAGCATTGCCGTAACTAGCGTTGGCGACTATTCTATCACCGATTCGGCTGGCTTCGGAGCCGATAGAATGGAGCTAATCCTCACTTTCCTGCTTAAGGATAGCGCGCAAGTAGGACTCCAATTGCGCAATCAACAAGGCGAAACTTATCGGCTAGGTTACGAGCAGCAAAATGGGCGCTTCTTTAGCGATCGAACCCAAGCAGGATCCATCGGTTTTTCCGAAAAATTCGCCGCTTCCATCCACTACGCGCCCCGCTCA
>DAINNZ010000021.1:8234-16796 GCA_036735605.1 Lewinella sp. | reverse complement strand
TGACCCAGGATACTTTGCAGCTACATATTTTCATCGATTGGGCTTCTGCTGAGCTCTTTGCCGACGGTGGGGCTACCGTATTAACAGATATTTTCTTCCCCACTACGCCTTTTACACAGGCTAGCTTATTTGGTCTCGGCGAACAAGCTACACTCCTAGAAGGCAAGGCCTACCGAATAGCCCCCATTCTTTGGTAAAAGCGGGCGTGGCGGCTCAACCTACTCCAATTGCGCAATCCGATCAGGGTAATCGGTAATGATTCCCGCTACCCCTAGTGCTTGGATGCGTTGTAAATCGGCCACCTCGTTTACCGTCCAAGGGATTACCCGCATACCGGCTTGCTGCGCTACCTCCACCCTAGCGGCTGTGAGGGGCTGGTGATAGGGGCTGTAAATAGGCGGCGTAAAACCTAAGGCATCAAGCTTTTCGGCTAATAAACCCTGCTGCGGAAACTCATCTAAATAGGCTAGCGATAGCGAGGGTGCTAAGGTGTGTAAATGTGCTAAAACAGGTGGATGAAAGCATTGCAGATTAATCAGATCAGGAGCTCCAAAAGCCGCTACCTCCCGCAGTACCGCATCGCAGAAGCTGGCAATGCTAGGCACAAGACCCGCTGCTTCCCATTCGGGTAAGTACTTCAGTTCAATATTGAAATGGGGTAGGGGGCGCTTTTCGGTTACACAAAAGGCAGTTACGGCCTCGAAAACAGCGGCTAAGGTCGGTTTATAGACGGGCATAGGCCGCTGCGCTGGGAAACGAGGGTGTCCTAAGCTGCCACAATCATAATCGGCCAATGCCGCCGCAGGTAGCGAAAGGATTGAAATCTTACTGTCCGCAGCTAGGGAATGCCCATCGGCATTCAAGCAAATTTGGGGGTTCATCCAAGGCTCGTGGCTCACGATCACTTGGCCGTCGGCACTGATCACCACATCCAGCTCCAGCGTTTGAACGGCCTCAAACGATAGCGCGTGTAGGAAGCCAGCCACGCTATTTTCAGGTAGTAAACCGCGGCAGCCACGGTGGCCTTGCCAATCAAAAGAATTTAGACGCATTGTTTTTGTCTTTATCTGTTCGGCCGCATCCATCGCTACTTCAGTACCAGGCGCCTTCCCGCCACAAGCAATCAGTAAGCAACTTAGGAGTAAGCAATAGAGGCATTTTTTTATCATTTTTGAACATTTTTGCATTCGAATCAAGTTGGTGCTGACTGCCGCTTCGCTCGCCCCTTTAAAACGGGCACTTCGTGCAGGGGCAAGGGGTAACTATTTGCGCAACTGTTGCCTAATAGAACAGCACTTAGCTAGGTCTGTGGCTAATTTTTTCTCCTGTAGCCCAGTTGCCAACCTTAAGTTAACATCAGCGTGCTGCAGCGCAAGCGGACGGAAGTTGTTCTTAGCCACCAAAGATTAGGCACCTAGTTCCACTACCAGATCGTCTTGTTCCACTAAGGTTTTCTCCTTTAGGTGCAGGGCTAGTACGGTGCCAGCCATCGGAGCGGTAACGGTGCTCTCCATCTTCATAGCTTCGATGATAAAGAGCGGGTCGCCAGCTTCCACGGCTTGGCCACTTTGCACCAGAATTCTGCTCAGGTTACCTTGTAGCGGCGAGCCCACTTCACCCGCTGTCTTGGCTTTTCGATGGCTAAGAGCCTCTATTTGTAAGGCTTTGTCGCGCACTTTGACCGAACGCGTCTGGCCATTGAGCGAGAAGAAGATTAATCGGTTCCCCTGCTCGTCGGGTTCTGTCTTATTAAGGTATTTGATGGTAATGGTTTTACCCGGACCTAGGGTGACGAGTATTTCCTCGTTCGGCTGTAGGCCATAGAAGAAGGCAGGTGTTGGTAGCCTTTCTACTTCGCCATATTCCTCATTAAAGTGGAAGTATTCTTCATACACCTTGGGGTAGAGGTGGTAGCTGAGCAGAGCTTTGCGATCAGGCTTGTGGCCAAAAGCGGCCTCATAGGCACTAGCTGCTGCCTCAAAATCGATGGGCGTCAGGTGCGCATTGGGCCTATCTGTATAGGGCAGCTCATTTTTGAGCACCATTTTTTGTATGTCTGCGGGAAAACCGCCTTCGATTTGCCCAAGATCCCCTCGCATCAACGATTTTACGCTATCGGGGAAGTCTAGCTGGGTGCCTTTTTCCAGGATGTCGGCTTTGCTGAAACCGTTGCTAGTCATGAACATAGCCATATCTCCTACCACTTTACTGGAGGGGGTAACCTTAATGATATCCCCGAAAAGCTCGTTGGCGGCTTTGTAGTTGGCTTTGATGGTTTCAAATTGCTCCTCTAAACCTAGGCCTCTGGCTTGTGGGCGTAGGTTGCTATACTGACCACCGGGTATTTCGTTGTCGTAGATGCTAGCCGTGCTGGCGTGTAGTTCTGCTTCAAAGGGATAGTAGTAGTTGCGTACACTTTCCCAGTAGTTGCTGAATGTGTTGAGCTTTTGTAGGTCGAAGTGGTTCTCTCTTGCATGGCCTTGCATTAAGGCAACCATACTATTGAAGCCCGGCTGAGAGGTAAGGCCCGAAAGGGAATTGATAGCCACATCTACCACATCTACGCCTGCTTCAATGGCTCGCAAATAGGTTGCGCTTTGGATACCACTCGTGTCGTGAGTGTGTAGGTGAATAGGTAGATCGACGGTTTTTTTCAGGGCACTAATGAGCTGCTCGGCGGCTAGTGGTTTGAGCAAGCCGGCCATGTCTTTGATGGCTAAAATGTGCGCTCCTGCGTCTTCCAACCGTTTAGCTAGATCGAGGTAGTAGGAGAGGGTGAATTTAGTTTTGCTTGGGTTGGTAATATCACCGCTATAGCAAATGCAGGCTTCGGCTAGGCTGTCGGTCTGCTCCCGTACCGTTCGGATGCTGACGAGCATATTTTCCACCCAGTTCAAAGAGTCGAAAATACGGAATAGATCGATGCCCGTTTCAGCCGCTTCTACGATGAAGGCTTCGATGAGGTTATCTGGATAGGCTTTGTAGCCTACGGCGTTGCTGCCGCGCAGCAGCATCTGGAAAAGGGTATTCGGGATGGCTTCGCGGAGCTTCCGTAGCCGGCGCCAAGGGTCTTCTTTCAGGAAGCGATAGGCCACATCAAAAGTGGCGCCGCCCCAAACTTCCATGCTGAATAGGTCGCCTGCCTCTGCCTTTGCGAAGCTTTCGGCTATCTTAAGCATATCGTAAGTACGCATTCGTGTTGCTAGCAGACTTTGATGCCCATCGCGGAAGGTCGTATCGGTATATTGGATGGCATTGCTGTCTTTAAGCCACTGGGTGAAGCCTGCTCTTCCTAGGCTTTTTAAACGATCTCTAGAGCCTGTTGGCGTAGAGCCGTAGGGATCAAAGCTAGGAACTACGGGTTTGAGGAAAGCTTTATTTTTAGCTACTTTCTTGACGTCGGGGTTGCCATTCACGATGGTTTCCGCTAAGAAGTAGAGCATTTTAGTGCCACGATCGCGGAAGGTAGGCAATGCTAATAACTGCGGATTATCGGGGATGAATTTAACCGTTACATGGCCTTTGCGAAAATCTGGGTTCTCTAGCACATTGAGTAAAAAGCCAATATTGGTTTTTACGCCTCTTACTCTAAATTCCCGTAAGGCGCGGTGTAGCCTGCTCGCAGCTCCTTCCATCGTTCTGCCCCAAGCAGTGGTTTTAACCAGCAAACTATCAAAATAAGGACTAATTACCGCTCCTGGGAAGGCTGAGCCGGCATCGAGGCGAATCCCCATGCCACTAGCAGAACGATAGGCAATCAAGGTGCCATAGTCGGGCTTGAAGTTGTTGGATGGGTCTTCAGTAGTGATACGGCATTGGATGGCGTAGCCATTAACCTGTATATCTGCCTGTTCTTTGATGAAGATGGTTTTGTGAGAGAGCGGGTAACCCATCGTTACTAAAAACTGGGTACGCACTAGATCAATACCTGTGATTTCTTCGGTAATAGTATGCTCAACTTGGATACGCGGATTCACTTCGATGAAGTAGATACTTTCATCTTGATCTACCAAAAATTCTACCGTGCCAGCGCAATAGTAGCCTACGGCCTTGCCAAGGCGTAGGGAATACTCGTAGAGCTTGTTTTTAGTAGCTTCTGAAAGGTTGGAGGAAGGCGCCACTTCTACCACCTTCTGAAACCGCCGCTGTACGGAGCAGTCGCGCTCGTATAGGTGCACTAGGTTGCCGTGGTGGTCGCCCATCAGTTGTACTTCGATGTGGCGTGGGTTTTCGATGAATTTTTCTAAAAAAATGGTTCCGTCGCCGAAGGCTTTGGTGGCTTCGTTGCTGGCATCTACTACTTCTACTCTTAGCTGTTCTTCGCTTCTGACTACGCGCATGCCACGGCCACCGCCGCCAGCGGCAGCTTTGATGATTACAGGGAAGCCAATTTTTTTGGCTTCTTCTAGTGCAACGACTGGGTCGGAAATATCCCTTTTACTATCTTGGATGAGGGGCACATCAACGCTCAAGGCCAGTTTTTTGGCGGCAATTTTATCGCCTAACTGCTCCATACTTTCGGGAGAGGGGCCTACAAAAGCAATGCCTGCCTCGCGGCAAGCGCGGGCAAAAGCCACATTTTCACTCAAAAAACCGTAGCCAGGGTGAATGGCATCTACTTCTTTTTCTTTCGCTAGGCGAATGATGGCTTCGATATCAATGTAGGGCCGGAGTGGTTCGTCATCGGGGCCAATTTGGTAAGACTCATCCGCTTTGTAGCGGTGTAAGCTATAGCGATCTTCGTAGGTATAAATGGCCACCGTTCGGAGTTTTAGCTCGCTAGCAGCCCGTAGGATACGAATAGCGATCTCTCCTCGGTTGGCTACTAAAATACGCTTAAATTTCTTGATGGCTACTTTTTCAGACATGCTGTTGAGATGTGAGTGATCTTAGAATAGGTTAAATGCTTGCGCTTCGCAAATGTAAGGACTTAGGAAGATACTTTCGACAACTAGGGGCCTAGCTTATAGGCTACTTTTGCGCCTTTTTACAGCCCTTGCCCCTGCCTTCGGCCAAAAATAGGATGAAAGGGAGCGGCTACCAGCCCGCTACATCGTCGTCAGGGTTCCGAAAATCGGCAGCGGCGTGGAGGCTGCCATCGGTTTTGCGATGTATGGCCTTCACTACGGCCATACGACCTACTTCTTTGAGGCTGTGCCCTTTGTTTTCGAGGGCTTGGCGGGTGGCTGCCGAAAAGCCTTGCGATTCGATGAGTAGTTGATCGGGTAACCACTGGTGGTGAAAGCGGGCGGCGTTGATAGCACTATCGATAGGCATTCCAAAATCGACTACATTTACGATCACTTGTGCTACGGCGGTGATGATGGTGGAGCCGCCTGGTGCGCCTAGGACGAGGAATAATTCGCCGTCTTTTTCCACAATCGTGGGGGTCATGGAGCTGAGCATCCGCTTGCCAGGGGCAATGGCATTGGCTTCTTTCCCAACGAGGCCGAACATATTTGGCACACCGGGTTTAGCACTAAAATCGTCCATTTCGTTATTGAGGAAAAAGCCCGCTCCATCTACGATAACTTTGCAGCCGAAGTTGCCATTTAAAGTGGTGGTGATGCTCACGGCATTGCCTGCGCTATCTACGATGCTGATGTGGGTGGTTTCGAAGGTTTCTTTAGTGAGCATATTGCCGGCAAGAACAGCTTCACTGCGGCCGCTGCTATCGGTTCGGAAGTCTTGCATTCTCTGCAAGAGGTAGCTGTCTTGTAGTAAATCTTGCACGGGCACGGGGTAGAAGTCGCTATCGCCGAGGTACTCGGCGCGGTCGGCATAGGCGCGGCGTTCGGCTTCTGCCATCAGGTGGATGGCTTCGGGGCTATGAAAGCCTAGGCTGCTGAGGTCGTAAGGCGCTAGCATACCGAGTATTTGACCAAGGGCAACGCCGCCGCTGCTGCTAGGTGGCATGGAGATAATGCGATAGTCTCGATAGGCCTTCACAATGGGTTGGCGCCAGCTCGGGCGGTAGGCCGCGAGGTCTTCTAGGCTAATGAGACCTTGGCCGCTTTGCATTTCGGCCACGATTAGCGCAGCGGTTTTACCTTCGTAGAAGCCTGCGCGGCCTTTTTCTTGGATACGAATTAGGGTTTGCGCCAGATCGGTTTGTATGAATCGCTGCGCCAATAGGAAAGTATCTTGGATAAAGGGGCCGCTGTTGTTGTATGCTCGGAATGCGGCTTGGTAGCCATTGAGGCGTTCGGCTTCGGCTTCGCTGAGCAAAAAGCCTTTGGCCGCTAGATCGATAGCGGGTTGTAGGAGCGCAGCCCATTCCATGCTGCCATATTTTTGGTGCATTTCCCAGGTGCCTGCTACGGTGCCGGGCACGCCAGCGGCTAAGTGCCCTTTGAGGGACAAGCCTTCGATTACCTCCCCCGCTTCGTTAAGGTACATATCGCGATGGGCAGCAGCTGGTGCGCGCTCGCGATAGTCGAGGGCACTAGTTTCACCGCTATCACTGCGATAGACTAGGAAGCCGCCGCCGCCTAGGTTGCCCGCTCGCGGGTAACAAACGGCCATAGCAAACTGCATGGCTACGGCTGCGTCGATGGCATTGCCGCCTGCTTGCAAGACTTGCTCGGCCACCGCAGTGGCTAGCGGGTGGGGGCCACTAACCGCAGCCTTGGTGTAAATAGCCGATTTTTCAGCGGCGTAATCGAGCTTAGCGGGCGCCTCTTGCCTACAGCCTACTAGCAGCAGCAAAGCAGGGAGGAAGAGGAAGAAAGCCTGAAAGCACGGGCGAAAGCAGGCCGCAGTAGCGGCTCCTTGCGCCGAACGGAAAGCAAATATTGGCATAGTATGTAAAGGCGGTTGGTGATGCGTAAAAGCAAGATACAGTCCTTGCAAGGAGCAAGGATAAGTAAAGTTAGGCAATAAAGCTGAAAACGCCAAAACTTTACAAGTCTTCTACAATTTCTTTCAAGTCTTGGCCAATACGAGCCTGCTCTGCTTCTAGCTGCTGAAGGGTGCTTTCTTCTTTGCTGAGGAGCTGATCGAAGCCCTTGAAGTTGTCTTCAATCTTACTACGCACTTGGGCGATGTAGGTTTTGAGGCGCTCGTCCAATTCTTCGCCAAGCCGCTGCCGGCCTTTACCGATTTCTTGCTCGAAGCCTTGGACTATTTTTTTGCGCTTACCATGCGTACTGAAGCCCGCAAAAAGTAAGCCAATGCTAGTGAGCACTCCGCCTGTAATGTCGAACACTGTTAAGGTGTTGAGAGCCATCAAGATGACGCCAATGGCTGCGATGCCACCGCCTGCAGCTAAGTTGGGGGAAATACTGCCGCGCTGAGCCAATAGCTCGTTATCGGTGAAATTTTCCGTTCGGCTCACGAACTGCTGGAATTGGTCTTGCAGATCGCGTAGCACGGCTTCGCGCCTTTCGGCAATGGCGGAGAATAGCTCGTCGTCGTTGCGCAAAATCGTTTGGCTGGAGCGTATTTTCATATCGATAATACGCGCCATTTGCTGTATGCTGTCTGCTAGATCTACAACGCCTTCATTGATGCGGGTTTTAAGGGCGGCATTGAGTTCTTTTTCTAGGTCGGCGGCCATTTCTTCTAGCCATTCTTTTGCGGCTGGGGTTTTGGTAAACATCGAAGAAAAGCTACGTTTTACTAGGCCGAAGAAGGATAGCCCGTCTCGCAGTTCAATCAGTTTTGCCGTAGTGGTTTTATCGTAGCTGAGCAGCAGGTTTTCGTTGAGCAAATCCACTTGTTTGTAGCTTTTTTGCTGTTGCTCCTGTAGCGTTTGTCGCACTTCTTCGCGGAATTGCAGGTCGGCTTCGTATTGTTTTCGGCGCGTGCTTAGGCCGCTAGCGATGCGTTGGTTGATGGTTTGTGCAGTGCCAATACTGTTGATTAATTTTAGCCTAGGTGCTTGCCCACCGGTGATGTTTTGCTGGATATATTGCCGCAATTCTTCAAAACCACTGCCTGCTTTGTCGCCTGCCATATCTAGTTTGGCACTTACGGCGAAGACTTTTGGGTCGGGGATGCCTTTTTGCTTCGCATGCGCTATTACTCCTTCGAAGTTGATTGCTAAATCAGCAGGGGGCATCAAGTCTTTTTGCTGTAGGACAAAGATGATTTTCTTGCGCCAGTCGCCGTGGATATAGTCGAAAAATTCCCAGGCGGATTGGCGGTAAGGGTTTTTAGCCTCAAAAACAAAGACAATAAGGTCGCTGGAAGGGATGAAACGCTCGGTAATTTCCTGGTGATGCGCCACAATGGTATTGGTGCCGGGCGTATCCACGATGGCAATTTCCTTTAGGATTTCAATAGGCAGCAGCAGTTTTTTGAGGTAGGGATTGATGCTTACTTCCTGGCGCTGCGAACCATAGATAATCTGCTGAATTACATCCGTCATGGGTTGTGGAGCTGCCTTCGCTATCTCTTCGCCTGTGTCCAAAAGCGCATTAATAAAGCTACTTTTACCTGCTTTTACCTCTCCTACGATGACGAACATGAAAGGGTCGAAAATGTGAGAGCGTAGATCGCTCACGGTCTCAGCTAGTTCTTCATGGCCGATGCGGATGGTCAGCTCATGTAGTTGTTTGA
>DAINNZ010000021.1:7996-8224 GCA_036735605.1 Lewinella sp. | reverse complement strand
TTAGCGCGCCCGGCTTGCAGGCGACTATCGAGTAGTGTTTTCAAGCTAAATTATTGATTGGCACAGCGGCGAAGGTAGGTATTCGCCTCCGGACCTAGGCAAAACAAAAGGTCTAAGATAGAAAGATCGGGATTAAAACCATAGCGATCGGCAAATAGTTGAGGGTAGGGTAGCGGCTCCACGGCTGGGTTACTGTCTTTGTGGCGTAAATCGCGGTAGCCTTCCTGG
>DAINNZ010000021.1:0-7986 GCA_036735605.1 Lewinella sp. | reverse complement strand
GAAAGCTAGGGCTAGCTCCTAGTTGAATGGGGAGCTGCAAGCTGTCTTGTAAGAAGTTGAAAATGGCTTGGTTGATGTCCCATAATAGGGGCCCCGCTGCACAATTGGCTGTTGGTAGCGAGCCCGAGAGCGGCTCTTCAAGCAATTGATTCGTAGCTTGCGTGGTGGCCGCTTCATATACACTGGCTGGCTGCCGCTCCACTCCCCCTATTAAAACGGGCACACTGTGCAGGGGCAAGGGCTTTGCTTGTAATAAGGCGAATAGGGAAGGGGCATAAAAGTCGAAAAAGGGCGAACGCCCATAGGCAGATTGCAGGCTCTGCTGTATGTCTCTTCGCCAGGGGCTGCGTTCGCTACAGCGCACGGCTTGGATAGGAGTGGCTTGGTGCTTGCCCTTTTCTAGCGGGATGCTCAGATAACGAGGCCCATTCGCCGTAGCAATCAGGCAGCGATTTCTAAAGCCTCCTTTTTGATAGTTTTCCCAAGCTTCCAACTGCCAATGCCCATAGCGTAACCCTAGGATATACCAGCGCAGCGGCGCAAAAAAAGCAGTAGAGGTGAGGAGTGTTTGCATATCGATAAGAGTACAAAGTTACGCTTTTTTGCCTAAATGTCTAGAATAGCTATTTTTTGCAGTAAACTACAATCCTAATAGTGTACACCTCTTTTACCGCTGAACAAATCTAATAGGTAATTGCTGCTAGCTGTAAAAATAGCACGAAACCATAAAGGGAATTGCTGTATTTTTGGGCCATCATTAAGCGCCTTGTTCGGCAGGTCATGAACGAGCGACCACCTAGTAGCAGTGAAGCCAAAGCGCACAAAAAAAATCGCTACGTGGCTACTAGGCGGTTCCGTTTGCAGCCGTTTGATGGCCTGCCGAACAAGTCCAGGGAGTAGCAGAACGAGAAAACAAGTCAAATACTAAGCGGGAATTTATGGCTATAATTGGAACCGATACAGCACGGGCTGCGGCTCATCTCAAGGCAGGTGAATTGGTGGCTATTCCCACCGAAACGGTCTATGGTTTGGCGGCCAATGCTTTAGATGTTGCTGCGGTGGCTAATATTTTTGCGGTTAAAGCCCGGCCTAGTTTTGATCCGCTGATATTACATATTGCCGATTGGCGAGATTTAGCAACTTATGTGACAGCTTTACCACCACAAGCGCTGGTTTTGGCTACGGCTTTTTGGCCGGGGCCGCTGACGATGGTCTTCCCGAAGCGGGAGATTGTCCCCGACCTCGTAACGGCTGGCTTGCCTTCCGTGGCGGTTCGGATGCCGAGCCACCCAATGGCGCTTACACTATTGCAGGAGCTCGACTTTCCGCTAGCAGCCCCTAGCGCTAATCCTTTTGGATACGTTAGCCCTACCACCGCCGCGCATGTGGCGAAGCAGTTGGGCGATAAAATTCCTTACATCTTAGACGGTGGCCCCTGCGAAGTAGGGCTGGAGAGCACTATTGTGAGCTTTGCAACGGCTGTACCCACGGTTTTAAGAAAAGGCGGTCTTGCACTAGAAGCCATTTTTGAAGCACTAGGGCAGGAGATAGCCGTGCAAACCCACAGCAACAGCAAGCCTTCAGCACCTGGCATGTTAGCGCAGCATTATGCTCCGGAAGTGCCTTTTCGACTAGGGAGTTACTTAGGGCGAGATGCTTCATCGGCTAAAGCTTACTTGGTTTTTGGGCCAGATATGCCTACTACCGAGCCGCACGTGTATAACTTATCGCCCAAGGCGGATATGGCTGAGGCCGCCCGCAACCTATTCGCGATTATGCGGCAGTTGGATCAGGCAAATTACCAAGAAATTGTAGCCCAACTACTACCAGAGCAAGGCTTAGGAGCCGCCATCAACGACCGTTTGCGCAGGGCTGCTAGCCGAGGCTAGCCTTTGCGCTTTGTGCCAACGTGCTTAGTGCCATAAGGTGCTTATTGTCATAACTTTTTTCTCTCTTGCTCGTTTTATGTAGGTCATCCAATCAACTATACTTGGCGTTCAACCACATCACAACACTACTAGTCAGTATGAAACATCTTTTGGCCACTATCTTGCTTGTAAGCTGTGCCGGCCTAGCAACAAGCTGCTCCTCTTCCACTGCGGCCGATGAAGCCCTGAGCTTGTTAGGGCAGTGGGAAATTGAAGAAGCACGCAGAAACGGCCGCCCCACCGAATCCTTAACCGGCCTCTATTTTGTGTTCACGCCCGAGGGCAATTTCAAGACGAATATGAGCGGTATGCCAGAGGAGGGCACTTACACACTTGATGAAAGTAAGATTATAACCGAGCAAGTGCAGCTACCTCTCACTTATAACATCCTTACACTAAATGACAGCACCCTCGTATTGCAATCGACTTACCAGCATTATCGTTTCGACTTTAATTTAAGGCGTTCAGCCGACCAAAATGCGGATATTTCCTCTTGATTCCTTAATTATTTGCTATTTTAGCTGCTAAATTGCTGCTTATGCGACGCTCCCTTACCTTGCTTTTTTTTGGTGCTTTTAGTGTGTTAGCTGCACTAGATGCAAGCCTTTCTTATGGTCGCTTCCTTACGAAAGAGGGGGCTTATCTGGAGATCTACACGCACATAGCTGGCAGCACGGTGAATTGGTCAGCTCCCAACGAGCTAGATAGCCTTCGGCAAGCAGCTGTTCACTTTACACTTGTTCTACGACAGGCACAGACCATCTTCGTAGCCGATCGCTTCACGCTACAGAGCCCCAAATCGCTGCGTATGCAAGACTTTGTAGATTTAAAACGCTACGCCCTCGCAGCCGGTACCTACCAGTTGGAGGTGGCCTTAGAAGATGCTACCGACCCTAACAATAGCCGCCGTTATTCCACGAGCATTGAACTGAGTAATTGGCCAACGCATACCGCTCAATCCGATATACTATTACTCGCCAAACTAGATAAGAGCGTTGAAGCGGGCAGCCCCTTTGAGCGCCATGGCCTATTGATGGAGCCATTGCCCTATAATTTCTATGGCAGAGGAGCCAATACACTAGCTTACTATCATGAAGTATATGCCACCGACCTGCAAGCTAGTGATCGGGTGCTATTGTTAACTAAGATAGAAGTGCTTAAAAATGGGCTCGCTAGCCCAGTACGTGCTATTAGTAAAGTACAAACTACGCAAGCACTGATTCCGCAAGTGCAGCAAATTGATATTTCCAGCCTCCCTACGGGAAATTACTTACTCGCCGTAGAGGTTAGAAGCGCAGAGAATGAGTTGATCTGCCGCAAAGAGCTGCCCTTCCAGCGAGCCAACCCGCTACTCGATCGACAGCAACGCGAGGCACTTTTTGCAGAGGTTGATATTACTAAAGAATTTGTAGGTCGCCTCGATTACGATTCCCTACGCTATAGCTGTCTAGCGCTGTTGCCATTGATGCCGCAGCAAGACGTAGTGCCAGTTAGCGACATGATTAAAGCTAAAGAAGTTGAAGGCCTTAGGATGTATTTGCTCAACTATTGGTCGGAGCAGTCGCCCTTCGATCCCGCAGCAGGCTACGATAGTTTTATGCGTACGGCCCGAGCCATTGACAAGACTTTTCACTCCGGTTTCCGAAATGGCTTTGAAACGGATAGAGGCTACATCTACCTGAAATATGGCCAGCCCAACGACATCGTACGGGTGGAAACCGACCCCACTGCACCACCCTATGAAATATGGTCGTATGATGTAATTGAACCAACCAACCAACACAATCGGCGTTTCATTTTTTATAACCCCAGCCTCGGAGCAGAAGACTTTATCCTGCTTCATAGCGACGTAAACGGTGAGGTCAACAACCCTCAATGGGAGCTTATCTTATTCCGAAACGACCCAGGGACGCAGCCTAACGACTTTATCAACGGAACCGAAATGGGCGATAAACTAGGCCGCCAAGCTAGAAGGTTATTGTCGGATTACTAGAACTTGCTCCCAACGCTTGTTGTCTTGCCCCTGCTTATTAATACCCACCGAACCGTATATTTTTGGCTACAAACTATTTTGTTTGCTATATTTGCTGTAAGAAAACCATTAGTAAATGCGAAATTGTATTATTCTCTCTAAGCGTATCTTCCTGCTACTCAGCCTTCTTTTACCATTTTGGTTGCAAGGGCAGTCGGCCGGCTTCCGAGTAGGCCCTGATCTAGTATATGGCGATACGGCTCAGCAGCATCAGTTGGTTTTAAACAACTATTCCCGTTTTGTAGGTACGGCGGTTAGCCTACAAAACAACCAGCTTCGCTTCCACATCAAAGGAGCAGTAGATACTACTATTTTTGAAGTGGCTAGCTTGCGTTTTCTAGGACTTACTACAGGCTCATCGAAAGTATTGGATGATGAAGAGAAGCAGCTTTTTGCGCCTATGCTCGCCGATCCCACTTACCTTCGAACGGCACTTCCAAATAAAGATAAGAGCCGCCTTCGGCTCGTTAACCTAATTTATACGGTTGCGGAGGTGAATCTAGGCGATAATATCCAAGTTGGCGGAGGCATGCTGCTGCCTTTTGGCTTTTTGACTACGCAGCGTGTAGGTGTAAAGCTTTTCGATGAAGTGTATTTGGGGGTTTCTAACCAATTGGTACTACCCCTGTTTTTTAATGCGTTTCAAGGTGGCTTTTACGTATTTGGCGATGCGGGTCTTCATCTTTCCGTTGGCAATGAGCAGCGCTTTTTTAGCCTAGGGAGAGGCATCTTTTATGCCACAGATTTTGGGCTTGAAACAGTACAGAACTATAGTCTCAGCCTTGGGGCTCAGATTGGGCAGAATGTACATCTATACAGTGAGCTGATGCTCGTTAACTCCGAGTTCGGCACGCCAACGTATCTCCCTTCTTTGGGCCTGTCGGTTGCCAATCGGCAGCACCGTTGGCGATTCGGGGTGTTTAATATCCTAGAGCCCAGCTTTACCTCTGTTTTAGTTCCTTTAATCGGATACGATTACCGCTTTTAGTTGGCAGGTGGAGGGCACCAAGTGCAGGGGCAAGGCTTGCATGGTAGCGCAAAAGCTTGTCCTAGGTGCTCCGTAAGTACAAGTTTGAACCCACTAGACACACCCTTTACAGGCACTAAAATCGTCTAGCACTAAATGGGAAAAGAAAACGAATGATAAGAACGGCTAAGCTATCTACACGGTTTATTACGGGCTAGCCTCTAGGCTATTTTTTCTTTTTCTTTGGCGAGATGATAACCGTCATCCTTTTGCCCTCCAATTTCGGCATTGCTTCAGCGGCACCAAGGTCTTGGAGTTCGTCCATAAATTTAAGCAAAAGCAGCTCGCCACGGTCTTTGAAAACAATGGCTCGGCCCCGGAATTGAACGTAGGCTTTCACTTTAGCCCCCTCTTCTAGGAAGCCAATAGCATGCTTTACTTTGAACTCAAAGTCGTGGTCATCGGTATTGGGGCCGAAGCGAACTTCTTTGATTACAGTCTTAGCGGCTTTGGCTTTGAGCTCCTTTTCTTTCTTTCTCTTTTCGTAGAGAAACTTTTTGTAATCCACGATCTTTACGACCGGCGGCACGGCGTTTGGACTAATTTCCACTAAGTCTAAACCCGCTTCCCTCGCCCATCTTTTTACGATCTTAGTTTCATACACCTCGCTCGCTATCTCAGCCTCTAGTTCGGCAGAAAGTTCTTCGAGGTTATCACCTACGAGCCGTACTTCGGGTACGCGGATGAAATCGTTAATTCTAAATTGAGGTTCTAATTCTTTCGCGCGATCGTACTTCGGGCGACCACCTTTTCTGTTAGCCAAATGCAGTTGTGTTTGATGAGTAATAGTTTGGTAACTGAATGAAACAAGCTACCGAACTACAAAATAACAAAAGCAAGCTGAAAAAAGATAATTTTTCAGCTTGCTTTTATGAAAAAAAGTTAAAAATTAGTTCTGAACGTCGCTTTCCACTGTTTTTTCAGCAGAAATCACAATCTTCTGAGCAGCCTCGTCTAGTGCAGCATACAGCGTTTGCCCTCCTTCGGGGTTGTTATTGAGGATGTACTCCGCCAGTGGATCTTCAATATATTTCTGGATGGCACGATGGAGTGGCCGGGCACCGAACTTAGGATCAAAGCCCTTTTCGGCTACAAACTTTTTCGCTTCGGCGCTCAATTCTAGTTGAAGATTCATATCGGCTAGGCGCTTATACAAATCGTTGAGGCTGATATCGATGATCTTGAAAATTTCAGCTTGGTCGAGGCTGTTGAATATGATGATATCGTCGATGCGGTTAAGGAACTCAGGCGAAAAAGTACGCTTGAGTGCATTTTGAATCACCGACTTGCTATCGTCTTCAGCCGCTTCTGTTCGAGCTTTGGTAGCAAAGCCCACCCCTTGGCCGAAGTCCTTTAGTTGCCGGACGCCGATGTTGGAAGTCATGATAATCATGGTGTTCTTGAAGTCCACCTTTCTGCCCAAACCATCGGTTAGTTGGCCGTCGTCTAGCACTTGCAGCAGAATATTATACACATCTGGGTGGGCTTTTTCGATTTCGTCCAATAAAATGACGCAGTAAGGTTTCCGACGAACCTTTTCCGTTAGTTGGCCACCTTCTTCGTAGCCTACGTAGCCCGGAGGCGCCCCAATGAGGCGGCTAATGCTGAATTTCTCCATATACTCCGACATGTCAATGCGGATCAAGGAGTCTTCGCTATCAAAAATGTACTTTGCCAATGCTTTGGCCAACTCGGTTTTACCCACGCCCGTAGGGCCTAGGAAGATGAACGTTCCCACTGGTTTTTTAGGGTCTTTAAGCCCTACTCGGTTGCGTTGTATGGCTTTGGTGACCTTCTCGATCGCGTCATCTTGGCCGATGATCATCGCTTGTAGGTCGGTTTTCATACCTACCAGTTTTTTGCTTTCGTTTTGAGCCACTCTACGAACGGGGATACCCGTCATCATGCTGACCACTTCGGCAATATCTTCCTCATCAACGGGGTAGCGTTTTGTTTTGCTTTCTTCTTCCCAGTTAGCCTTGGCGTCGTCGAGGCTTTTGATGAGCTTGCTTTCTTTGTCGCGTAAATCAGCAGCTTCTTCATACTTCTGGTTCTTGACGGCTTCCGTTTTCTGCAGGTTAACGGCTTCGATTTGCGCCTCAATCTCCTCGATATGCTTCGGTACAACGATGTTTTTGATGTGGGTTCTTGCGCCTACTTCATCTAACACATCGATGGCTTTATCAGGTAAGAACCGATCGGTAATGTAGCGATCACTGAGTTTTACGCAGGCTTCAATCGCTTCTGGGGTATAGAGCACATTGTGAAACTGCTCATACTTCGACTTGATGTTGTGAAGGATGTGGATGGCTTCCTCTGTGCTAGGGGGTTCAACCACTACTTTTTGGAAGCGGCGATCGAGCGCTCCATCTTTTTCGATATACTGCCGGTATTCATCCAGGGTGCTAGCCCCGATACATTGCAACTCGCCGCGCGCCAAAGCAGGTTTGAAGATGTTACTAGCATCTAAGGAACCCGTTGCGCCGCCTGCCCCTACGATGGTATGAATCTCGTCGATGAAAAGGATCACATCTCTGGATTTTTCCAGCTCGTTCATAATCGCTTTCATCCGCTCCTCAAACTGCCCGCGATATTTAGTGCCGGCCACTAAGGCTGCTAGATCGAGCATCACGATGCGCTTATCGAATAAGGTTCTGCTGACCTTCTTCTGTTGGATGCGCAAAGCTAAGCCTTCTACAATAGCCGTTTTGCCCACACCGGGCTCGCCGATGAGAATGGGGTTGTTCTTTTTACGGCGGCTGAGGATTTGGCTAACACGCTCTATCTCCGTTTCTCGGCCTATGATAGGATCTAGCCGACCCTCCTCTGCGAGTTTAGAAATATCGCGACCGAAATTATCCAACACTGGGGTGCGGGATTTTACATTGCTGCTACCTTTGCCGCTGTAGCTGCTTTTTTCGTCTTCGAAATCGTCTCCATCATTATCGCGAGGTGCTTGGTTGATGGGGAGGTTTTCATCGGTGGAGAAGTCTTTTTCG
>DAINNZ010000020.1:0-38717 GCA_036735605.1 Lewinella sp. | reverse complement strand
TCGACATAACCGGTAAACTGGATGCTCGTTTGAGTGACGCCATTGATGTTTCCTTAACTGGTTTCTACTCTGATCGCGAGAACATGTTCACCCCTTCTGAGGAGAATGGGGCTAATAACTGGCGTTTGCTTAATGCACACAATAACCCGACGCAGTTCAGCAATGATTACCGTTTAAACTTCCGCTTCCGCCACCGCTTAGGCGGTCAAGGACCAAATGCAGACAAAGGGCTGATCCAGAAAGCTACCTACGTACTACAGGGCGGTATAGAGAACAATCGGGTGGATCTGACCGATCCGCGCCACGGAAATAACTACTTCGACTATGGTTATGTGGGGCGTTTCATAACGGATTATATTCCTGTTTTCGCACCCGTTATTGAGCAAGGTGTTTTAACTGGCGTGCAGCACGCTGCTTTCCGGCCAGTGTTGCGTTCTTATGATTCAAGTGTTGGCTTAAATCCTGTGCTGGCTAATTACAACAATGCCGTTGCAGAAATCAACAACGTATCCTTTAGCGAGCCCTTTAATACAGAGCAGTTTGCTTTCTTGGGGCAAGGTAACGTAGGTGCGCTGAACCTTGATAATTTCTTTTCTATCAATGGAGCCACTCGCGATATTTATAGAAATACCTTTGACGGCCATGCTAGAAATGTAGGGGAGGTGTACAATGTGGCGCAAAAAGCGGATAATGACATTTATACCTTTAACGTTAACGCAAGCTTCCAAATCGTGCCAGGCAGCTCTGATAAGAGCCGCCACAACATCGAGCTAGGTTTCATGTATGAGCAGCGGATCAACCGCAACTGGAGTCTCAATCCTCGCGGTTTGTGGACCTTAGCCCGCTTGAATGCCAATGCGCACCTAGCAGGCCAGGTACCGGATACTACAGCCGCTCCAATTGGCATGCAGTCGATTGAAATCAATGGCGAAATGCGTGATTTCCCTATCTATCCATCTACTTTTGTCGATCTGCCAGGCAGCCAGTTCTATCGTTCTATTCGGGAATCATTGGGCGTGCCTTTAAGCGAATATGTTGACATCGATCGGCTATCGCCCGACCAACTATCGCTGGCTATGTTCTCTGCTCAAGAGCTGACTAATCGGAACGAATTAGACTATTTTGGCTACGATTATCTAGGCAATGAGTTCGATGGTACTTTCGATGATTTCTTTGCTATTGACCCGGCTACCGGTCGCAGAACTTTCAATGTAGCGCCCAACCGGCCCATTTATACGGCTGGTTTCATCCAAGACAAGTTCACGATCAACAAAATGATTTTCCGAGTCGGTGTCCGCTTGGATCGCTATGATGCCAACACCCGCGTCTTGAAAGACCCTTACAGCTTATATGAGATTCAGACGGCATCCGACTTCCACGCTAACCTAGGCACAGACCGACCAGGGAATATCGGAGAGGATTATCGCGTTTATACAAGCACAGATAATGGGGAGGTCGTTCAGGCATACCGCAGTGGCGATAACTGGTTTTTACCAGACGGATCGCCTACTAATGGCCCTCAGGAGATTGACGGCATTCGTACGGGGCTTGTATTTCCTAAATATGCCAACCCCGCAGCTCATGAAGTGGCTAACTTGATTAAAGAGAATAACTTCACCGTTGAAACCTCCTTCCAAGACTATGAAGTACAGTTCAATGTGATGCCGCGTTTGGCTTTCTCTTTCCCGATCAACGATGATGCTAACTTCTTCGCCCACTACGACGTACTCGTGCAGCGCCCACCTAGCAACACCATTGCAACGGCACTCGACTATTTCTACTTCGTGGAGCGTGCATCTAGCACTACTTTCAATAACCCGAACCTCCGTCCGGAGCGTACGGTTGATTACGAAGTAGGCTTCCAGCAAAAAGTAAGTGCGAGCGCAGCTATTAAGATTTCTGCTTACTACAAGGAATTGCGCGACATGATTCAGTTGCGTACTTTCTTCCCCGTTCCTTTAGTGAACCAATATACTACCTACGATAACCAAGACTTTGGTACCACTAAGGGCTTCAACTTCTCCTACGAGATGCGTAGAACGAAGAATCTTTTGATCAACGCGAACTACTCCTTAGCCTTTGCCGATGGTACGGGCTCCGATGCTAATTCACAACGGGGCCTTACCAACCGAGGTAACTTACGGACGCTTTTCCCGCTTAACTTCGATGAGCGCCACCGCATCAATATGGTTTTAGACTACCGTTTACCTAGCAACTTTGAGGGCTTCGGGCTGTTCAAAGGTCTTGGTATTAATTTCCAAACGATTGCGGTTTCTGGTCGTCCTTACACAGCTACTTTCCTCCCAACTGAATTTGGCGGAACGGGCACAAGAGGTGCTATCAACGGTGCGCGTAAGCCTTGGAACTTCACGCTCAACTTGCGGGTGGATAAAGATATCAAGCTATCCAACAGCTTAGGCATGAACGTTTATGTTCGGGTAAGCAACCTCCTAGATCGCCAGAACATCATCAATGTCTATTCTACCACCGGATCACCAGAAGACAATGGTTTCTTACAATCTCGCTTTGGCGAAGATGCTTTGGCGAACTTCCAAGGCCGTGTGCAAACCGTAGAAAACTATATTGCTTCCTACCAGTGGAGGCTATTAAATCCCGATCTGTTTAGCTTGCCACGCCGGATTTTCATCGGTACTTCGCTAAACTTCTAAAATGAATCAAAGGCTGTGCAATGGAGCTATTGGTTAGCTCGATTGCACAGACTATTTTTTGTCTTATAACACTTTCAAAAATGAAAATGACAAGACTGCTACCTTTTTTATCCTTGCTTTTCAGCCTGCTACTTCCTGTAGTAGCTTGGGCAGCAAAAGGCCCAGAGGCGGAAGCCCCGGCTAGTACGCAGAACAATCAAAGTATTAATTTCCGTTCCAACTGTTCGAATGCCATTTCACAAACGGAGCAAGAAATTAACAATGTACGCGCTCGTTTGACTACCGGCGGAGACGTTTGGTGGGACGGCTCCGATGGCCGTTATGTAGTGCCTAAGCCACCTCCAGGTGTACGAGAAGTGAGCTCCATCTTTGCTGGTGCTGTTTGGTTAGGTGGTCGCGCCCCTGGCGGCGAACTCAAAGTAGCTGCGCAGCAGTATGGCCGTAGTACTGGCCGCTTTGATTACTATCCCGGTCCGCTCACCCCAGAAGGCACGGTTGATGCTGATACTTGCGCTCGCTGGGATCGCTTTTTCGTAGTAAATGGCGAAAATATACGCCGTTTCAGAGGCGATTTTATAGCCGCCGAGGAAGCCAATATGCTGCCTTTAGATCCGTCTAGCATTCCAGAGGATATCTTGGGCTGGCCTGCTACGGGTAATCCTTACTTCTTTGATGTACATGGCTATGATCTTCCTAATACGCGCCAAGGTTTAGGGGGCTTTTGGGATTATGATCAAAATGGCATCTATGACCCAACGGGAGGTGACTATCCTATTATTGAAATTAGAGGTTGCGATGAGCCGCAGTTTGCCGATCAAATGCACTTCTGGATATACAATGATGCGGGTAATAACCACAACCAATCTAATACGCCTACGCAGATTCGGATGGAAGTGCAGGTACAGGCCTTCGCTTATCGTTCTTCTGACGATTTGAATAATATGACTTTTCAGCGCTACAAATTGATCAACCGCGCTAGAGAAGACATCCTGGATACTTATTTCGCGATGTGGGTGGATCCCGACTTGGGTTGCTCTACCGACGATTTTGTAGGCTGTGATACCACACGATCTCTCGCTTATGTTTATAACGAGGATGAGTTAGATGGGGCTAGTGGCTGTACTTGTGATGGTGGGGTGGCCACTTATTGTGATGAAATTCCGATCTTAGGTGTTGACTATTTCCGGGGTCCTTTAAGACCTATTTTCGATGATATGAATAACCAAATTGATGAAGTAGAACTAGGCATGAGTTCTTTTATCTACGTCAACAGAGCAGGAGCTGGTAGCCCACCTGCTGGTACCACCGACCCGAACACAGCAGAGGAATATTACAACTACCTACAAGGTATCTGGCGAGATGGCCGGCCGCTCGAAATCGGTGGTGATGGCTACGACGAAGGTACTATGCCAACCCGTTATGCCCTTCCGGATGCCCCTGACAATGACAACGGCTGGTCGATGTGTACCGCTGATCTAGGTATGGGCGACCGCCGTACCGTACAAGCATCGGGGCCTTTCCGCCTGCTTCCCGGTGCGGTAAATGAGCTCATCGTAGGTGTCGTTTGGGTGGCCAATCAGACCTACCCTTGCCCTTCTTTACAGCGCTTACAACAAGCCGACGATATTGCACAGAACCTATTCGATGCTTGTTTCAGAATTCTCGAAGGGCCTGATGCACCAGACCTTGACTGGATTGAGTTGGATCGGGAAGTGATTGCTTTGATTTCTAACTCGCGCGCCTCTAACAATTATTTGGAGGAGTATGCGGAGCCAGATCCCAATATCCCAGCAGGTACGATTGATAGCCTTTACAAATTTGAAGGCTACCGTATTTATCAGCTAGCCGGCCCAGAGGTGAGTTTGGAAGATAGAGGCGACTTCAATAAAGTACGCCCAGTAGCAGACTTTGACCTAAAGAACGGCATCAAGCGAATTTTCAACTGGAATGCTTTAGACCCTGAGCAAGGGCAAACCCCTACGCTAGAGACTTACTTCGTGCCGGAGCTAATGATAGAAGGTAATGATGCCGGTATTCGTCACTCTTTGAGTATCACGCAAGATGCTTTCGGCTCTGACGATACGCGTTTGATCAACCACCGCCGCTACTACTTCACAGCTATCGCTTACGCACACAACAATTACAAAGAGTTCGATCAAAATGACGATCTTGATCCCGGTCAGCGCCGTGCTTACCTAGAAAGCCGCAACAATATTGGTTCCTTCGAAGATAGACGCGATTTCTACACCGTTATTCCGCGACCTATTTTGGATATTGAACTGATGGCTAAGTACGGCGACAGCCCTGCCATTACTCGCTTAGCGGGTAAAGGCAATGGCGGTAACTTCTTAGACATGACGCCAGAAAGCGTAGAGGCCATTCAAGAAGCTTATGCCAATGAGGGCGATTATCAAGGAGCAATCGATTATCTACAGGGAGCCGGACCGATCAATGTTCTGGTTGTGAACCCGATAGATATTGTTGATGGGGAGTATGAAATCAATTTCCAAGACGCTAACATGGGCAACCAAGCCTATGACAGCCCTGTTACATGGACGCTTCGCTGCTTAAATGCTTGTGGGGTAGATGCAATTGTAAGTGAGCAACCCATCAGCGTAGTGAATGAGCAAATCATTCCAGAATTTGGCTTCTCTGTCTTTATCCAAGATGTACAAGAACCAGGTATGGATGTTGAAGGGAACAACGGGGCACTTGGTGGCTCCCTAACTTATGCCGACCCAGAAGGCAGCCAGTGGCTAACTTTTGTTCCCGACGGGTTGAGCATTGGTACGGGGGTTTCTGTAATTGACCAGAATCTCTTTAACTATGTCAACACTAGTTTTGGCGACGACCTAGCTGCTTTTGACCCAAACAACCGATTAGGGGGTATGTTCCCTGGTGCAGCGCCCTACAAATTGATGGACTGGCAGCAGCGTGCTGTGATTCCTTTCTACATCTCACCAGTTTGGCAGAACACCTTCAACAATATACCAAACCGCCAGATGAGTTTGAATGATCTCAACAACGTGGATATTGTGTTCACAAGCGATAAATCGCTTTGGTCGCGTTGTCCGGTTGTAGAGACTAGAAACGCTTCCTACCCGCTACCGCCTTTTGTCGATAGTCGTTTTGTTAGTGATGGCGAGCCTATTATGTTTGATCCGCGCTCCGCGCCATCGGTAACCAAAGAGGCTGGCCCCGACGGTTTACCGCTCGTAGATGAGAACATCGACCCGAACCTCGCAAGAGGGATGGGCTGGTTCCCTGGTTATGCTGTGGATGTAGAAACAGGACAGCGCCTACAAATTTTCTGGGGCGAAAACTCAGTCTATGACGGCCGTGAGGTAAATGCGGAGGGCTTCCGTGTGCAAGACAACGGGGCAGATATGATTTGGAACCCAAGTAATGTCTTGTTTGAGCAAATACCAGGCATTGGTGCCTTTAGCCCGCTTAACTTCCCTGCGGGTGGGCAGCACTATATCTACGTGACGAAGCTGCCTTATGATGGCGGTGAATTCTTGGAAGGTCGCTTTGAAGACCGCAATGCCCCCACACCTAGCCGTAAAGGTAACGGGGTAAGGGAAATCACTTGGGCCATATTCCCCTTCCTTGCACCCGACGCTACGCTGCGTTCTTATGCGGATGGTCTCATTCCTAATGATGCTACCCTCAAGTTGCGCGTGAATAGCCGATATGATTGGGCGGCAGGCGAAGAAGCCTATAATGGCCACGGTGCTTACCGCTTCAAAATTGATGGCAAAATGGCAGGTCAGTTAGATCAAGCGGGTATCAACCGAGCGCTAGACATGATCAATGTGGTGCCTAACCCGTATTATGCGACCAGCATCTACGAGGCCAACGTATTTGACAAGGTAGTGAAAATCACTAATTTGCCTGCTCGTTGCGTAGTTACGATCTACTCCTTAGATGGTAAATTCATCCGGCAGTACAATCGGGATGAAGAGCCTTTGATACTTCGTGGTGCAGCAAACCGCCCCTTCGGACAGCGGCAGATTTCACCTGCGCTAGAATGGGACTTGAACAACTTCAGAGGCATCCCTGTAGCTAGTGGTGTTTACCTGATTCATGTGAACGCATTTGAACTAGGGGAGCGAACACTGAAGTTCTTCGGTGTCAATCGTCAATTTGATCCATCTGGACTTTAATCATCTTTATCGGCGTCGATTCAGGAACCCAAGTTTCCTGAATCGACGCCCTTTACTTCTATAAGTATAAACGAATGAAGAAAATTTACTTATTTAGCTTTTTCCTTACACTGCTAGCCTCAACAGCTTATGCCGGCAATCCTGACCGCCAAGGAGAAGCAGGCGCTGCGCAGTTATTGATGAACCCTTGGGCACCTTCTGCCGGTCTTCATACGCTTAATACGTCAAGCATCAGTGGCGTAGAGGCGATGCGCTTGAATATTGCCGGTATGGGCCGTATTCAAAAGTCGCAGGTGATGGTAGGTTATGCAAATTACTTACAAGGAGCAGA
The DNA here is from genome assembly GCA_036735605.1 of Lewinella sp. Taxonomy (GTDB): domain Bacteria; phylum Bacteroidota; class Bacteroidia; order Chitinophagales; family Saprospiraceae; genus Neolewinella. The sequence goes on along the minus strand of DAINNZ010000020.1, from coordinate 31,551 downwards.
TATAGCCATGCAAGCCGTTGGTATTGCCTCTAAAGTAGGAGAAAATGGTGCTTTTGGCCTGAGTATTATGAGCCTTGATTTCGGCGACATCAACGTTACTACGGATGCGCAGCCAGAAGGTACGGGCGCTTTGCTAGACCTTAGTTTCCTCAATATCGGCTTCGGCTACTCTCATGTATTTGAGAACAAAGTATCGGTAGGTTTATTAATGAGAGCCATCAGTGAATCTACCTCTGATATATCTTCTTTTGGTATCGCATTAGACGCTGGCGTACAGTATGTAACGGGCGATAATGACGAGTTCAAATTTGGTATCTCCTTGCGTAATATTGGCTCTCGGATGAAGTTCGGTGGTCAGGCTCTCGCTACGGAAGCGGTGCAAAATGGCTTTGCTGTAACGCTCGATCAAAGAGCCGCTGGCTTTGAAATGCCTTCCGTGTTGAATATCGGTGCCTCATACGACTTCCTAGGTGGAGTGGCGGATCACCGAATCACACTGCATGGCAATTTTACCGCCAACTCCTTCGGACGCGATCAGCTTGGTGCTGCCCTAGAGTATAGCTTCCGCGAACGCTTTATTCTTAGAGGTGGCTACCGTACCGACATGGAGACTTCTGATCTAACCGAAACGCCACTCTACGACGGCCTTAGCGCTGGTGCTAGCGTACGCGTGCCACTAAGCAAAGATAGCCGCAATACCGCTTTCAGCATTGACTATGCCTACCGCAATACGCGTATCTACAATGGTACGCACAATATGGGCGTTAGTTTCTCTTTCTAGGAGAATAGCCCGAAAAGTTTATGACATAGTTTATCGGAAGTGCTGTTAATATCGTTGGCAGCACTTCCGATTCTCTTCCTCGAAACCCTTCCACCTACATTGTTTTCGTCGCTCGCCTGTACCTTAGCGGTAGGTTAATCCGCTTTCTGCTTGCCACTCTAAGCAAGTAAGTTTTTGGGCTCGCATGGTTTTGTGAAAGCCCTTTCGCTCGCCTGTACCTTAGCGGTAGGTCAATCCGCAGTTCAATTCTTCTTTGTGGGCTATTTTTTTGAGATATGGGCTTTGGGGCTCGGTCTCAAACTTCGTTAGCTGGCGGTGCGTTTATTCGCGGCTGTTCGCTTTTGTCGGGCTTACCAACTATCTTAAGACTTGCTACTTATCGGGGGTCTTGGGCTTTAGCCTAGTGCCTCAAGGCGCTCACACAATAGGTAGAGCCGCTGTACGGATAGAGTTATCGGTAGTTGTTTTATACGTTTTTTTGCCCGTAGGGCAGGGGCAAGCGTGGTTGCGAAGCGCAAGAGCTACTACTACCTTTGCGCTACAAAAAGCCCTTGCCCCTGCATTTATGCCCGCTTGCCCGTATTGAGCCTGGGCGAGAGCAACGAGTCCGTACCGGTCCGTATGGATGGACATTCATGCCCGCCTGCCCGTATGCGCTTTAGACAGGGCGAGCGAAGCGGTAGCCAAAAGATGGGAGTAAAAATAGCGTAGCCGCCGCATGCGTATTACAAGAATGAGTAAAATAACGCCTACGATTTTCGTTGGCCGCACTGCTGTTTTGCGGGTTGGCGAGTTCAATTTTATTTGGATCACTTCGAAATAAATCTATAAACTATGTTACAGAAGCGAATACTATTATGTGTTGGGTGGTTCTTGCCCTTGCTATTACTAGCGCAAGCGGAGCGCTTGGATCTATTTGAGACGGCGAGCCTACCACCGCCGATCGATTTTAGATCGAATTGTACAAATACAAAAGCGCAAGCGGAGCAGAATATCAACAACGTTCGCGCCCGTCTGCTGCTGGGTGGGGATATGTGGTGGGATGGGAACAGTGCGCAGTATATCGTTCCGAAACCGCCACCCGGGGAGCAAGGTATATCTTCTATTTTTGCTGCTGGTTTATGGCTGGGAGGCCGATCGCCGGGCGGGGAGCTTAAGATGGCGGCGCAGCAATATGGCCGTTCAAATGGGCGTTTTGATTTTTACGCAGGGCCACTAAGTGAAAACGGCACTACGTCTATAGATACCTGTAGCTATTGGGATCAGCTTTTTGAGGTTAGAAGCAGGGAAGTGGTGGATTTTATCAGTGCTTTCCAGGCTGCCGAAGCAGCTGGAATACGCTTAGATACGGCGCAGATACCAAGAAACCTACTAGGATGGCCAGCGCAGGGCAATCCGCATTTTGCTGCTATACACGGTTTTAATTTACCGAATACCACGCTTGCTACTTTTTGGGACTATAATGTGGATGGCCGCTATGATCCTTTGGATGGAGACTATCCGCATGTTCGGATGCCTTGCTTTACTACCGTTCTACCCGATCAGCTCTTTTTTTCTATCTTTAACGATGCGGGGAATAATCACAATAGTACGAATACACCATCTGCGATGCGCATGGAGGTGCAGGCTTATTCTTTTGCCTTTCAAACGGACGACGACTTAAATAACACTACCTTTCAGCAATACCGTTTCAAAGGATATAACCGAGAAGATATCTTAGCTACCTACTTTGGCCTTTGGGTAGATACGGAATTAGGTTGTTATGCCGACGATCGGATCGGGGTAGATTCCAGCCTTTCTTTGGTATATGTATATAATGAAGACGAGCTAGATGGAACCAATGGTGTGGTCTGTGATGGAGGTAATCCGACCTACGGAGACGAAATACCCATTCTAGGTATCACCCTTTTGGAGGGGCCTAAATACGAGCTGTATGACGAGCAGGGTCAGATAATAGAAGAAGCGGAATATTATGGCTTTACGTCTTTTGTCCCCTTTCCGCTTCCTGCTGAACTACCACTCGATCAAAGGTTTGGTGCGAACAGTGTGTATAACATACTACAAGGCTTATGGCCCGACGGCCGCCCCATAGAATACGGCGGTACGGGCTATAACCAAGGTACTACACCTACCAAGTTTCCTTTTTCCAGTGATCCGAACGATCCCGACGGCTGGTCGATGTGTACAGAAAATATCATAGGGGATGGTATGGTCATGTCGATAGGTCCCTTTACGATGCAGCCGGGCAGTATCAAAAGACTATCTACGGCGGTGTTGTGGGTGCCTGACCAAGTGCATCCCTGCCCTTCATTAGACCGCTTGCGAGAGGCTGACAAGTTTGTAGGAAGCCAGTATTTTGATTGTTTTTCAGACTATTCTATCGCAGGCCCCGTAGCGCCTAAGCCCGATACCCTGAGGGGCCCGGATGCACCTAGTATAGATTGGGTGGAGTTGGATGGGGAGGTGATTGCCTTATTCTCTAATGCCCCTACTTCCAATAATTATTTAGAGCAATATACCGAGCGAGACCCTTGCATTCCGGAGAGCGTAGCAGATAGTATGTATCGCTTTGAGGGCTATTTGCTGTATCAATTAGCGAACCCAACGGTAAGTTTGGAAGATCGGGATGATCCGGAAAAGGTTCGCTTAGTGGCACAGATGGATATTCAAAATGGGGTGGATCGGCTTTTCAACTGGTTGCTTGTTCCGCCCTTCGACCCTTCGGATACGAGCCAATATGTTTATATGAGCGAATTGATGGTGGATGGAAGGGATGAGGGGATCCGACGAGCGCTACGGATCAATCGGGATGCCTTTTCCGATTCGGATGCTCCGCTAATCAATCACCGGCATTATTATTTCGTGGCGGTAGCCTATGCCTATAATAATTATAGCACATTTAATCCTCGAAACATAGTGTTTCCCGGCCAGCCGAATCAATATATCGAAGGCCAAAACAACCTAGGGGATGTAGCTGCTGGTGAAGCTTACTACCGAGTAATACCGAGGCCCACGCTAGATCAGGAGCTTGCATCGCAGTTTGGAACAAGCCCGGCTATTACGCGCCTAGCAGGCAGGGGGAATGGCGGTATTTTCTTGAAAATGGATAGCCTAAGCCGGCAAAATATCCGAGCAGCCTATGCAGCCGGTGCAGACTATCAAGGAGCTATTTCCTACGAAGCGGCTGCCGGACCGCTCGACATTCAGATTGTGAACCCTTTAGAGGTCTTAGATGGGCAGTACGAGCTGCGTTTTTACGATAATGATCCTAGCGATTCAGTTTACGTATCGCCTGTTACTTGGACTTTAGGTTGCGTAGAAGACTGTGGTGTGTCGGTAATAGTCGGAGAGCGGCCTTTGGAGGAATCAAATGATCAGATAATACCCGAGTTTGGTTTTTCTGTTTTTCTAAAGCAGGTAGCAGCGCCGGGCAGCAGTGGGCGAGGCGCGAATGGCGCGATTGGTGCTAGCTTAGTATATGAAGATCTCGAAGGGGAGCAGTGGTTATCTTTCCTACCGGATGATTACCGGCTTAACATAGCTGGGGTTAGCCATCGCTTTTTCGATTATGTACACACGGATCCATTTGTAAATTTTCAGCAGCTCGATGGCGATGGTGAGCTAGGGCGTATTTTCTCTGGTGTGGTGCCTTATGCCTTATTGGGGTCTTCGGAGCGCTCGTTTCCGTATCTATCACCTGTTTGGCGAAACGCTAGCAATAAGGCTGCTAACCGCAGAATGAGCCTAGGGGAGTTGAGGAGTGTAGATATTGTATTTACTGCCGACAAAAACTTGTGGTCGCGCTGCCCGGTGGTAGAAACCCGTTATGAAGGGTATCCACTGCCGCCCTCGGTGGATCCTGCGCTAGCAAACACAAGGCCACCTAATATGCTAGAAATGCGAGCCGCTCGTTCTGTAAGCAAAGAAGCGGGGCCAGATGGCTTACCCGTTGTGGATATGGTCACAGAGCCCATAATAGCGAATGGAATGGGCTGGTTTCCTGGCTATGCCGTGGATGTGGAAACAGGGCAGCGGCTACAAATTTTCTGGGGGGAGAACTCAGTCTTTGATGGACGCACACTTGCTAGCACGAATCAACCACTAGCGGCCAATGGAGGGGATATGATCTGGAATCCTAGCAGTTTGCTTTGGTGGCCCATAGGAGGTCTTCCGGCCGATAGCTACCTCAACTTTCCAGCCGGTGGCCAGCACTTTGTTTATGTTACCAACGCCCCCTACGATGGCGGTACGGAACTGGAGGTAGGACTAAGAAGACGGGCTACAGCAGCCCCTAGTATCATGTTGCCTGCTATTACAAAGATCAGCTGGGTGCTTTTTCCTCAGCTTTCGCCAGGGAGCAGCTTATTGTCTTACGCCGAAGGCATTATTCCTAATGAAGCTAGGCTTTCAATTCGGGTGGATAGCCCTTATGATTGGGCGGCAGGGATAGATGAATATCAAGGCCACGGCACTTATCGATTTGAGCTTTCCGCCAACCAAGCAAGGCCATTAGACAGGGTGGCACGGGTAGCGGCCTTAGAAGAAGTGAATATTGTGCCCAATCCCTATTATGGCACTAGTATTTATGAGTCTTACGTGCCCAACAAGGTGGTTAAAATAACAAATTTACCAGCTCGCTGTGAGCTCAGTATTTTTACTTTAGATGGGAAGCTAGTGCGTCGTTTTTCGCGTAACGAGCAGCCAATGTTCACCACTAGTGATAGTGCCCGGCGAAAGGAACAGCTATCGCCTGCACTAGAATGGGATATGACAAATAGCCGAGGAGCTTACATCGGGAGTGGAGTTTACCTAATTCACGTCGATGCCTTCGAGCAAGGGGAGCGTACGCTTAAATTCTTTTGCGCCAACCAGGCTTCCGGCCTTTCAGGTGGGTAGCAGGCCGTTTTAAGTGTAAAAAAAATAGGTAAAAACTTGTGCATCTTTGAAAAGCGCTGTACATTTGTAACCATTTTAAGGTCAAGAACGTTTTCATCGGTAAGGTGGAAACGTTCTTGTTTTTACTAAGAAGGGGAAAGCAGCCAACTGCCCAAGGGAAGAAACGTCTTTAGGTAATTCGGTGCTAGCTCCGCCAGCTTATCTGCTTTGAACGCAATTAACTACCCAATGGCAAGAGATGTTCTTGGTTCCCGGCTTGGGGGCATTGCGTAAACAAAGCTATTGTACCACTAACGCGATGCGCATTCGAGGCTACTTTCACTCAGAAGGAAGTGGGCTAGAAGTGTATCGCTTTAAACTATTGAATTTATGTCTGGAACGCACTATCTAACGCAAGAGGGCTACGACAAACTGGTAGCAGAACTAGATCACTTGAAGTCGGTGGGTCGCGCCGAAGTAGCCGCCGCCATCGCTGAGGCGCGGGAGAAGGGAGATTTGTCGGAAAATGCGGAATACGATGCCGCTAAGGATGCACAAGGCCTCTTGGAAATGAAAATTAACGAGCTGGAGAAAGTTATGGCCAATGCGCGGGTACTCGATATGAGCACTCTCGATACGAGCAAAGTGACTATCATGAGCAAAGTTACGATCAAGAACCCGAAAAATGGCGCTACGCTGATCTACCAGTTAGTCTCTCAGTCGGAGGCCGACTTGGCACAGAAAAAGATTTCGGTCGAGTCGCCTATGGGGCAGGGCCTACTCGGTAAGGCTAAAGGGGACAAGGCCGTGGTGGTAACACCTAACGGACAAATGGAATTTGAAATTCTAGATATCAGCCTCTAAACCAAATACTTTATGAGCACGATCTTTAGCAAAATAGTAGCTGGCGATATACCCTGCCATAAGGTAGCTGAAACCGAAGACTTTTTAGCCTTTCTCGATATACGTCCTATGATGGAAGGGCATACGCTTTGTATTCCTAAACGAGAGGTGGACTATTATTTTGATCTTTCTGATGAAGAAATTATTGGCTTAAACCTTTTTGCTAAGCGCGTAGCTATGGCCATCAAAAGCAGTATTCCTTGCCGGCGCGTTGCGGTAGGGGTGCTGGGTTTGGAAGTACCACATGCTCACGTTCACCTCGTGCCGGTGAGCGAAATGGGCGATTTTCGCTTCGGTAAGCACCTAGTTTTCACGGAGGATGAATTCTCTGCTACGGCTGCTACAATACGGAACGCTATAAGATCGCTATCGTAGCGGAGGAACTTAATCGGATAAGGTTTTAGCCAATAAAAAGCGGCAGGTAATAACTTACCTGCCGCTTTTTATTACTCCGTTTTGCTTGTATCCTGCGAGGAGGGTAAGGCATTTAAGCGCGCTAGCACCATGGGGGTGATGTCTAAAGCGTCATTAGCTACCAATACGCCAGAACCAGCACTTTTGTTGAGGATGAAATCGTAGCCTTTTTCAGCTTTAATTTCTTCCAATACAGCTTGTACTTTGGTGGTAAAAGCAGCTTGTAGTTGCATTTGTTCTTCTTGAATACTACCCATAGCAACATCTCTTCGCTGCATCAGCTCTTGTTCCTTTTTAGCTAGTCGTTGCTGCTCGGCCTGAATCTGGTTGGGGGATAGCAGGCCTTGTTGCGCTTTTGTTTGCAAGCTATTTACTTCGCGTTGGAGTGCGTTGGCATCTCTGCCAAGGTTCTCTTGGGCTTTGTTGAAGTTTTCTTCCAAGCGACCCAACTCGGTTGCTAAGGCTGTATAGCCAGTTTGCAGGCTATCAGATTGGATGAAAACAACGGATAGGGAAGCGTTTGTATTCGTCGTTGCTTCACCTTGGCTGCTGCTCGTATTTCCCTTTGGTTCGCAGCTCATAAAATAGCTGAGGAATAGCAGGAGCAAAATAGTGTTTGGTAAGATTGTTTTACGCATATTTGGCAAAATTTTGGGCAAAGGTAACTAAAGCATTGCATGCAAAACGAACGTTGGCGTATCATTGGCGCATTTGCCGTCATTTATTTTGTTTGGGGCTCCACTTATCTAGCCAATTACTGGGCCATTCAGCGCATTCCTCCTTTCTTGATGTGCGGTAGCCGCTTCTTTGCAGCAGGTTTGTTGCTATTCCTCTTTACGCTCTGGCAGTCGGGGAAATGGCCGAATCTACGGCAGTGGTTGAATGCAGGCCTGATTGGGGTGCTTTTTCTTTCCATTGGCACGGGGGCAACCGTTTGGGCGCAGCAGTTTATCCCCACTAGCCTTACGGCACTGATTGTGTCGTTTGATCCCTTAATCATCATGTTTTTCATGTGGACTTTGCTGCGCATACGACCGGCCAAACGAGCTATGTTCGGGGCCTTACTTTCTATCTTTGGCGTGAGCTTACTAGTGGGCCAACCGCAGCTAGGGGGGAATCCAGAAAGCTATAAAGGCTTGGTTGCCATTGCTTTTGCACTATTGACTTGGGCTTTGGGTAGTATTTATGCCAGCCGGATTGATATGGGAGAAAACCGCATTAGAGCCACCGCCATGCAGATGCTTGTAGGCGGGTTGATGGTGGGGCTTTTTAGTTGGAGCATCGACGAAGCTGCCGGCTGGACGATTCAGGAGGTAGATGGCCGTTCTATGTGGTCATTTTTATTTTTGCTGTTTTTTGGTTCTATTTTAGGGTATTCTTGCTTCAATTACCTCCTCACGAAGGTGTCGCCAGAAAAGGTGGCTACCTCTACCTATGTGAACCCTATCGTGGCCTTACTATTGGGTAGTTGGCTCAATGAGGAAGTGGTCACTATGCAATCCATGCTAGCTGGCGGCGTGATGCTTACGGGCGTCTATTTCATCAATTCCTCGAAGTAGTGCTCGTCTTGAAATAGGCATTTGCGCTAAAAAGAAAGACTTGCCCCTGCCGTTGGCCAATAGACTTGCTTCTATGAAACAAGTTTAATTAAAGTAGCCTTTATTTTTCGGCACGTATTTTTTCAGTGTACAGCGTGGAGGAAGTTGGTTTTTTGCCCGCAGGGCAGGGGCAGGGCTTGTTTGGTAGCGCAAGTGTTTTTTTAGAAGGGATCAGGCTGAAATGGCTCCCTTAGATCACTGAATGCGGCACCGATCCGATCGATGAGGTCGGAGGCTAGCAAGCTTTCTTGGGTGGTTTCTAGTGCGGCGATATCTCCGGCAATACCGTGTAGGCATACGCCTAGTAGGGCGGCTTCAGTGGGTTCGTAGGCTTGGGCTAGCAGGCCACAGATCATACCGGTTAGCACATCGCCGGTGCCGGCCGTAGCCATACCTGGGTTGCCACTTGTGTTGAACAGTAGATCGCCATTAGGCATGGCTATGGAGGTGAAGCCGCCTTTAAGCACAATGATTACGGCTAGCTCCTGCGCTTTTTGCCGTTGTAGTTCCCAGCGATCAAAGCTATTGGCTGTGTGGCCAAAGAGTCGCTCAAATTCGCCAGGGTGAGGGGTTAAAATGCTATTTTTAGGCACTAAGGCGAGCAGTTCAGGCTGAGCGGCTAAGATATTGAGCGCATCGGCATCTATCACTAGCGGGGTCTGTTGTGCCGTTTGCAATAAGCTCTTGAGGCCTGCGACACTCAAAGGATCCGTACCTAAACCAGGCCCTATTCCTATGGCCTTGTAGGCTTTTAGATCAGGTGGGCTGGAGAAGACAAACTCGTGTGGATCCACACTACACATTGCTTCGGGAAAGCTAATTTGTAGAATAGGGTAGCCGCATTTGGGGAGGTGCACACTAACTAAGCCTGCGCCAGCTCGCATGGCGGCCCGAGCACTTAGGGTGGCAGCGCCAATTTTGCCGTGGCTACCTGCTATGATGAGTGCGTGGCCAAAGGTTCCTTTATGATCAAAGGGGCTACGGTGGTGTAAACGACCGATTAGCGATAGGGCCTCAAGGGTGTTGTAGGGCGTCGGTAGTTCTGCTTCGTAGGGAAGGTCTAGGTCGATATCTAGGATTTCCCACTGCCCTACATAGGGATAATTTTCAGCGGCAAAGAGGGCTAGTTTAGGTGTTCCGAAAGAAAGCGTTGAAGTGGCACGCACGATGGCTCCTTCGCTTGCTTGATCGGCGTATAAGCCACTTGGCAAATCGACGGCAATGGTTAGAATAGCGGCTTTATTGATTGCCTTTACGACGGCTGCCCAATAGCCAGAAATGGGACGGCTCAAGCCAATTCCAAAGAGTGCGTCTATGAGTACGTCAAAGTTTCGAAAATCAGGTATTGGACTTCCTTTAGGCACAGATAAGATGCTTACATTTCGCAAGGCTTCATCTAGCAGTACTTCCTTCATGCGGCGGCAGTCGGTACTTTTCGTGCCAATTTTGCAATCGAAGACCGTGATTTGTTTGACCTCCTCGGCTAAGAGGCTAGCGATTGCCCAGCCATCGCCACCATTATTGCCAGAGCCACAAACAATGGCCACTTTAAAATGGGGTGCCAAATCAGCGAGGTGCTCTAGGAAATCATCGACCCAGGCGGCTGCGGCACGCTCCATGAGTTCGGCAGCGCTAAGTGATTGGCGATCGAGCGTGGCGAGTTCTAGGGCTTTTATTTGGCGAGCGTTGAGTATTTTCATGCTATACCTATTGTGGATTAGGTATGGCCGTGATTTGCGCGGCTCTTTCGGCTTCGTCTTTTTGATCGAATTTCATTACCCTTTTACGGCCTTTCAGCGGCATATAACGATAGGGGCGTTCTTGAAAATCGATCAATAGCGTATCTAGGCTACCGGAGACATGTTGAAGTTGGGCATAGATTTGGTCGTCGCGTAGGAGTTTGCTAAGCGTTCCATCGCCGCTGCTGATGGCGTTCATTAGGTTGTTGAAGCCGCCGAGGGCTTCGCTAGCAGTTGTTAGGGTAGCCTGTAGGCCAGTAATGCTTTCGTTGATTTTAGCAAGGGTGGCCTCCATATCCATTTCGCTGAGGTTTCCGGTGAAAGCTTGGGTATTGTCGATGATACCTGCTAGTGCTGCTTGCCGCCCGGCTAGGCTATTGGTGAGGGTGGCTAGGTTGCGTACACTTTGAGTTACTTCACGGCTATTGGCTGCCATAAGTTGCTGTAGCTGGGCGGTGGTTTGGTTGAGGTTGGCCATCATAGCGGCTAGCTCTTGGCTACTACGAGCAATGGGGTGGTCGCTCTGCTCACCGAAAAAGGTTTCATTGAGCTTATTAAGGGCGGTGTCCAACTGGCTCGATAGGGGGCCTGCCGGATCGTTTGGGTCTGTATTCAGGAAAGAACTAAGCATCCCTCTAGTGGCTGCTTTTATTTCAGAGCCTGGAGGAAGGCAGTTGCTCCCATCGGCACTACAAGCATTTTTATAGAAAAGATCGATCTTTACGCCCCCTAGAATGCCATCAGAGGAGATGTAAGCAATCGTACCGGTCGGGACGCGATAGGCTGGGGCAATATCCATGCTTACCTTTACTTTTTGCGTATTTTGATCTAGTTCAATCTCTGATACGGAACCAACGACTACGCCGCTAATTTTAAGGGCGGAACCTACGGAAAGCCCGTTTATATTGTCATAATAAGCATAGTAGGACTTAGAGGCACTAAGGATATTTTTTCCTTGAATGAATTTGTAACCCCAAAAACCAAGGGCGATGGAGATGATGGCTAAAATGCCTACTTTAACTTCGTTTCGCATAATGGAATAATTCTTGATGAAAGGTCTAGCAGGCGACTTAGGAACGTCTTGACCAGTGCTTCTAGCTATTAGGTTGGATGCTTTATCTTTTAGCAAACCGATTAACGGGGGGGATAGTTGACTTTAATGCTGTAATATCGCTCGTGTTTCTTGTGCGGATAGCTTTTCTTGATCGCGATAAATAACGATGAAAGCGCCATCAAATCCGGCAGCAATTAGTTGCTGTTGGGCGGCTCTGCTGGCCTGAGGGCTACCAAATCCACGCGCTTGGTACTTGAATAAGTCTCCTTCTCGCAGCACTGTAACAGGGTAGGGGATTTGTTGCCATTTGGGTTGGCTAAGGTCGATTTCTTTAGAAGCTGCTGCTAGTTGTACGGCAAATAGGAGGTTGGGCGCAACAGACTTGGGCAAGACTAGGGCCGTTGGTTCTTGGTTACCGACGGGTTGTTGGGCGGTGCTAACCGATTGATACACCACGGGCATTACGGTAGCAGGCTTACCGGCTGGCTGCGTAGGGGCTGCTACTTCTTGCCGCAGCACAGCAGGCGAAGAAGCAGTAGCAGGCGAAGAGGTCGTAGCAGGCGAAGAGGTCGTAGTGATGGCCGCTGGTTTTACAGCAGCGCTAGGGGATGCGCTAGGCTTTGTTGGGCTGGTGGTGGCTAGGTTATTAGGCTTGCTCGAGTTACTAGGGGCTGGCAGGCTTATTTCTTGCACGCCATTGGCACCCTGCTGGGGGAGTTGTAGTTGAATACTGCCCGGCTGTGTTAGTGTGGAGGCCGTTGCTGGATAGTTTGCTTGCTTAGTTTCATTGGCACTGCTAGTGGGGCTGCTAGTGCTTGAGGAGGCGGTGGCGGTTGCTCCTTTAGCAGTTGGGGGTGTTGGTTTGGGGGCTTGGGGGCTGGGTCTTGACAGCAAGTTGGGAGCTTGTTCTTGGCGCACGACGGAAGCGGATCCCGACGGTTGGTTAGGTGCCGTGGTGATATGGTTGCCTTCTACTTTGTGCTTGTAAGTTTGGAAAGCCTCGAAGATAGCTTGTGCCATCTTATCTTGGCCTTGCGAACTGTTGAGAAAGCTTTCCTCTTGGGTGTTACTCAGGAAACCGGCCTCTATTAGCACACTAGGCATGGTCGTTTCTTTTAAAACCACAAAGCCTGCTTGCTTTACTCCTCTACTTTTTCGCTGTGCGGTGGCGGCAAATTGGGTTTCCAGCAATTCTGCAAACAGGATGCTCTGCTCCAAAAAAGCACTTTGATACATTGCCATTAAGATGTGGCCTTCATCGCTATTGGGGTCGTAGTCGTAGTTGGTTTCATAATCGGCTTCTAGTAAGATCGCCGCGTTTTCACGTTTCGCTACTTGTAGGTTATGGTTGGCTACGTGCTGCCCCATAACGTAGGTTTCAGTGCCAGCCGTAGCACTGCTGTTGGGCATAATATTGGCGTGGATGGAGATGAAGAGGTCGGCTTGGTGGCGGTTCGCAATAGCAGCGCGCTCGTGTAGCGGCACAAAAGTATCCTCTTCGCGTGTCAGGATAACTTTAATTTCAGGGTATTTCGACTGAATTTTTTGTGCCAAACTTTTCGCAATAGCTAATACAATGCCTTTCTCCTTGCTATGGTCGCCCATACCACCAGGATCCTTGCCGCCGTGACCCGGATCAATAACTATGGTTTGGAGGCTTCTAAAAGCTGTATTTGGTGTACCTTTGTCCGCCGCTTCTCTTAAGGAAGTGTTAAACAGTGTTAAAGCTGGGAGCGCTGCGGTAGGTAGCAGCGTTAGCAGTGTGAACCAAAGCGACAAAGAAGGCAAATAATTCCGTGCAAAGAGGGTCAACGACATATCAGTTGTTCAGTAGTAAGATGGGCGTTTATAAACGCACTATGCTGCAAATATACAATCAAATTTCCAAGCTACCACTAAGTAGCTTTTTTCGTTGGCCATTAGGTCTCATTTTACTATTTTTATCCACTACTTTTTACGCCGGCGGCCCTACTAGGCAACGAATACTTCCCTTCGAACAGCAGCTCCAAGATACTTTGCCGCCCAGCAAGGAACCACCGCTTGATACCGCTGCGCTGCCCGATACCTTGCCTACGGATAGCTTGTTGCTCGATCGCTTGGCGATTGATAGCCTGCCCTCGGATAGTAGTGAGCTATTAGTCGCTTTAGGGAATGGCGCTAGTATGGGCAACCGAAGCATCGTCATGTCGAATGATAGCCTCACCGCTACGGTGGACTACGACATGCAGGATAGCATGCACGTCGATTTTGTCCGGAAGGAAATCCACCTCTTTGGCACGGCTACAGTGAAGTATGAAGGCATCTCCCTTACCGCTGACCATCTGGTGCTTAACTGGGAAAGTAATATCGTGGAAGCCTCGCCACTCGCTACCAACCCTAGGGAGGAAGGCAAACCCCAGTTCTCGGATGGTAGCCAAGAATTTACAGCAGACCGCATCCGCTATAACTTTCAAACACAAAAAGGTATTGTCTATGCGGCTGTTACGAATCAAGAAGACATCGTGGTTAGAAGCCAGAAGTCTAAGTTTTTCAAAGATGCCTATACCATTGATGATACCACTAAAGCGGATATTATCTACTCTCAAGGGGCTATTTTTACGACCTGCACGGCTGATCATCCTCACTTCGGTATTCGCACCTCTAAAGCAAAAATAATACCCAATAAGCTAGCTATCGTGGGCCCTAGTCATTTGGAAATCATGGGCGTACCGACTCCCTTTGCGCTGCCCTTTGGCTTTTTTCCTCTTAAGAGTGGGCGCACAACGGGTTTGCTCTTCGGCGACTATGAATTTAGCCCCCAGTGGGGCTTCGGTTTCCGCGATTTAGGCTGGTTTTTCCCAGTAGGGGAGCACCTCAACCTCGAATTGCGTGGCGATGTCTATTTCAAAGGCACCTATGCCCTTGGGCTCACGGGCAACTATCGCAAACGCTATAAATATTCCGGCAGCTTTATCACCCGCTACAACAAACAACGGCAAGAAAGCACCGAAACAGGCGTCGTTACCTTTCAGCCTAGTTTGTCCATCAACTGGTCGCATCGGCAAGACCCTTCTGCCCACCCTACGGCTACCCTCAGTGGTAGTGTCAACTTTCAAACCAACCGCGCCCAAAGCCGTGTCTTCAATTCCTATGAAGCGGTTAGCCGCAACGTCATCAACTCAAACGTCAATTTCAGTAAGCGCTGGGACGACAAGCCCTTCAACCTCACCGCCGGCCTCAGCCATAGCCAAAATAACCAAACCCAAGACATTACTATCAACTTCCCCCAGCTGGCTTTTCAAACTTCTACTATCTACCCCTTCCGCCGTGCTGCCGATAAGCGGCTAGGCAAAGAGCGATGGTATGAGCAAATCAATTTTCGCTATAAAAATGAATTGAGAGCTACCTTCACCGGAAAAGATACTAGCTTCTTTCGCCCCGATCCGCTCAACGATCGGCGAATGGGCTTCCGACACGATATTAGCAGCGGCATCTCGCTCAATGTGCTCAAATATTTTAACGTAGCCCCCAACATCGCCTACGCAGAAACCTACTACGATAAAAATATTGAACGTTTCTTCGATGATACCCAAGGCATCCAAACCCGAGAAATCATCGATGAAAATGGCAACCTCACCATCGACACTACCGTCTTCGGCACCATTCTAGAGGAAATACGCACCGATGGCATCAAATCCTTCCGCACCCTCTCGGCGGGCGTGAGCGTGAGCACTCAATTTTTTGGCACAGCTCGCTTTAAGGCAGGGCCGCTAAGAGGTTTGCGCCATGTCGTAAAACCTAGTATTTCATTCGGCTACCAGCCTAATTATTTGGCCAACGAGAACTATTTCGATGATCTGCCCAATGTCAACAATCCTCGCGACGAGCAGCGCCGAACGATTGTCAACCGCTTTTCCAATGGTATCTACGGCGGCCCACCTAACAGCGAGCAACAAATGGCCCTCAACTATAGCATCAACAACCTCTTCGAGGCCAAAGTGTGGAGCAAAAAGGATAGTACCGCTCGGAATGTGAAGCTCTTTCAAAATATTGCGATCAATGGTAGCTACAATTTCGCGGCCGATAGTTTGAAGTGGTCGCCTATACAAATGAGTGGTGCCACGCGTTTCTTCAAAGGTGTTACCACCCTGAACCTCAACGCTACCTTCGATCCCTACGAGAATATCTACGATCCAAGTAGCGGGCCAACGGGGCGGCGGGTAAATATCAGCACGCTATCAGCTAGCCAGGTGCCCTTCAAACTTACTAATTTCAGAGGAACGATCTCTACTAATATCACCGTAGCAAAAATACGGGAGCTCTTCCAAGGTAAAGAGGAGGAGGTCGTAACCGATTTGCAAGAAGAACGCCGCCGCCAACGGGAGGAAGAAAATACCCTCTTTGAAGAAACCGATTTGTTGAGCCTCTTCGAGAACTTTAGTATCCGCCATAATTATAACTTCCGCCTGCAAAGATTAGTAGATCAGAGCGGTGAAAACGGCCGCGATACCCTACGCTTTGATGCCCTAGCCAATAGTATCGAGCTGCGGGGGCGCATCCAGCTTACCGAAAATTGGCAGGCAGAAATCGGTAGCATCGGCTACGATTTTGTATCGAAACGCGTCACTTACCCCTATCTCGGCCTCACCCGCGATTTGCACTGCTGGGAAATGCGCTTCAATTGGGCACCTACCCGAGGCACTTACACTTTCAGCATTGCCGTAAAACCCGGTACGCTCGATTTCATCAACGTGCCCTACAACCGAAATCGTATCGATGCGGAGGCACTCGGCGGCAACCAGTTTTAGGAATACACTTGTTCGCTTGGCCACACAGCAGCCAAAGACATGGATAACAAGTGAGAAATTCGCAAACCACATCGATTCAAGTACATAAGATGCTTTAAATAAGTATTACTGGCACAATGTGCAGGGGCAAGGGCAACCATTTTGCGCAAGGGTGATGTGGAAAAAAACAAATCTATTAAATAATTGACGCGAAATTCCACTAAAATTTCGATTATTTTGAAAATAAAAGTACTTTATGTAAAAGTATGTGGAAATATTTTTATCTTTACTTTACTATACCCCTGCATGTGTGCCCGCCGTGCCCGTACTGGGTCTGGGCGAGAGCAACGAGTCCTGTGCCGTCCGTATGGATGGACAAAGCGTGCCCGCCCGATCGTATGGGCTTTAGGCGGGGTCAAACACCATTTGAGATGGTATAAAGCTGGAGGCTGTGCTGTAAGCCCCCTCAAAATGCGTTTTAGTTGATTGCCTCGGTAGGGGGGCGTCTTCCTAGTAATTATAGTTGAATTTTAGTCTTAAAACCAGTTTTTCATCCCAAGAACAAATCGAACAAAAGGCGTATGCATCTGCTTAGACAGCGATCGTCGGGTAGGGAATTTTTTAACCAAAACACTTGTTTGTATGAATAGTAGATTACTTTTTTTGAGCGTAGTGCTGTTAGCCTTTTCAGGTCTTAACGCACAGCGAACTGTAACGGGTACCGTTACAGACAGCGGAGGAGACCCTTTAGTGGGTACTTACATAACGGTGAAGGGTGCTAGCCTTGGCACCATTGCAGAGGTGGATGGCTCTTACAGCATTGTAGTGCCAGCGGGATCGAATACTTTAGTTTTTTCCTTCACGGGTTTTGCGACGGTGGAGCGCGAGATAGGGGATGCTAGTCGGATAGACGTGCAGCTAAGCGAAGGTAGTTTACTAGATGAGGTGGTGTTGATTGGTTCTCGCTCGGCGGGTCGAACGAAGCTCACCACGGCTGTACCGGTTGATATTGTGGACGTGAGCCAGTTGGCCGCCAATTCTGCGCAAACGAACGTGAACCAGTTACTCAATTACGTGGCACCTAGCTTCACGTCCAATACGCAAACAATCTCAGACGGAACGGATCACATTGATCCTGCTGCCTTACGAGGCTTAGGCCCCGATCAAGTATTGGTGCTGGTGAATGGCAAACGCCGCCACAACACCTCCTTAGTAAATGTGAATGGCACTTTTGGTAGGGGCAATGTGGGGACAGATTTGAACTCGATTCCTGTAGCTGCGATTGATCGTATTGAAATTTTACGGGATGGTGCTTCTGCCCAGTATGGGTCAGATGCTATCGCTGGTGTTATCAATATCATTTTGAAGGATGATGTGGGCTTATCGTTTAATGTAGAAACGGCTGCCTATCTGAGCAGCGAAATACCGGAGCAAGACGGAACAGCAGATGGAGAGTTTAATCAGATCAGTGCCAACTATGGCTTGCCAGTGGGTAAAGACGGTGGGTTTATCAATTTTACGGGTGTTTTTGATAATCGGGAATATACCAACCGGATGAAGGAATGGGAAGGGACTATTTTCAGCGGTTATAATAACCCCGCCTCGGGTGCAGCACCGAACGCAGATATTACGGAATCAGAACTGGCTAGGCGTGGGCTTACACGCAGCGATTTTAACATGCGAGTAGGTCAATCGGCTATTCGGAATGGTGGAATTATGGCGAATATGAACTTGCCTATTGCTGCGTCAGCAGAAGTCTATATGTTTGGAGGCCTGAACTATCGCCGAGGCAATGCCGGTGGTTTCTATCGTTTGCCCAATCAGAATAGAACGGTAACGGAAATATATCCGAATGGCTTCTTGCCTGAGATTAATTCCAATATTACGGATGCTAGTTTAGGTATGGGGATCAAAGGAATGATCGATAAATGGGAAGTGGATTTTAGCAACGTCTATGGTAAAAATGCTTTTGATTACTTGGTTACGAATAGCTTGAATGCTAGTCTTGAAGCCGCTTCGCCTACTTCGTTTAATGCAGGTGGGTTTAGCTTTGCCCAGAATACCTCTAACTTGGATATTCGCCGTTATTTTCCCAGTACTTTGTCTGGTTTGAACGTGGCTTTTGGGGCGGAGTACCGCCTAGAAAATTATCAGATACTAGCAGGTGAAGAGGCTAGCTACCGCGATTATGGTGCAGCGAGTGCTTATACTACAACAGGAGGGGATACCGTAATTATTCGCGACGGTCTAGGCCCGATTGCGACGGTTTTTGACCCATTAGGCCGCCCTAGACCAGGCGGTGCGCAGGTTTTTCCTGGTTTTCGACCTGACAATGAGGTAAATGCTGTACGAAATAGCGTAGGTTTTTATGGTGATGTGGAAGCCGATATCACCGATAAGTTTTTATTGGGCTTAGCCGTGCGCTTTGAGAATTATAGCGATTTTGGCTCCACACTTAATGGTAAATTGACAGGTCGGGTGAAACTAACCGACAATTGGTCCTTCCGCGCAGCGGGAAGTACAGGCTTCCGCGCTCCGAGTTTGCACCAGCTCAACTTCAACTCAACATCAACCCTATTTGTGGATGGAGTTCCTTTTGAGGTGGGGGTATTTAGTAATGACAGTCGGCCTGCACAGTTATTGGGCATTCCGGAGTTGAAACAAGAGGAAAGCGTTAACATTAGTGCAGGTATCACAGGCCGTATTCCGGCTGCTAATTTATCGGTTACTATTGATGGTTTTATGGTGGATATTAAAGACCGAGTAGTTTTAACTGGTAATTTCCAAGGAGGAACTGGCACCCCACAGTTAGAGGAAATTAGTAGGTTGCTTCGCCTTGCGAATGCTAACAGAGCGGCCTTTTTTGCGAATGCTATCGACTCTAGAACAATGGGTTTAGATGTGGTAGTGACGCATAACGGCCGTCTAGGCCAAGGCCGTTTAAATACTAGTTTAGCGGCTACTTTGTCTCAAACAACCCTCGAAAACATCAATACGGGCGGTGTGTTGGCCGGTTTGGAGGATGTTTACTTTGATCGCACTAGCCAGATATTTTTAGAGAGTGCCGTGCCTAGAACGAAAGTGAATCTAACTTTTGATTACAGTGTCAACAACTTATCGATCTTCCTTAGGAATGTATATTTCGGTGCGGTAGATGAGGCTACTAACGTGGAGATGAACGGACAAACCTTCGCGGGCAAAGTAGTAACCGACCTGAGCCTAGGATATAAATTCAATAAACAGCTAAGTTTCACCTTAGGCGCTAACAACCTACTGGATGTGTACCCTGACGAGAACGTGGCTGCTAACCGCTCTGAAGGTCGTTTTATCTACAGCCGCCGTTCGCAGCAGTTTGGTGCCAACGGCCGTTATGCTTTTGCCAGGTTGCGCTTTACACTTTAAAATACGAGCGAGACTTGCGAGCTTAACTCACAAGGGAAGGCATAAAAAAAGTGGTGGAGCACAAGCTCCACCACTTTTTTTAGGTTTTTGAACCAGCAAATACTATCGTCTGCGGCGCTTAGTCTTCACGGAGCTAAAGCGATTTTCTTCACTTCTTTCGTTTCCTTGGGAAGCACCTACACGGATCATGGCACAGCGGAAGCCAACGCTACGGCTTGCTTTCTCTTCTTCCATAAAGCGGCGTGTGCCAGGGCTGAGCCAGTAAGCTCTATCTGCCCAGCTACCACCTTTGTAAACACGGGAGGAGTTGCTGATAAGGGAGTGTTTTTCGTAGTCGTAGAAAGCTTCACTTTCTTGGTCGCCATCTAAGTAATCGTAAACGTCTCCCTTCTTGTAGTTATCGCGTTGGGCGGCTTTAGCATCATCAATGGGGCGGAAGACTACGCGGCCTAAGCTATCAAGTTCTTCCACTTCGCCATTTTCGTTGACGGCCATTTCGGTGAATTTATTACCGCGGAAAGGGTTCAAGTCGTGGTTGTCCACGTCTTGTAAGTCCATCGTAGTCATTGGGCGATAAAGGTCAAGAACCCATTCATTGACATTACCCGCCATATTGTAGAGGCCGAAGTCGTTAGGATAATTTTCTCTTACGTGGTTAGGGAAAGGCGCCTCGTCATTGGGGCGGCCTGCGATACCCATATAGTCACCACGACCTCTTTTGAAGTTAGCTAGGATTTTACCTTGGTCGCGATCGTGCCTTTGATAACGAACAGAAGTTCCGTTCCAGGGGTAAATACGACGATCGGTATAGTTTTCATCCTTCTCGTTGGCTTGGAGGCCTTGCAGTGCCAAAGCAGCGTATTCCCACTCTGCTTCTGTTGGGAGGCGGAATTCAGGCAACATGATACCGTCTTCGAATCGTACGGTACGGTCTTCTCCTGTCTTGAGGTCTTTAAGGCCTTTGCGCACGTCACCCTGATATTTGCCTACTAAGTAAGACTTGGTAGTGAAAACGTCTTGGTTTTGCTGTTCGGGATTCGGGTTCAGGATGCCTTTATCAATCAAGATAGCTTCATTAACGCGGTCTCCTCTCCAGCGAGCGTATTCTCCGGCTTGTTTCCAAGAAACGCCTACTACGGGGAAGTCGTCGTAAGAAGGGTGGCGGAAGTAGGTTTCTACCATCGGTTCATTGTAGGCCAACTCATCCCGCCAAACCAAGGTGTCGGGGAGTGCATCGCGATATACTTCTGGGTAATCTAAACCGTACACTCTTTTGAGCCAGTAGAGGTATTCCCTGTAATCGCTATTCGACATTTCCGTTTCATCCATGTAGAAAGAGGAAACGGTTACGCGCCGAGCCATGTTATCCCAGTTGTAGGTAACATCTTCTTCAGTGTAACCCATTACGAAGGTTCCTCCGGGGATGAGCACCATATTGGGCGGAGTTTCCTGGCCGTCGTAGTCCGTTTTCTTTTCAAAACCGCCCCATTTTTGGCTGTTTAGTTCCCAGCCAGTGGTGGAAGAGCGTTCTTTTTTCCCGCAGGAAGCTAGCATTAAGGCCAGCGCGCAGAACAGCGCTGTGTGTTGCAAAAAATTCTTCATTTCTCTATAGACGAGTTGACAAAATTGCGAATGAGCGGACAAATATAGTATTCCTATCTCTAATGCCGTAGGAAAATGCGCTTCATTAACAAAAGAGCATATTTTTACGGCATCTTCCTTCCTAAACTTAAAAGCTTGGCGACCTATTGTGTGTAACTTGTTAAAATTTCAGGGCAAGGGATGTTTTTTCAGTAAGGAAGGAAGCGGCTGAGCCAAGTTCGGATGAGCGTCATGAACGAGGGAAGGGTAGATTAGTTGGAAACCGCAAAAGGTGAAGAAGTATAAACGGTGATTCGAGCAAAGCTCGAATCACCGTTTATTAGACTAGGCATGACTTATTAAGTACTCGGACAAAATTAATTACACCTTTTCACTCGGCATCTTTTGCTCCCAGCCAGCGTTAAAAAGCCTCGTCTTAGCACCACTAAGCCTACGTTTTTGCCTCGGCTGAAAGCAAAATCTACTAGATTGAAAAGTTGCATTAAATATGTCCGAGTACTTAGCTCTTGCTTATTTAGACACGCTTATAAGTAGTTGTTGATAATATTCTCGAACAGTTCTTGGCGGCCACTGCGTTGCGGTATGCTTGTTTGTGCTTTACCTAAAGTGGCGAGGGCGTTGAAGTCGAATTCCTTGTTTTCGAAGGCCTTGCCTGCGCCACTGTCGAAGGAGCTATATCTCTCTTGGCGTAGGGCAAGGTAGTTGGAGTTTTCTAAGATGTCGTTAGCGACTAGCAGTGCGCGGGCGAAGGCATCCATGCCGCCGATGTGGGCGTAGAAGATATCCTCTAAATCCGTTGAGTTTCTGCGTGTTTTGGCATCGAAATTGATACCACCGCCTTGTAAGCCACCAGCTGTTAGGAACACGAGCATGGCTTCGGTAAGCTCCTGCACGTTGTTTGGGAACTGGTCTGTATCCCATCCATTTTGGTAATCGCCTCGGTTGGCATCCATACTGCCGAGCATATTCGCATCGGCGGCTACTTGTAGTTCGTGCTGGAAGGTATGTTGAGCAAGCGTTGCGTGATTGACTTCAATATTGAGTTTAAAGTCTTGGTCTAGGCCATACTGCCGAAGGAAATTGATGGAGGTTGCGGCGTCGAAGTCGTATTGGTGCTTGCTAGGTTCCATCGGTTTAGGTTCGATGAAGAAGTGCCCTTTGAAGCCTTGGGCACGGGCATAATCGCGCGCTAGATTGAGGAATTGGCCTGCGTGGTCTAGTTCACGCTTCATATCGGTGTTAAGCAAGGTCATATAGCCTTCTCTGCCGCCCCAGAAGACGTAGTTTTCACCGCCTAGCTTGATGGTGGCATCAAGAGCCATTTTTACTTGTGCAGCGGCGTGTGCTACTACGGCAAAGTCGGGGTTGGTCATAGCCCCGTTCATATAGCGGGGGTGGGAGAAGAGATTAGCGGTGCCCCAAAGCAGTTTGACGCCACTGGCTTTTTGATGTTCTAGGGCATGGTCGGTGACGGCCTCTAGTCTTTTTTCACTAGCAGCTAAGGTATCGGCCTCTTGTACTAGGTCGAAGTCGTGGAAGCAATAGTAGGGAAGCCCTAGTTTAGCGATGAACTCAAAGCCAGCATCCATTTTATGTTTGGCTTCATCAATGGGGTCGGCTGCACCCAGCCAGGGGAACTGCTTAGTGCCGGGGCCGAAGGGGTCGCCACCGGTTCCGCATAAGGTGTGCCACCAAGCCATAGCAAAGCGAAAATGTTCTTTCATGCTTTTGCCAGCTACGATACGCTCGGGGTCGTACCAGCGCAGGGCGAAGGGGTTGTCGGTAGATCTTCCTTCGTAGGAGATGTTGGGGATGTGCTTGAAGTATTGCATAATAAAAATTATTCTTTTCCGTAAGGATGGATGAGTTGAATGCTACCATCTTCTAAGTGATGGAGTGGCGTCATTTTAATGTTTCTCAGGTGAGTGATTCCCTCCGAGAGGATGGAGTCGTGATAAAATAGATACCATTGCCCTTGATAAGCGCAAATGGAGTGGTGAGAAGTCCAGCCCAAAACAGGCTCTAAGATTCTGCCTTGGTAGGTAAAAGGCCCGTAGGGATTATCACCGATGGCGTAACAAATATAATGTGTATCGCCGGTAGAATAGGAGAAATAATATTTACCTTGGTATTTATGGAGCCAGCTGGCTTCAAAAAACCGTCTTTCGTTGTCGGCAGCGATTAGGGGCTGGCCTTGCGTATCTAGGATCAGCAGCGGCTTGGGGGCTTCGGCTAATTCGGTCATATTGTCTTTTAGCCGAGCTACCAAAGGACAGAGGGCTGCTTCTTGGCCGCTAGGTTCTTCGTGTTGTGGATCGTATTGATTTTCGCGATATTTTTGGAGCTGTCCGCCCCAGATACCGCCAAAATAAAGGTAGTAGGCTCCATCTTCATCTTCAAAGACGGCTGGGTCGATAGAATAGGTGCCGGCAATAGGCTGTGCCATAGCTAGGAAAGGCCCTGCGGGTTGATCGCTGTGTGCTACGCCAATTCGGAAAAGCCCTTCGTGATCTTTGGCTGGAAAGTAGAGGTAATACTTGCCGTCTTTATGCGCTGCATCGGGCGCCCATAGTTGCCGAGCAGCCCATGGTATGGCTGCTAGGTCGAGGGCTTTGCCGTGGTCGATAACAGGGCCGTTAGGTGTTTCCATCGAAAAGACATGATAGTCTTGCATCCCGAAGTGATCGCCATTGTCGTTGAAGGGGATACCGGCTTCTATGTCGTGAGATGGATAGATGTAGATACGCCCATCGAAGACATGCGCCGATGGGTCAGCAGTGTACAGATGGTTCACCAAGGGTGAAGAGATCGCTTTTTGGCGAAACTCGCTTACATCGATTTTTTCTTCTGCGGCCATTGGAATACTGTTTTTTTTTGTCTTAGTTTGGATGAAAATAAAGTCTTGCGCTATAAAGAAAAGCCTTGCCCCTGCATTTATGCCCGCCTGCCCGTATTGGGTACTGGGCCTGTGCGAGCGCAACGAGCCCGTACCTGTCCGTATGGATGGACATTTCGCGCCAAAAAAACGCTTTTAAGCGGCTGAATAGCTTACTGCGCATTTGGTTAACGTTGTTGGGTAGCAGTATAAAGAATGAGTTGACTACAGGGCACTGATACTGGGCAACCGACTCAAGAACTGCTTATAGCGGCTAACTTTTTTGGCTACTATTCCCGCTACCAATTTTCAGGTAGTTGCGGACGCTGTTTGATTATTTTTGGCTCGGTTTTGGATCAGATCGTGCTCGATTTGCGATTCCATTTTTTTATTGATTTCGTAGAAGAAGAGTGCCGCTACGCCAATAAAGAAGGGGATAGAGGCATAGATACTAACCGAGATTTTGATCCCTTGCGCCGTAGCTGCATTTTGGGTATCAAGGGCGGCATCATAGCCATACCATGCCAGCAGGGAGGCTACGAGCGATCCACCAATACTAAGGCCTATTTTGAGGCCAAAGATCATGGCAGAGAAGATGATCGCGGTGGCTCGGCGGTTGTTTTTCCATTCAGAATAATCGGCTACGTCGGCGATCATGGCCCAAAGGAGCGGGATAGTGATACCATAGAAAAAGCCATGTAATATTTGGCTGATGAAAACCAAGGCGATACTAGTGGGCGGGTAGAAGTAGAAGGCAGCGATGAAAAGGGTGGAGAGAAATAGCCCTGCTCCAAAGACATCTCTTTTACCATAGCGATCGGCCAGGGATTTAGAGAAAAATATGCCAAAGATCATGAAAATGATCCCTCCGGCATTGAAAAGGCTGAACGCCGAGGTGGGCGAATCCTCTGGCCACTGAAAAGCGGCTAAGCCCATACTATTAAGACTACCATTGAGGTTATCGATGAAGCTATTAAAGCCCACGCCTTCTAGGAAACTGGCTAAGTGAGGCTCGCTAAGGTAGTATTGGAAGTAGTAGATGTACATCCCTCCTTTGAGCGAGAGTGTTATAAAAACCAAGATTGTGAGCACTAGCATAACGACCCAAGGGCGGTTATTAGATAGATCGCGAAGGTCTTCTGCCACCGAACTGCGTTGTTCTGGTGCGGGCACTACGCGCTCGCGAGTGGTGAAGAAAGTGATGAGTAAAAAGATAGTACCTACGATGGCGAAGAAGCCCATGACGGTTTTGAAGCCGTCGGCTTGGTCGCCGTCGCCTAAGATCAGAACCAGCGGCAATAGGAGTACTTGAATAATAAATTGTGCCACCATCACCGCTACGAACCGATAGGCCGATAGGCTGTTGCGTTCACCCATATCGCTGGTCATAACACCGCTAAGAGCCGAGTAGGGCAGGTTGCTAGCCGAGTAAATAATAACGAGTAGCAAATAGGTGGTGATGGCGTAAGCGATCTTCCCATTGAGGCTAAAATCGGGTGTGCTGAAAGCCAGTAAAGAGATTGCTCCGAAGGGAATGGCAGTCCATAGAATCCAGGGGCGAAACTTTCCCCATCTGGTGTGCGTCCGATCGGCAATAGCACCCATGATAATATTGAAAAAAGCCCCGATGAAACCGCCGATAAAAATAACGCTTGCCGCTATATTGGCCGGTATTTGGTAAACATCGGTGTAGAAGAAAGCGATGAAAGTCATCAGGGTCTGGAAGATCAAGTTGGCGGCGAGATCGCCTAGGCTATAACCGATTTTTTCCTTTACGGATAGCTTGTGATGGGAGGTTGGCATGATCGTTAAGTGGTGGTCTTTTGAAACTAGTAAAAAGCCTTGTTTATTGTAGTTGTAGTAGGCGGTCGTAGGCTACTTTCGGTTGATACTGCCGGTCGAAGAGCAGCGGGTAGTTGGTTCTACCAGGGATGGGCCAATTATTGAGCCAAGTATGGCCGTCGTGAACACCCCAGAAAGTGACGCGGTCGATTTTGTCGCGATGCTTAAGGAATAGGCGGAAGATGGCTTCATAGCGATCGGCCAGCTGTGTTTGCACCGAGTCGGGTAAGGCTTGTGCGTAGGGATTCATTCGCTCGTCGCCGATAAAATCGGAGAATTTCTGTTCTACGGCCGCTCCCTCCAAATCCCAGGGGTTCGGTAATACGGTAATGTCAAGTTCCGATATATGTACTTTTAGGCCTAAGGCAGCATAGGCTAAGATGCTGTTTTCGATTTCTTCTAGGCTAGGGCTAACTAAGTTCCAATGGCCTTGCATCCCGATACCGTCCATCTTAATACCTTTTTCTTGCAAGTTTTTCGCTAGGCGAATAACACCTGCTCGTTTTTCAGGATTACACATATTGTAATCGTTATAGATAAGGGCGGCAGCCGGGTCGGCCAAGGCGGCTTGGCGGAAAGCTTCTTCGATATAAGCTTCGCCCATGGCGTTCAGGAATACGGAAGATCGCAGCGTACCATCCTCATTGAGCGCTTCATTAACGACGTCCCATGCTTTAATACGGCCTTTGTAGCGGCCTACGATTTTAGCAATGTGGTGTTGAATGACTTGCGCCATCGCACTGCTATCTTTTACTTCGCCTACCCAGTCGGCTAGTTGGCTATGCCAAACTAAAGTGTGCCCAACGGGCAGCATATTATGCTCGGTTGCTAGTTGAACGAGGCGATCGGGTAGCTCAAAGTTGAAACTATCTGGGCCGGGGTGAATGTGCATCCATTTCATGTCGTTTTCGGGCGTTAAGGCATTGAACTGACTGGTGATGAGTTGGTTCGCAGCCGTATCTGTACCCTTTAAGTGCTCGGAACCCAGTGCAGTTCCTATTAGGAAGTCACCTAGAAAATGCTCACTCAAAGAGGGTGTTGTGGAGGTTGGTGCTGAATCGGTAGTTGGCTGGCCGCAGCTGTTGAGCACGCCTATGAGTAACAGGAGCGTGTATATAATGGATGTTGACTTCATAAGGCAGATAATCGTTTGTGGCTTATACGTTTTCAATCGTTAATTCGGATAATATGGAGCAATGCGCTATTAAAACTAGGGTGACTCACGCAGGGGCAGGACTTTCGGGAAAGAGCAAGGCATAAAGTGCAATTGCGCGAAAGAAAGAACTGCTCCTACGTGTAGCCACCCTGTAGCAAAATAGTAGAAAATTAAAACCAATGCAATATTGCCATTTTATTTAGCTTCATCAGTAGCATTTTTGTCGCAAAAAATAGTACTTTTGTTGCATGCGTGGATTAATACCTTGGTTTTTAACCGTTTTCAAGCAATTGGTAGTGGCTTTGCCGCTGTTATCAGTTGGTGGCTTACTACTTGTTTTGCCGCTGAGTGGGTTGCTTGGGAAAGGGGCTACGGGCTCTAGGTCTTTTACTATTCGTGCTTTTGAGGAAGCTTTTCCAGCTCGGCCCGTGAAGTCGCTTGCAACGGATACGCACGGTTTTTTGTGGATCGGCACTTTTGGCGCTGGCCTATATCGCTTTGATGGCAACACCTACGAAGGCTATTCCTTTAACTGGCAAGACAGCACTTCGATGTCGAGCAATTTTGTAGAGGTGATATTGCCCGATGGACCGGATCGCCTTTGGGTTGGTACAGATCGGGGGCTTTGCATCTTAGATAAGCCTCGGGGAGAATTTCGGCGATTAGCGTTTCAGCTTTCCACCGGTGCAATTTTAGCCGACCTACATATACTTCGCTTGTTCAAGGATGCAGGGGGTAATTTATGGATCGGCACCAAGGGACATGGCCTACTTTTCTTAGCGGCGGTGGATGCAGATCGCCCGAAAGCGAGCCTATTTAGAGCCAAGAGATTGGGTGGGAATGAGGAAATTTACGATCTAGCAGCTAACGGAGAAGGGGTGTTGCGATATGCCGCTACCAACAGAGGCCTACTGCTAGTGGGGCAGCAGGACTTTACGTTAGCGGCAGCGGATCTATCTAGCCCACTACTTTCGCAACCTATGCAATCCCTTTTCATGGATGCGGCGCATACGCTTTGGATGGGCACGATGAATGGTGGCTTACTTTCGCTAACGGATACCCAGCACGAAGGGCGCTTAGCAGCTTTTCCCTACACCCAAAACCGGATATTATCCATTGTGGATGACGATGCTGGGGGCGTGATTTGTGCTACTGAGAATGACGGTTTACTAGTTGTGGATCGGTTCGGTAGCCCGTCTTTTATTCGTAAAAAAAGCCCAGGTGCGAGCACCTTAGAGTCCAATTCTGTTTGGTCTTTGCATCGCGACGCTGCCAAGCGGCTTTGGATAGGGTACTACGATAAGGGCATCGGATTACACGCACCTAGTGCCCAAATTTTCAAGCAGCTAACTTTAGGAACCGACACAGAACGGTTCGAAGGGGTGTCGGTTACTAGTTTAGTCGCCAACGAGGATCATTCACTACTTATTAGCACAGATGGAGCTGGCATCATTCGCTATGATTTGGCAAGTGAAACCTATTACAATTTAGATCCTACTAGGGGCTACAGCGGCCTCACTAGCAAAGCCATCCAAGTGCTTTTCCACGACAAGCAAGGCGATCTCTGGGTAGGTAGCTGGGGCGCAGGCGTTTTTCGACTTAAGGCAGGGCAGCAAAATTTTGAGCATTTCTCGGTACGGACTACCAAAGGAGGCTTGCAGTCTGATCGAATTCTTAGCTTTGCAGCTCAGGAAAATGGCGTAATTTGGATTGCTACCTTTGGGAAAGGCTTGCATTATTTTGATCCAACGACTGGTAAAATCCAGCAAGAAGACCGAGTAGCATTTCGCCTTCATGGTCTTACAGAAAAAGACATCCGAGTTTTGCTAGTGGATAGTAACAACACCTTATGGATTGGCACCACGACTGGGCTATATAGCGTAGAAAAGCCAGGTAGAGAAGACGCCATCATAACAGCGCATTCAGGCGAAACGTATCAGCAGCAGTTTCATCCGGGTTTCAGCCACGTACTAGCTCTTTTTGAAGACCGTGATGGGGCTATTTGGATAGGAACCGACGGGGGAGGGCTTTACCGCTACAAAGCTGCTAACAAGGCCTTCGAACAAGTGGCCGCTACGGCCTTAATGACCGAGCAACCAACTATTTGCGCGATCACTCAGGCTACAGACGCCGCTATATGGGTAAGTGGCAAACAAGGCGTTAGCCGCTTGGCTTTTGAGCCAGCAGGTCTCACGATACGGCATTTTAGTAAAGAAGAAGGCTTGTTATCAGACGATTTTAACTACAATGCGGTCTTGCTAGGAACCGATCGCCAGCTCTTTTTTGGCAATCAGCTAGGCGTTAATTATCTAACAGCGGATGAACTACCAGCTGCGCCCCCCCCTGGTCACTTAGCCTTCAGCAAGTTGCTCGTGTTCAACGAAGCGGTTAAAGTGGGTAAAGAAGATGGCCTTTTGGAAAAGTCGCTGGCCTATACGCAAGAAGTGATTTTTCAGCCTTGGCAGTCCGTATTTAGTATCGAATACACTAGCCCTGCCTATTCAGGCGCAGAACAACTGCAATATGCCTACTATTTAGATGGGTTAGAAAGTGATTGGAACTATGTAGGAAATAGGCGCAGTGCTAACTACACTTCCTTAAAAGATGGTACCTACACCTTTCGTCTAAAAGCAGCGAACAAGACGGGCCAATGGGGCCCAGAGTTGGCGCTGAAGATCATTGTATTGCCTCCTTGGTATGCTAGTCAGTTAGCCTATCTATTCTACTTATTATTAGTGGGAGCTTTATTGTATGCCGTATTTTTCTTCCTTCGGTTGCGGGTGCGGCAGCGGCAAGCCTTGTTGTTAGCAACCGTAAAGCAGCAGCAGACAGAGGCACTACACCAGCAAAAAATACAGTTTTTTACCAATATCTCACACGAGTTTCGAACGCCGCTTACGCTTATCTTGCAGCCTTTGAGAGATTTATTACAGCCTACTAAACTGCCAGAACCAGCGCGGCAGAAACTTCAAACCATACACAGAAATGCGGATCGTTTAGAGCGCTTGGTGAATGAATTGATGGATTTCCAAAAGCTCAATTCCAACAAACTACAACTGCAAGCAAGCCCCAATGATTTATCCGCTTTGGTGACAGATATTTTGCCCTATTTCAAAGAGGAAGCTGCTAAGAAATGGATCGATTTACGCCTAGAAATAGCCGATCATCTTCCCATTGTATATCTCGATGCAGGATTGGTAGAAAAAATAATTTTCAACTTACTCTCGAATGCTTTCAAATTCACAAAAGAGGGGGGGCAAATAGAACTAGCTCTCTGCCAAACTACTGCGATTTTACCACAAGTAAGCACTGCTACGTCCGCAGCTCTTGCCTTACACATACGCGATAGTGGCCCGGGCATTCCGCAAAACGAACTAGAAAATATCTTCCTACGCTTCTACCAGGTAAAGCAATCGCAGCGGGTTTACTATGGCAGCACGGGTATTGGCCTAGAGATGGTGAAAGCTTTTATAGAGATGCACAAAGGCAAGGTGGAAGTAACCAGTGAGGTAGGCGTCGGGAGTTGTTTTAGTCTCTACTTCCCCTTGGGGGAAAACCATTTAGCGGCCGCCGAAAAGTTAGAAAGTGCCCAGCAGCAGCCGGCAGGCTCCTTAGCAAATCTGCTTTCCGTGGCAGCAACAGTGGAGGAACCACAGAAAGGCTCCGACTCAACTAAGCCCCGCGCTACAATATTGATAGTGGAGGATAACCCCGATCTGAGGGGCTATCTAGCGGATGCGCTGGCACCCTTCTACCGTTTACAAATAGCCTCCGACGGACAGCAGGGACTAGAAAAAGCCGTAGCTACCCTGCCCGATCTAATTCTTTCGGATGTAGTGATGCCCAACTTAGATGGCTTCGAACTTTGTGCCCAACTCCGTCAAAACCCCCGAACAGCTCACATCCCCATCGTGCTCCTCACCGCTAAAGCGACCGACCACGACCGAGCAGAAGGCTTACAGCAGGGGGCGGATGTATATATTCATAAGCCCTTCGATATAGAGATGCTGAAAATTCAGCTGCGCCAATTGCTTAAAAATCGCCAGCATCTCCTAAGCACCTATCTCGGTAAGCTGGGGGTTGAGCAGCAAGCCGCAGACCTTAAACGAGAGGATCGCGATTTTCTTTTTATTTTTCTACAACTTGTGCAGCAGCATCTACGGGATCCGCAGTTGAGTGTTGAATCGTTGGCGCAGTACATGCACCTAAGCCGTAGCCAGTTGTATCGAAAAGTGAAAGAGCTCACAGGGCTGAGCGTCAACCAATTTATCCGCCAGCAAAGGCTGGAGAAGGCCAAGGAGAGCTTGCAAAGTTGTGCGCTGGGAGTGAGTGAGATCGCTTTTCAACTCGGCTTTACCTCCGCTTCTTATTTTTCCAAGTGTTATAAAGCGCACTTCGGCTATTTACCACTAGAGGAGAAAAAACAACTTACCAAAAAGAAGGCTTAGCCACCCCAAGGCTCTAAGCAGTGGCGTGGCGGATGCTTCCAGCCATACTTACTTACTATAATGCGGGCATAAATGTCCATCCATACGGACAGGTAC
>DAINNZ010000019.1:0-38845 GCA_036735605.1 Lewinella sp. | reverse complement strand
TGCCATAAATGGGCCGACTAGATTGAACGGCTAAATCAATCTCGTAGTAATTGGGGGACTTATCAACTTCCTTAACCGTAAACACCAAATTGCAATTAATGCGCTCTTCAGGTAAGAAGGCATCCCTGGTCCAAGCAGTACCATTCAGAAAAGTTCGTATGTCGCGCTCTAAGGTTTCTAATACGGCCAGCTCAACGGTTTGAATCTGCTGTGTATTGAAACGGATAGAAAAGTTGATTTCACTTTGAGCCGCTACGGAGAAAACGACCGTCAAAGTGATCAAAAAGCTAAGGAGTGGTTTGTGGTACGTCATACAAAAGCTACATCTTGGTCTTTGTTCAAAGTATAGAACTGTAAAAGCAGCTATTTTAGTCTATACTAAACATACATTTAGTATATCTTCGGCTACCGCAGCCTTGGCTTTTACAGGAAAGTCGATTGTTTCGCCTAGGGCACTAAGAATACTCACCTTGTTGGTGCCTGGCCCGAAGCCTGCCCCAGCGTCACGCAAGGAGTTCAAAACAATGAAATCCATATTTTTTTCTCGGAGCTTCCGCGCAGCATTCTCCAGGCCATTTTGGGTTTCCATAGCGAAGCCAATGAGCCTTTGGTGATCTTGCTTTTGCCCACCGAGGGTTTTGGCAATGTCGGGGTTGCGAATCAGTCGAAGCTGTAGCTCATCCGCACTTTTCTTGATTTTTTCCTGAGCCACCTCTGCCGGCCGGTAATCTGCCACCGCAGCAGCTAGGATAGCGGCTTGGCAACTAGGCCACACGGCAACGGAAGCTTCATACATCTCTTGAGCACTTTGCACACGGATGAGCGTAATGGCCGGATGTAAGTCGAGGGCTAGCTGGCTAGGGCCTAAGACCAGCGTCACCTGTGCCCCTCTTGCCGCCGCTGCTGCCGCGATCGCGATCCCCATACTACCTGTGCTGTGGTTGCCAATGAAGCGGACAGGATCAATGGCTTCATAAGTAGGGCCCGCAGTCACTAGTAGCCTGCCGCTCAGTGGCTTCGGCCTAGCCTTCGCAAAAAACAACTGCAACTGCGCTAGTATCTCTTCCGGTTCTGCCATTCGGCCTTTGCCCTGTAGCCCGCTAGCTAGCTCACCCTCTCCTACGTCGATCAGATGGTTGCCATAGGTTTGCAAAAGGCCTACATTGGCTTGGGTCGAAGGGTGCGCCCACATATCCAAATCCATAGCTGGTGCGAAAAAAACAGGACAGCGAGCACTCAAATACACCGCCTGTACGATCGTATCGCAAATGCCATGCGCTAATTTCGCTAGCGTATTCGCCGTGGCAGGTGCTAACACGAGAGCGTCAGCCCACAAACCTAAGGCTACGTGGTTATTCCAGCCCTCCTCGCTCAAAACTGAACTAAAAACCGGCCGCTGCGAAAGCGTGGAAAAAGTAAGCGGGCTCACAAACTGTGTCGCAGTAGGCGTCATAATTACCTGCACCTCTGCCCCCGCTTTCACGAGTAACCGAAGTAAATGCACCGCCTTGTAAGCAGCGATACTGCCGCTCACCCCTAATATGATCTTTTTACCTTGCAACACTTCCTTCATCGGATTTCCCCTTGTAATGCCCCTTATTCTACCCTTGCTCGCTCACGCGGGCGCAAAGGCAAGGTATAGCGCAAAGCTCCTGCTGCCCAAAACAACAATAGCGCAAAGGTACAACCTCCTGCGCTATTAGCTGCTACCTAAGAACGGCCTACTGCTGGCTTGATGGGCTCTTGACACTTATCCTTGAACACATCCTGCCTCCCAGCAATTACCGCACTAAACTTCGTCGGCCTCCGTGCGTTCGTTGAAGCGATAGTATAACTCACCGTCTTGAAACTCTCGCATCGCGATGATTACCGGATTGGGCAACTTTTCGTAAAACTTAGAAATTTCAATTTGTTCTTTATTCTCCACTACTTCCTCAATGGCATCGGTCACCTCTGCAAACTCTGCCAGTTTGCCGTCTAGTTCGTTCTTCAAATCTACGGCTAGCTGCCGAGCCCGACGGCTTACCACAGAGAGTGTTTCATAAATATTGGCCGTGTCCTTCACTAGAGCACCCGTATCGCGCGCACTAACGTTAGGATTGAGCCCCTGCACTTGTGTTTTAATATCAGCCATTTCTAAGTTCGTTTAGTCGATTGTTTGATTGATCAAGATATTTTCTTACGCTACTAACATAAGTACTGTTGGGGTAACGCCGTAAGAAAAAATCGCAACGTTCCACCGCTTCTTCAAAGCGCTCCAGCTGCAGCTCCACAAAGGAACCACGCGCCGACTCGAAAGCCGCTTGGCAGATGAAATAACGGATTTCCTCATTCCGTTTGGTCTCCGGATATTCAATAAGCAAATTATCAAAACTACGGATCGCAGATGGATAACGCCGCAAGTCTAAATAGAGTTTCGCCGAAGCAAAGTCTTTCGCTTCAAGCTTGGCACGCATTTCGTCAATAAGCCCATTGATCTGGTCAAGCCGCTCACTGTAAGGATATACATTAGCAAACTCACCAAAGGATTCAATGGCCTTCTTGGAATAGGTTTGGTCTAACCTAAAAACAGGACTTAATTTATAGTTGCTGTAAGCATCCATAAAATCCGCCTCTTCCTTTAACTGACTGCCACCGTAAGTAGTAGCAAAGTTCTTAAAGTAATAGCTAGCCAGCACATACTGCTCCGTATAATAGTAGGTATAGGCATAACGAAAAGCAATCTGCTCCGCTTCCTTGGTGCCTCTAAAAGGCCCTAGCACCAGCTCATACAAAGTCTGAGCTTTCTGATACTCTTCCACCTCAAAATAATCATTGGCTTTAGCTAGCAGAAGATTCGCATCTCCGCTCGTTCTAACCCGCTCAAACTCAGATCGACAACTTGTGTGTAGCAAGAGGAACAAAAGAAACGCTAAAGGAATGAAAAGACTGCTTATTCTCATAAGGGCGCAAAGGTAAGAAAGTTTTTGAAATAATGAATACATCTCTCCATACAAAGAGCCTAAATAACTAGTATGGGTTGGCTGCTCCTTCATTTTTACTACTTTTTACTATACCCACTAACCGACGCAACAGCATAAGAATTTGTTTGGCACGCCGTGCAGGGGCAAGTCTTCCCCTCGTAGCGCAAGCGTAGAGATGGGGAACCCGTAATTCTTTTCGCCTTTGTAGCTGGCGGTTGGCTTTTGGCTTTTGGCTTTTGGCGGCTGGCGGCTGGCGGTTGGCTTTTGGCGGTCAACGGCACGATGGCTTTCACCCGCCTTCACCCAATTATCGGAAGTGTTTTTGTATCTTTGTAGGCTGATGGCAGCTGGAGCCGATTTACTAAGGGTAATGGCTAAGCGGTACGCTTGGGCGAGTCTCGCTAGGTTAGCCTTCGGGCTGCTGGGTATAGGAAACGCTTGCGCTACACGTTTGCCCTTGCCCCTGCATTTATGCCCGCCTGTATGGGCTTTAGATAGGGCGAGCGAAGCGGTAGCCCGTGCGTTGGTATGGACATTTATGCCCTGCTTTACAAAACTTTCCATAAGGCGTTAACTAAACACAGGAACTATCCTTTTTCACAATCTTCCTGCCAACCGATCGTTTATTGCGTATGCCGTTGTTCCGTTACACTGCTGTTTTTTGGGCACTCTTGGGCTGCATTCAGTTGGCAGCGCAAAACTGTGGTATTCGCGACACCTTGCTGTTGCAAGCTCAGGGGATGAACGAATACGAACTGACGATTTCCGACTTGCTCAATAACGATCTAGCTGCGCCAGATCAAGGTCTTTGTGGGGTAGAATTGAGTTTTTCCCACCAGTATATTTACGATGTGGAGATTATCTTAGTGAGCCCCGCCGGGCAGGAAATCACCTTGATTGGGCCAATTAATAACCAGTTTCGGCCGCCGACTATTTTCACGCGTTGGTTTATCGACTTTAGCCGCTGTGCAAGCCCAACGGCTGCTGATCCGGGTGCGCCTGCGCAATGGAACAATAATACGCCTTTCAATTGGCTAGCAGGTGGTATTTATCAAGGCACCTACCATCCGCAGCTAGGTTGCCTAGAAGATTTCAATACAGGGCCCGCTAATGGGAATTGGCGTATCCGCATCAACAGCGACCGACCTGGAGCGCAGGGGGGTATCATTTTTTTCCGGCTTATTTTTTGTGATGAGCGCGGCATTGACTGTTGCTTCGCTGATGCAGGCCGGCTGAGCGTGGCGCCGCTGGAGCGCTGTGAGGGCCATCCAGACACGGATTTAAACCCGAATCCGATCTACAATATGCCTAGGCCGCCAGCAACCGAGTATGCTTACAGCTATTTGATTGGTCGGGATGGTATTTACCTAGGTTTAGATAGTTTAGCGGATCTACGCACCCAGCCTCCGGGCAATTACAGTATTTGTGGTTTTAGTTATCGGCGCAGCGAAGTTGGCAATTTACCACCCCCAGATGGCAGCCTAACCGTGGCTGCGATCCGAAGCAATTTAGCATCCTTCACCCCCTACCTCTGTGCTGAACTGACAGAAGATTGCTACGAGCTGCGCATTGTACCGCTTATTGACACCACCTATCTATCCCCCACTATTTGCATAGGAGCTAGCTATATGGTGGGCACTCAAAGCTTCAATAGCAGTGGATTGTACCACGTCAATCTACTAGGTAGAGGGCTTTGCGACAGCGTAGTGCAACTACAACTAGCCGTAGTAGATACACTTCGCAGTAGCTTAGTCGATACCATCTGCTTTGGCGAAAGTTATACCGTTGGTAGCAGCACCTATAACCAAAGCGGCTTTTTTACCACCTTCTTAACCGCTTCAGCAGCTTGTGATAGTGCCGTGAGCTTACAACTAACCGTAAGAGATCGAATAGTGACCGATACAGCCATAGCGCTTTGTAGGGGAGCATCCTTCCAAATTGGGAATGAAAGTTTCTCCAGTAGCGGACTATATACCCGTAGCCTACAAAGTTCGGTAGGTTGTGATAGTTTTGTCAACTTAGACCTAGCCATTTTGAACCCTCGTATTCGCTTTTCGGATACGCCCGTGATCAATTGCTATACGCCACAAGTGACCTTAGACGCCTCGCTTTCTCAAAGTCAGTTTGCGACCGATTACCGCTGGTTGGATGAAAACGGCACACTATTAGGCCTAGGTACACAACTAACGACCGACACAGCGGGTGCCTACATCCTAGTGCTTACAGAAAACTACCGTGGCCAAAGTTGTACCGTAAGAGACACGCTGATCATCAACGCTTTCCAAAGTCTTCCAGCTGTGGCAGCCGGTAATACCGACACCCTCAACTGTGCGGTAAGCAATATACTACTAGGCGGCAACCAAACGGCCGTGGGCGGTGAATTTAGCTATCAATGGACAGGGCCGGCGGGTTCGGTTTTCTTAGGAGCCACCACCGCTCGTTTTGCGAACATAGCCTCGCCTGGGCTCTATCAACTGCGCGTAACCAACGAGACGACAGGCTGCCGAGATAGTGCCAGCGTGCTCATCCGTTTAGACACCCTTCGCCCTTCGGCGAATATCCGTGGTGTCGCTACGCTCAACTGTGCCGTCACTAGCTTACAACTTTGGACGGATAGCTTGCAAACTAGGGCCTCAGAGCTAGTGTACACTTGGTCGGGCGACTGCCTTTCTAGCTCCTTGCAGCAGGCTGCGATCGAAATCGACTGCCCAGGGCGCATCGAATTGTTCGTTAGCAATCAAACAAACGCCTGTAGCACTGTGGAGGAGGTGATACTAGCGCAAGACACTGCCCAGCCACAAATCAGGGTTCTCCCTATTGACGAGCTCAGCTGCTATCAACCCATTCAGGTGTTGGATGCCCGTGCAACGGTGCCAAGCAATCGGTTGCGCTACACATGGCTTAATCAATTGGGGGGTGGCTTATCCAACGACGATACATTAGTAGTGAGCAACCCACAAACCTACCAACTAATAGTAGAAGACAGCCTTAATTTTTGTATCGACTCTTTGTTTATCCCCGTGCTCAGCGATCAAGCACCACCTGCGGCAGATGCAGGCGGAGACACTACGCGGCTTAGTTGTAGTGAACCTAGTCTTACACTCGGGGGCATTTTTACGAGCCAAGGTAGTGAGTTTAGCTATGCTTGGACGCAATTTGGCCTTGACGATACCTTGAGTACCGATCGTTTGCTCAACATCGATCCACCAGGCGGACTGTATATCTTCACTGTTTTCAATCAGCGAAATGGCTGCCAAACGCAGGATAGTATCCGTGTTTTATTGGATCAAACACCGCCTTTTATCCGCTTTGCACCAATAGAGGAGTTTGGATGCTTCGCAGAAGAGGTGCTTATTGATGCTAGCCCAACCACCATTACTTATGATTATGCCGCGGTATGGTCGGGCAATTGCTTGCCGCCGAACCAAGATAGCGTAGCTCTAGCTGTTTTTTGTCCAGGCGATTATACGCTCCACCTCACCAACCTAGACAATGGCTGTGCGGCTGATTCAACGATTACGGTTTCCTTGGCCGATAATGCGGTGGTGCCTTTATCGATTGTAATACGGGCCTTGCCACCCTTGATCGAAGCCTCAGCACCCCTACTAGCCGAACCACTTGGCTACGCGATGGCGAACGCATCCAACTAGCTGGCAACCAACCGATGGTGACAGTGCCCGGCACTTATACAATGATTATTAGTAATTTCGACGGTAGTTGTAGTGATACCGCTTCGATCGAAGTGGTGGCCGACTGCCCGCTGCTTGCTATCATCATCCCGCCCGATAGCCTTACTTGCCAGCGAACACAGGTGGTTTTAAATGCAAGCCCTAGTTTACCTACCGACCCAGCTGGCACCACAATAGAGTGGATCAGTGATGTCAATCCAGCCTGCCTATTACCCGGCGCGAATGATCGGCAACTGATCACGGCCTGCCCGGGTAATTTCTCTTTTGTGCTGCGCAATACTGCCCTTGGAATCAGCGATACCGCCAGTGCGACGGTACGCCAAAACCTAGTGCCCCCGATGGTAGAGGCAGGGTCTAATGACACCATCAACTGCTATCAACCCATCGCGCAGCTAGATGCTAGTGCCTCAGAGCAAGACAGTCGCTTTACCTATATTTGGTTCAATTCCAATAACGACACCCTTGCGACCACCCAGCTCAGCAATACCAATCAATCGGGTATCTACTTCCTGCGGGTTACCAACACCGAAACAGGCTGTAATGCTACCGACGCCCTCACTGTTTTCAGAGATGTAGCCATCCCTAGCCTACGAATGTCGAATCAGTTTATTCCTTGTCGCGAAGATAGTTTTGCTTTAAGCGTACTCGCCACTCCGGTCACGCGGCCCTATGCTTATAACTGGTCAGGGTCATCCGTACTGGCCAATCGAGATAGTGCCACCCTCATCTTGGGTGCTGCGGGCGTTTATACGGCCACCGTAACTAATTTGCAAAATGGCTGCCCCAACGCCTTATCTATTCTGGTAGAGCAATTACCTTGCCCTCCTTGTATGATTTTACCAGACACAGCGCTGACTTGTGTGGCCGATACTTTTGCGCTAGCTATTGAATTTTGCGAGCCTTGCCAAGGTTGCAGTTTTAGTTGGTTTCGCAATGGCGACTCTATACCTGGGCAAAATACAGCCGTCTTACCCATCACACAGCCTGGCAGTTATCGCGTAACGGCCATCAATCAGTTCGGGCTTTCCGCCAGCGTATTTGCCAACGTGGTGGACTGGCGCGTCAATCCTAGTGCAGCTGGCGGCCCTGATAGATTTTTGAGTTGCGACAGCAGTAGCGTTTTACTCGGTAGTCTAGTTACCGATACCTTATTTGATTACACCTATCAGTGGTTAGACAGCAATGCCAACCCGATCGCTGCCGCCACCACTAGTTTTTTAAGGGTGGCTAACGCAGGGGTATATGTATTGGAAAGCTATAATGTGCTAAGTCAATGCAGGGCCCTAGATACCGTTCAAGTAACTTATGACACCTTAGCCCCACTAGTAGATGCGGGTGTAGATAGAATACTAGACTGCGACAATCGCTTTGTAGTTTTAGATGGCAATAACTCCAGTGTGGGCAGTAATTTCCGTTTCCAGTGGTCGGGCTTTAGCAATACAGCTTGTATAGAAGGCACCCAAACCCTATCCCCTATCGTAATTTGTGGTGGAGAGTACATCCTATCCGTCCGAAATCTCCGCAATGGCTGTAGCAGTAGGGATACGGTACAAGTGGTGGCAGCTGACGAGCTACCACGGGTAGTACCGCTACCCGATACTAACTTTACCTGCCGAGTAGATCGTATTAACCTAATAGGCAATGTAGATAATCCCTTGTACGAAAGTAGCTGGTGTGCCAACACTAGCCTAGGAGACACCCTTTCGGGTAGTTGTACCGCAGCAGCTACGCTAGCAGTGGATACCATCGGTAGCTATCGCTTCACGCTTACCAACCCACTAACAGGCTGCTTTAACGAATTTACGGTAGCTGTAGGCACCGATTTTAGGCCGCCTACTGCCTTCGCCGGGCGCTCCGACACCCTATATTGCACCCTTGATTCACTTGCTCTACAAGGTAGTGCAAGTACACAAACGGGGGCTACCGCCGCCTTTAACTGGCGTTCCGTCTCAGGTTTCCCAATTAGTCAGCCAGATTCTGCTACGGCTTTTGCCTTTTTACCCGGTACTTACGTGCTGCAAATTACCGACCAACAAAACGGTTGCAGCGCAGCGGATACGGTGGTACTATTCCGCGATATAGCAGCGCCGATTGCAGTAGTAAACGCCGATACGAGCCTCCATTGCACAAGACGACAAATCCGCCTAGAAGGTAATGGACAAACCATGAGTGGTCAGATTCGCTACCAATGGACTACTACGGATGGACATATACTGCTGGATTCCTTGCGCCCAAACCCTTTGATAAATGCTGCCGGCAACTACCAGTTCCTAGTGACGGACCCCACCAACAATTGCAGCACCGCCGCCGTGGTGCGAGTAGCCGAAGACACCATTCGCCCAATTTTATTGCTTGACACCCCCGATAGTTTGCTCATCAATTGCTACTCGCCCAGTCTCACTTTAGACCTCAGCAGTAGCTTCACCAATACCGGCAACTCCTTAGCTTACCGCTGGCTTAACCAATCATTGGGCACCGACTTAAGTGGTATTAATAGCCCGCTAGCGACCATAGACCGTAGAGGTATCTACCGCTTAATTGCTACCGATCAGATAAACAACTGCAAAGACACCTTAGCAATGGAAGTACAGAGTGATTTTACGGCACCTAAGGTGCTTTTCAACACACCGGATATCCTAGACTGCGATCAACTTCAAACCACACTTATTGCTAGCACTGCTTTGCCCAATGCCCCCTATACCTACCACTGGGTACTACCGGATGGCACAGATACCATTTCGGGTGCCACCTACCAAGCTACGCAAGGAGGTGCGTATCAATTGCTGCTACAAGACACCCTCAATGGCTGTTTTACCAACCGCTTGTTGGTTGTAGAAGAAGACCGAGTGCCCCCACTGATTATACTCAATCAGCCCGTACCGCTGAACTGCGATCGGGAAAGTGTGCTCCTCACAGCCGCAGGCTCTAGCGAAGGAGGCTTTTTCCTCCCTAGCTGGTTCAATGCCGAAAACAATTTGGAACGTACGAATAACCCCTATGCCATCCGCGCTACAGAGGCCGGTATCTTCCGTTTCCAATTGCGCAATCTTCGCAATGGCTGCCAAAGTGCAGATAGTGTAGTAGTAAGCAGGTTAGCCCAAGCAATTACCAATTTACAGGTCGAGGTCATCCCTCCCAAGTGTGCGGAAGACCTTAGTGGCGGCGTCATGGTATTAGGCCTCGAAGGCGGCACCCCGCCCTACCGTTTTCGCTTGGATGGCGGCATCTTGAGCGATCGGATGACCTATGAAGATCTTCCAATTGGGCATCATCATCTAACGGTAGTGGACAGCAGTGGCTGCGACCGAACCACTCACTTTGAAGTGGAGCCAAGCCCACCCATTTTAGTAGATCTCGGCCAAGACATCCGTATCTCCCTCGGAGATAGTGTGGCCTTGTACTTTACCACCAATCTAAGTAGCTGGGATACGCTCATCTGGGAAAGCCAGGGCACCTTACCGCAACCGATTGGTTTTCCTCTCATTATCCGGCCCGATAGGACGCATCGTTATCAATTAACCATCCGCAACGAGAAAGGCTGTGAAGGTAGCGGATCGGTCATCGTAGAAGTGGATAATAGCATCGGGCTATACGTTCCCAATGCCTTTAGTCCCAATGGCGATAACGTCAACGATCGCTTTTTCCCTTATGCAAACAGTTCAGTAACCGAAATTCTCCGCTTTATGGTCTTCGACCGTTGGGGAAATCTTCTGCACGAAGCCAATCACTTTTCCCCAAATGACCCTGCCTTTGGCTGGGATGGCCAGCTAGCTGGCCAAACACTTAACCCCAACACCTTCGTATGGCAAATAAGCCTTCGCCTAGCCGACGGTACGGTAGTAGTTAAAAATGGCGAAGTAGTGTTGCTACGATAAAACGCTAAGATCTAGTTGTACTCCTCGTACCAAGCAAAGTGTTCTTTAACAATCTGCTCTTTTCGCTGCTGAATGAAATTTAAAAAAGCTGCTGCTATCGGCGATTTTCGTTTCTGTTTAAACCACACTAACTGCCACTGCGTAATGATAGGAAGGCCCTTTGCTGGTATAATCTCCAAATCGCCGCTCTTTAGCTCATTCTTTATACCAATCAAAGGCATAATAGAATAGCCGAGCCCTGCAATAAGTGCTTGCTTGAGTGCTTCATTAGAGGTAAGCTCCATCATCTTGTAGCTAGCAAACGATCCGTTTTGCAAAAACTCTTCCATCGCAACGCGGGTGGCCGAGCCACTTTCCCTAAAAAGAAGCGGATTTTTTTGAAATAGTTGCTGTAAATCCACTTTTTTTCCTCTCGGCAAGCAAGTACCTCCTACTAAATACAGCTTGTTCTGCATCAGCGTAATATTTTCTAGTGTCATTTGGGTAGGTAATACAGAAGTAAGCCCAAAGTCCACTTCATTCCTCCCGAGCCCCTGCTCCACTAGTGCCTTGTTGGTTACATCCATCACTAGATCCACACTAGCGTGTAGCTTCAGAAAGTCAGTTAAAAAATAAGGCATTACATACTTACCGGTTGATACCACCGCAACCTTCAGCTTGCCCGCCAGTTGCCCTTTGTATGCCTTCGTTTTATAGTCAACATCTTCTATAATTTGCAGTATATGGCTGGCCGAAGCCGCTATTTCTTTACCAAAATCTGTGACATACAGTTGTCTTCCAACAATTTCCGTCAGGGGGATATCGAACTGATCCTGCAACTTTTTCAACTGTAAAGATACTGCTGGTTGGGTAAGAAACAACTCCTCAGAAGCCTTTGTAATGCTTTGATATTCAACTACTTTCAAAAAAATTTCTAATTGCCGGAGACTGTAATTCATAAGTAAAATTTATATTAACCATAACAAAGATAAATAAAAATTTATAATCAAATAAGGTAATTTCGTGTTGACGAATTTGAATTACTTACATTCAATAATTTTCAATATAGCTCAAAAGGAAGGCAAAAGATGCTTTCTGAGCCGCGATCATGCCAAAAATGTTAGGAAACTAGCGCATTATTTAGTATCAAAAAGCCAATCATTAGGCTAGCTTGAGAATTATTGACTCACATCTTATCTTGATCATTAAAAAAATATCCAATGAATACCTCTTTTTCAATCACTCAGAAAAGAAACGAGCCCGTGGCTACTAAGAACGAATTTGTGCTAGTGAAAGGTGATTTTTCAGTAGAAGAAGCCAAAGATGCGATCATCGGGTTGGTAGAGGACAAAATTAGGCACCACCGAGAGCGCAATTTCTCCCTAGAGGAGCGTTTCGGGATGTGTAGTGAACACTCTTCCCTGCGTATCGGTCAGTTGCAAGAAGACCTAGCGGAAATACAAAAGATGCTTCAGTTGGCAGAATCGCAAGGCAAGACCGTTCGCATCCGAGCCGACATCAAAATGGAATTGATATAACCCCAAAGAACCAAGTGAATACCGTTTTGCTAAAGTCCGTTGGTTTGAGCGACGAGCCAAGCCAATAAGTATCCTGAACTAGTAGCAGACGGCCTATTCCCCGATTTGTTCGGCAGAC
This sequence comes from Lewinella sp., assembly GCA_036735605.1. GTDB lineage: Bacteria > Bacteroidota > Bacteroidia > Chitinophagales > Saprospiraceae > Neolewinella. The sequence goes on along the minus strand of DAINNZ010000019.1, from coordinate 26,683 downwards.
GAAAGCGTTAGTTTTATTCCCTCATCCAAGTGACTTTCAGGCAGGTTGCGCTAATCCCGCAGCCTGCCTTTTTGCTTTGCATCGAAGTGATTTTGATTCACCTCGCTATAGATTTGCTTGGCAGGCCTCTAAGTAGTAGAGTTGTCGGCAGATCCTCAAAGCAACTCAATCTCTCCTTCACTAAGCCCTGTATCCTCGGCAATTTGTGCCTTAGCGATGCCAAGTGCCTTCATCGAACGAGCCACCCTCCGCATACTTTCTACAACCATAGCTTGAGCAGCTTCCTTTTGTAGGCGCTCCGCGTCTGCTAGTGCTTTGGCTTCTTCTTCGCGAGCTTTGGCTTCTTCTTCTCGGGCTTTAGCTTCTTCTTCGCGGGCTTTAGCTTCCCTAGCTAGGGCTTGGGCGACTTCCTCTCGTAGTTTAGCAGACTCCACTTCTGTGACGGCCGCCACTCGCTGTTGGCGCTCTTCTTCCAGTCTTTGTAGAAGCTGTGCCTTTTCTGCTTCTTGTAAGGCAAAAAGGTTTTCCACCTCCTCCTCCCCTCTCAATTTTGCTCGGCTATCTTCGTCTAGTAGAGGTTGTTGCAAAAAGGCAGCAATATCGCCAAACTCTTCCGGCACCTCTTTTAGATCAATGATATAATTATGCTCATGCACCCAAGCTTGATTAAACAAAGTAAGGAATTGCTCAATCCGGCTCTGACGCTGCGCTGGCAAACGACGCACTTGAAGTATATGGCAAGTATGTGTTAATAAATCAACGAAATCACTTTCTAAATTCACTACTTCCTTACTCGTCATGTCGATCACCTTCCGATCCACTTTAGCCGCTACCATAGGAATGTCTTGCACATTATAGCCCAAAATGTAAATGGATATAATAGGCAGGGGGTCTTCGAATACAGTAGCTGCATTCTTTTTTTGGGTATAAGCCAAGCCTAGGTAATTGCGAAAACGCAGTAAATTAGTCGGTAATTTTGATTTTTGCAACTCAATCAACACCGTTTCCTTGCGGCCTTCTTGGTCTTGAATCACAGCTTTAAAATCTAAGCGATAAAGCGTAAAGCGGCGTTCCTCGTTCTCCACCACCACCTCTTGCTGTGCTAACTCTAGCTCTAGTACCTCTTTATCTAAAATAACCGATAGCACCTTGCGTGCCAACCGATCGTTCGACATCAAGTACTTGAAGGCATGGTCATATAATGGATTGGCAATTAACATCTCGTTGGTAAAGTAGTAAAGGTTGCTGAGGTAAAGATATGAAATTTTCAAATATACCTGGCGGGTTATCGTCGGCTTCATGCACATAAACATGGCCAGAAGGCAGGGGCAGGGGCTCCTCAAGTAGCGCAAGAGTCCTGTAAATCAACAACGAACTTTCGCTAAAGCGTAAAACGCCTATGGCACCACAATAGTTGCTCGCGGAAATACAACCATCTTTCGCTAACTGGTGTACTTAGAATATACTTAAAACGAAGTAGTCGCACTTTGCAACGGCCTATGTCGGTGGGCAAAACCCAACCGCAGTCGCAAAGTGACCTAGCCGCAGTCATAAATGCTTCGTTTGCTAACGATATAGTCATCCTAAACCAACTTGGTTTGGGTGCAGCTATAACTTTCAATTTACTAGTTACCGCATGATGCTACCAACCAACTCTTTATTTGCCGCCCTCAAAGTAGTAGAACTCGCCTCTGTGCTAGCAGGCCCTGCCGTTGGGCAATTTTTCGCGGAGCTAGGTGCCCAGGTTATCAAGATTGAGAATGCTACTACAGGTGGCGATGTTACCCGAAGCTGGAAAATAGCCGGCGAAGACCCCACAAAAGCCGATAGCGCCTACTACCGTTCGGTTAATTACGGCAAGGAAATACGGATGCTAGACCTTACCCAGTCAACTGCTCAAGCAGCAGTGCTAGCCCTCGTGATGGAGGCCGATATACTCATCACCAACTTCAGCCCAGCTGCCGCTGAAAAACTAGGCATGGATATAGCCAAACTAGCTGCTCTTAATCCGCGCCTCATTATTGCGCAGTTGTATGCTTTCGGAGAAGAAGACCCACGCCCAGCCTACGATATTGTGCTACAAGCAGAAGCGGGCTTCCTAGGCATGACGGGTACAACTACTGGCCAACTAGCGCGCATGCCAGTGGCATTAATCGATCTCCTAGCAGCCCACCAACTCAAAGAGGGCATCTTAGTGGCGCTCATTCATCGCAGCAGTAGTGGGCGCGGTGCGGTGGTAAAAACCAACCTGTATCAGAGTGCCATCGCCTCCCTCGCTAACCAAGCCACCAATTTCCTCATTGCGGGTGCTATGGCGCAGCCCATGGGCACTGCTCACCCTAATATCGCTCCTTATGGCGATTTATTCACCCTCGCTGGTGGCGAGCGCATTGTGTTAGCCATCGGTAACGACCGCCAATTTGAGGCTCTTTGTGCCATCCTTCACCTTTCTATTCCTCCTTCCTTAACTACTAATGCGCTTCGGGTAAGGAACCGAAACGAGCTGCTCCAATTCTTGACGGAACCGCTTCAGTCTTGCGCCTTGGAGCAACTCTTGCCCCCGCGAGCGGAGCGGCAGCCAGCCAATGCCTACACAACTGAAGTATCGACAACCGAAAAAATGCAGCAAAAAATCCCTTTTGGGCAAGTGAAAAATATGAGAGAAGTCTTCGACGATGCACTAGCACAAGCTCAGTTACTCACCTATCCCGACGGACAGCAAGCCGTGCGAACCATTGCCTTTAGTTTGGAAGCCCTTTGAAAGGCTAGAAGTAAAATCCTAAGTGCAGATTGTAGTTCATCCGTCCTATTTTAGGATTGTACTCCGCGTTAAACAAAACAGGCCCACCGATGGTAGCAGAGCCTAAGCCCACTGCGAAGCCCTGAAAAAAGTGCTGCTCAGCTGCTGGGTTCAAAAAAGTGCCTTTCGTGCTCAGCAGATTCGTCTGAGAGCGAGCATAACGGCCGTATTGATAATGCAAGCTAATGTAATTTTCTTGGCCTACTTCCACCCTTAATCCTAGACTAGCGGTAGCAAAACCACTCACAGCGAGTTCCATAAAGCGTTGGCCGTAAGCGTTGAAAAACAGCGGTTCCTGCGCCAAAGCTCTTCCAAGGTATAATTGATTGAGGATATTAGACCGGCGATGATTCAAAAAGCCCGTTGCTAGTTCCCCCAGCAAAATCATTTTATCGTGCAAGCGAATGACCCGTTCATGCCTAGCGGTGAAGGTCAGGTTAGTGCCTAGTTCGTATTCGGATCCGTCGAGCTGCTGTTCATACCCTCCGATGGCTCGGCTTAGGTATAGTCTCGACTGGCTGCCCCGCAGTGGAAAGTGCTGCCGATCGAAGGTCTCGTGAATGAATTCTGCAAACAGCCGTTGTTGAGACAAGGCAGTGGCTGCATTAGACAAGGAAAAAGTGCGCGGGTTAAGAGAGGTACGTTCCGACGTAACTCCAATTTCTAAATAGCGGTTATCCCCCAGCCCTGAAAAAGCCGACAATAAAGCGGTATAATGATGCGCTCTAAACTCACTCTCCAGTATTTGCTGGTTATAGATTCGGCCCGGATAATAGTTGATGGCCGCTAGGCTTCGGATACCAATACTAGGGCGCGTATGGTTGTAGAGCAGATATTCCATCGCCACCCTAGGGTTTTCAGAGATACGGGCATCTAAAGCCAGTGAACTACCTTTCCCGACCACGTTTAACCCGCTGAGATTGGCTAAAAAGGCAGCTTCAAAATCGCTATCATACGCCATGCTCAGGCGCATCCGCCAGTCGGGTGCCGGCACAGCCGTGAACACCAACACGAACTGATCCTGCCTTGTTTCATCGGGTTGAAAATGGAAATCAATCGACTGAAAAAAGCCCGACCCATATAGCTGTCCGATTTGTTTAGTAATTGCCTCATTGCTGAGCCAAGCAGGGCTTTCGAGATAAACCAATTTTTCTAAAATACGAGCCGAGGCAGCTGTTTTGCTCTCAAATCGAATACGGCTGATCGAAAAACTATCCAACTGAGGTGCCGGCCGGTCGGGTAATTCCATCGGCAAAGTAAAGCCCAACGTATCTAGCCGCGCCAAAATGGCTGGCATCTGCTGCCGCGCGCTAGCCGCGCCTCGGGCGATGATGCTATCCGCAGCACCGTAGTCTAAGGTGGTATAAGGCGTCAGCACTGGATCGATAATAATATCCGCTAGATTGCGCTGTTCTATATTTAAGATATTACTACCAAAACTAGCGGTTTGTTCCAGGATGCGAAGTAAAGAGTTGAGCTCATCAAGCGCATACAATGGTGTTCCCACATCTACGGCAATGGTAACGGCAGCGCCCATATCCAAACACTCTTGCACCGGTAAATTGCGTACCACTAGCCCATCTACTAGCGTAATACCATCCGCGGTACTTACTGGCGAAAAGATGGAAGGAATAGCCATACTTGCACGAATAGCTTGATGCAATAAGCCAGAAGAAAACACATAGGCTTCCCCTGTTGCTATATCGGTGGCTACCGCTCGAAAAGGCAAAGGAAAATCATCGAAGTGATAATATCCACTAGAGGGACTACTGAGTGTAGATAATAGAGTAAGTATCTTTCGCCCTTGCAAGAGCCCTTTGGGAATACCCACTTTGCCCTTTTCCAAAGGAAAGGAGACCAAATAAGCAGCCGTTCGCCGCCGCTCCTCAATAGGGATATAGGCCGAAGGGTAGGTGTCGCTAAAATAGGTGCTCCAGTTTATCCCACTCACCACGCTCGTTAAAGCCGCTGGGTCGTAGCCAATCGCATACAAGCCCCCTATGATGGATCCCATGCTCGTGCCGCTCACTACATCCGGATAAATACCAGCCTTTTCCAGCTCCTGTAACACGCCAATATGTGCCAGTCCTTTCGCACCTCCCCCACTTAAAACCAAGCCCAAGGTAGGTTGCTGTGCCACCAGCAAATTTGCCAGAAGCAGAAAGAGGCTTAGACAAAGTAGTTTCACCAATTAGTTACTTTTACTACGTGAAAGGATGAAAGCATCTTGGCTAAAACGACGCCTAACATCCGTTAGGGCTTCGTCTAGCTCGCCTTCGCTTTTATAAGCATACTGCACGCCTACTCGTGTTAGTCCATTTCCCTGGCGGCTATAAGCCACGTAGCCAGCCGCTTCTATACGGCTGATCATTTTTTCCACATTCTCCTTTTTCCCATACCGCCCTACTGCTATAACCGCAAAATTAGCAGCGGAGGACGGTGCTGTAGTAGCTGGCTGCTCATTTTGAGGGGGCGTTGCGGGCGGATTGTTGGTAGTTGTGTTCTTATCTGTGGCCGTTCCCTCTTCCCCGAAAGCATAGGCCTCGCCTCGCTCATCCTCGATGGCAGGAGGTACAATCGGCTCAATAGTGGAAGCCTCTACTGTCGTATTCGACTCCTCCATAGCTGTATCCTCTGTTGTCGTAGAGCGGTTGCCGGCTATCTCGCTAGCAGCGGCAGTGGTTGGGCGGTCTTTACGGCCTAGATACCAAGTGGTAAGCACAAACAAAAGCAGCGTGGCCGCCGCAATATGCCATACGTAGGACTGCAAAAAAGCGTAAGCTTGTTGCAAAAAAGCAGCAGGGGATGCTGCTGCTGCCGAAGACCCCGCAGCCGAGCTAGTGGAAGGCATCCGAAGCGTGGTAGTCACCGTGCTGGGGTGCATAGCGGCACTACTCGTGGGGGCAACCGCTCGTTCCGTTCTTACCACGGCCGCGATGGGTACCGCAGGCAGGCCAAAGGTAGCCGTATCTAAATTCTGCTCGCTTGGCGTAAACTTTATGTCTCCATTATAATCACGAAATAAGCGACCTATACCCGATAAGGAGACCGACTCGCCTTGCCCAAGTTGGTCTAAGATTGCTTGGCAGCTATTTTCTAGACTAGTTTGAGCTTTATCCGAACTCCAGCCTTTGTGCTGCATCCAATAGCGCAGTAGGCGGCCATCATCTAGCAATAAGTTAGGATTGAAAACTGCTTTTTTCCCAGCAGGCTTCGCTCGGCCTTCAATCATACTGATCGTGGCCGTTTGTACTTGTAAACTAAAAAGGCCTATTCCAGGTAGCACCAACTGCCCTTCTCGCATCAAAACAGCCGTCATATCTTTCGCTAACGCTTCTATCATAGGCCAAAGATAGGGGTTTTACCGATTTTGTTGACTTTTTTAGTGATCCTTAAGGGGCTAAGACTGTGAACAAAGCCCATGCTAATTCCGTTTCCCGATAAATTTCTCGTTTATGCGGTTTTTTCTCGCTTGCTGCTGTTTGCTAGGGGTGCAACTATCCTGCTCCGAACCAGCTGCCTTGCTGCCTTCAGGCGGTTCCCTGCCAAATACCGATCTACTCATCAACACCGCAATTACAGGCGAATACCGTTGGGTGCAGTCCATCCCAACTGATGCCAACCAAGCCCCCCTCACCCCTTCGAATAGCTCTTGGGAGCAGACCCTAGTCATCACCGACAACCTCTTCACCTGGTTGCGTAATGGGCAAGCAATCCTACACTTCCCCTATGTGACGCTAGCAGGCCTATCGCCCGACCAACCCGATCAGTTTCGCATCTTCGATGCAGATTGGAGCCAAGTACGCTACCAAGCTCGCCTAAGCGGTAAGCGGCTTTATCTTGAGGAAGTGTGTTGCGAACAACTACGCAGCTTTTTCCTTTTAGAGGAATAGCGCGCAAGCAAATTAGATCAAGCTCAGATAATGCGGAAACATCTCCTTCCACAATGGCCAGTCGTGCTCTACCCAGCCTCTCACGTCTAGCCAATGTGCGATGCCTTTGTCGTTCAAAATTTTGCTGAACCGGTAGTTGTATTCTAAGCAAATATCCCATTCGCTAGTGCCTAATATGATCTTCATCTTCCAAATATCCGGATGCGCCAAGCCAGGCACAAAATCTACCGGATTATTGAAGAATACATCGTCACTGTAATAACCATGCATGAAGCTCTTGATATCGAAAGAACCACTCATCGCAAAGAGATGGCTCACATACTCCGGATGGCGGAAAGCAAAGTTAGCAGCACTGAATCCTCCAAAACTTGCCCCACAAACTGCTACCTTACCGCTGCCCGTATTCCAGCGGATTTGTGGAATGAACTCGTGATAGAGAAAATTATCGTAGCGAATGTGCCGCTGTACCCGTTCATGGGGGTGAACTTTACCATACCAGCTCGCATGGTTAACGCTATCTGGGCAAAACACCTGTATCAAACCACGTTCTATAAACCAACGAGCCGACTCAATGAGGCCAAAATCTTTAGCTTCGTAATACCGGCCTAGTGTAGTGGGAAAAATGACCACCGGATAACCACTAGTGCCAAAGGTGAGAATATCCACATTATGCCCCAAATGATGGGAGTAAAAGCGGCTGTGCGATTCATGCATACTTTCAAATTTTGGGGAAAGATGCAAAATATTTTATAAACAAGCCTGCTATTTTATTTTTTTGGCTGACGCAGGGGCAAAAGTTTCTGCTTAGCGCAAGCCAAGCTTCCATTCTAGCCCCCCCTACGCTCTGAAAGCTATCCATTCTTAGTATGCGCGGCGGTTCTTGCGGGGCTTATCTCTCGGGCTACGCTCTTTGCTGGCGGCTTCCCATTTTTGGCTAGCTACCATAGCTGTCGGGTAATGGCCACCAAGTTGAACGCCAAAGCTGCTTTGCTGCGCTGCCGTGAGTTGGTCAGGCTTATGAATCCACTCGGCGGGTAAGCTAGCCAGCTCGGGGCACCATAGTTTTACATACTCCCCCTGAGGATCGTAGCGATAAGCTTGGGTGAGGATATTAAAGTAGCGATTTTCCCTTGGGTCGGCTCCTACCCCAGCCACATAGTTCCAGTTGCCCCAGTTACTTGCTGGGTCGTAGTCGAGCAATACACTTTCGAAATACTCGGCTCCCATTTGCCAGTTGACGTGTAAGTCTTTAACCAGGAAGCTAGCCACATTTTGGCGACCTCGGTTGCTCATAAAACCTGTTTGCGCCAGCTCGCGCATATTAGCGTCTATAAAAGGGATACCTGTTTCGCCAGCAACCCAGCGTTGTAATAGGCGATGATCGTTACGCCAGCGGGGGTCTTCTTCTTGCTTTGTGCCGCCGCGCAGGAACACTTTATTGTCATATTTTTTGGCTTGCAGGCGAAAAAAATCGCGCCAGAGCAATTCAAAAAACACCCAGTAAGTGCTTTCATTAGCACCTTGCTCCGCCTCATATTTTTTGATCGCATAATAGACCTGCTTCGGTGATAAGCAGCCCTGCGCGAGCCAAGGGCTCAATTTGGTGCTATAATCGGCGCCCATAAGGCCATTTCTCGTTTCTTTGTAGGTACTAATGGCCTTTGTCTCCCAAAGGTAGTGTTGTAGCCGCGCTAAGCCAGCCTGCTCACCGCCAGGGAAGGCCATAGCAGCTCGGCTATCAGAAAGCGGCTCAGCTAGGCCAAAATCAGCCAAAGTAGGCAGCTCGCCAAAATCTAAGTCGGCTCCTTTTGGCAAAGGAATACGCTGCGGCGTTGGCAGTGGCTCTCTAACCAGCACGATGCGCTCTACTTCTTTGCGAAACTGTGTAAAAACATCTGGCGTTTGCGCAATCGGGAAGGGTAAATCGGAGGTATAATAGAGCATTTTACCTCGACTGAATCGTACTTCGCGGCCAATAGTCCATAGTTTTTCTTCCACAGCGGTTTGCACGGCTTTTTCCTCTTGGGTTCGCTCGCGGTTGCAATACACCCAACTAGCATGGGTGTCTCTTACCAAAGCAGCCAGCACTTCCTCTGGGTAGCCCACTCGGATCAGCAAGTCACTTCCTCTAGCGCGCAAATTGCTACGCATATCCGCTACGCTCTCTAGGATGAAACGCGCTCGGTGGGCACCTGTCTTTGGAAAGCCAAACTGCCGTGTGCTAGCTGCCATTACTCTGGGATCAAAAACATACACTGGTAGTACCTCATCCGCTTGCGCTAGTGCATCCGTGAGAGCTTCATTATCGTGCAGTCTTAAGTCTTGGCGAAACCACACAATGGCTGCTTTCTTAGTCATACGAATAACATTTTAATAAGTACAAAAATGTAACCCTAAAACCAAAGAAGTGTTCAATAAAGGATATGTAAACGGATTTTGTATTTGCGCGCGCACAGCGTGCGTGCGCGTACAAAATTGGCTCACATATCCTCTAATAAGCCTGCTCCCTAAAGTAATTATTTCAAAGCCTTGACAATAGAGCTGTTCGTTGAGCCAACAAGAAACACTTGCCCCTGCCCTACGGGCAAAAATATATAAATTGCCCTGCCACCGAGGCGATTTACAGACTGAGATTTTACAGAATAAAAATACACTAAGCCATAAGCAACTTCGCAGGTAGTAAAACGCCTATCTCTTCGCTTGAAATGTTTATCTTTGCCCAAAACCAAGCGAATGACAAGCACAATTCTGATCAAAGGTGGCACTTTGATTAATCGTGGGCAACGAACAGTAGCTGATATTTATGTAGCAGGAGGCCGTATCGAACAGATAGCCCCAAGTATCCAAAAAACTGCGCAAAGGGTGATCAACGCCGAGGGTTGCTGGATTTTGCCGGGCATTATTGACGACCAGGTACACTTCCGCGAGCCTGGGCTAACGCACAAAGCCAGCATCTACACCGAGGCTAAAGCAGCAGTAGCAGGAGGCACCACTTCCTTTATGGAGATGCCAAACGTAAAGCCCCCTACCCTAACACAAGCGCTGCTAGCAGAAAAATATGCGATTGGCCAGCGCACTAGTTTAGCCAATTACAGCTTCTACATGGGGGCTAGTAATGATAACATCGAAGAAGTTTTGCGCACCGACCCAACAACCGTTTGTGGGGTGAAAATATTTATGGGTTCCAGCACCGGCAATATGCTGGTGGATAATGAAAAGACGCTAGAGCGACTCTTCAGCCAGGTGCCTATGCTGATTGCTACCCACTGTGAAGACGAAGCCACCATACGGCACAATGACGCCCTCTTCAAAAACCGTTACGGTGAGGCTGCCACAGCCATGTTGCACCCAATCATCCGCAGCCCGCAAGCCTGCTACCTAAGCAGCAGTATGGCGATGGCGCTTGCAAAAAAACACCAAACACGCTTACACATTCTACACATCAGCACCGCCGACGAGCTGCTATTGTTCAACAACAACTTGCCCCTAGCGCAGAAGCGCATCACCGCTGAGGTTTGTGTACACCACCTAACTTTCAACGCTGCTGATTATGCCCGATTAGGTAACCGACTGAAATGCAACCCCGCTGTAAAAGGTGAAGAGCACCGTAGCCAGCTATTACCTGCGCTGCTAGCTGACTATATCGACGTGATCGCAACGGATCATGCGCCCCATACCGCCGAAGAAAAGGCTCAGGCTTATTGGGAGGCTCCCGGCGGGCTTCCCTTAGTGCAGCACAGCCTCGACATGATGATGCGCCTAGAGCAGCAGGGGCTTATTAGCCTTGAAAAAATTGTAGAGAAAATGTGTCACGCTCCCGCTATTTGCTATCGCCTCCCCGAACGCGGCTACCTCGACGAAGGCTACTGGGCTGATATTGTACTCTACGACCCTAGCAGCCAATGGACAGTAAGCCCCGAGAATATCCACTATCACGTAGGCTGGTCGCCACTGGAAGGAGTGTCTTTCCAAGGGCGCGTGCAGGCAACGATCGTAAGTGGGCACCTTGCCTATGAAAGTGGAAAATTCTATGAGGACAAAAAAGGCGAACGGCTGCTTTTCAATGTAGAATAGCCTATCTTTGTCGCTTAAAACTGAGAAAATCATGTTCCGTATTGCTTCTTTTTCCTTGCTACTTCTAAGCATTCTAGCCTTTGCCGCCTGCCAACCTGATAAAAAAGCAGCCGTAGCGGCTAGCCCTACGACCATTATACCAGACGGAAATAACCCAGACGGGATAAAAACCTATGAAGCTGGATCCCCTGATATTCCGCGGCCGGCGGGCTGTAATTTCATTTCCGACGCAAGCCTACAAGACATCCTAGGCGGGGAAGAAGCCATGCCGATCAGCTTTTCGAACGGGCCGGCAGAAGCCTCTTGTATGTACCGGCTGGAGACCAAATACTGGGCTGCTGATTTACTCATTGAAGTGGGCGATGGTAGCCGCGCAGCTGGTATGCTGCTAGAAATAGACGAATCTACGCCCGCCGAATCCACCACCGTCAATGGCCACAAAGCCAGAATGCGCAACGACAACCGGATACTGAACATAGCCGCACAACCCCCTCACGTGATTAAGCTATCCATATTACCCAAGCCCGGCTATAATGAAATAGTTGATAGTGCCAAACGCCGCGAACTAATTGAAGCCATCAGCCGCGCCTTGGAAGCCAACTTCAAAACACAATAAGCGATGAATGAACTCATCCTACACCGGCTAATCGTACACGAACTTGATAAAAACCCAGAGGAACGCGACGCCCTACTTCGGCTGAGCGAAACGCCTCTAGAAGTGAACGAAAACGCTACGGAGCTGGTGGCGCATCTCGATCAGATGTTCGAGCGCAAGCCCGATTTGCTCCAAGGCTATTTGGCTAGCCCCGATGAGTCGCTCTTCCCCGGCCATTACCAAGTTTGGCTGGAAGAAGGCCAAAATAGAGAAGCTTTTATCAAATTTTCTCAAGAAACCATGCGCGCCCTACAGCTGGGTCTCACAGGCGTAATTGGGGCCAAAGGCGGCTATTTGCTCTACACCGATTATACCATCGACGAGCAGCGCATGCTTGGTATTTTTCTGATTCGCGATAAAACAGGGATGATCTTCCGCCGCCAAGAAGAGTCGGCGGCTTTTAGCCTAGGTACCACTACTTTTCTGGATATCGACCACCTAGCTATGGCTTGCCGCATCTTGAATGGGCAGGGCCGCAATGTACAAATCATTCGGCATGCTCGTACGCAAAGCAAAATTAGCCAGTACTTTACCGATTGGGTCGGCCTCCACAATGCAGAAAGCAGTACAGAACTGACCCACACCTTCCTGGATGCCGTCGAAAGCTTGCCACTTCCCAAAGACCCCGAAACGGGCTTCGCGATGGAAGAGGCCGACTTCAAACGCTCCCTCATTCAGTTTGCCGCTAAGAGCCCTCAGCAAACTATTCAGGCCGCTGCCTTCGACCAGCATTTCTACGGCCCTGAAAAGCCCCTTACTACCTACCTACAGGCCGAAAATTTACCCCTCGACGATGGCTTCCGAATCGATCGCCGCGCCATCCGCAAAGAGTTCTATCTCAAAGCTAGCCACCAAGGTATCAGCCTCGCCTTCAATAAAGAGCACCTCGCTGCTGGCCTAATAGACATCAACGAAGTGGATGGTAAAGTAACTATTAATAGCCTAGAGCTAGCGCAGTTTTTGCTGGATCAGATTTAGGCAACGCAGCCCAAGGTTAGTCGAGCCTTTCATAGCAGCCCGCATCCGGCCGCTCATCCCGCATCACCCCAGCTAGATCGATCATTTGGTTGGCCAATGGAAGCCCAATATTTTGGGCCACCGAAAGGGTATCCAAGCGGTAGTCGTCTTCACTGATATTCAGAAAGAGCGGATCGCGTGCCTGAAAGTTGTAACAATCCGTACAGATGGTCTCGAAGAAATCGCTCCACAGCCCCTCTCTGGCACTTAGCAACTCATTTACCCGCACGACGCTGTTGCGAATATCGGCTTGGAAAAAATTGGGCTCTTCACGATCCGTACCATCGATAAACACGACCTCATCTGCCCTAGAGCCTGCAAGGATGCTGTTGCGCACCGTGAGCCGCATGGGTTCAAAGACAACCAAAGCACACTCGCTATCGTAGCACTGAAAATTTTGTAGGGCGATAGCCGCAGCATCCGTGCCGTAATTCGCCACCGTACAATGATCCAGTGTAAGCTGACCGCCTTGTAGGAATTGAATCGTATTACCACTAGTGTTGTAGAACAGGCAATTGGTGGCCCGCACGGTGGCATTACGGCCACTGATCGCACTAGCAGCGGTAAAAGCAATTTGGCTAGACAGCAAGGTTAAATCCGCCAAACTATCAACGGTAACGCCTTGGATAGCATGTAAAATTTGAGTATATTCCAAGCGATTTCCTCGACTTAAAGGCCCAAATATGAGCCCCAGATATTGGCCGCGTTGCTGCTGAAAAGCCGGTTCTAAGCGGTCTGTTTGTATTATGATCGGTGCATCTTGGCTACCTAAACAACGCAAACTGCCATTGGGTAAGGTGTAGATGAAGCCATCGTTAAAAATACCAAACAATTCATTGCGAGCAACCCCGCCGTGGATATAAATGCGCGTACCCGCTAAGACTTCTAGCATACAGCTATCGATAAACATCTCTCCGTAAATCACATAGGGCAAACCCGCTACCCATTGCGCCGTTTGGTTATTACAACTCAATACAAAGGGTACACCTTTACCAAAGCCATTGACGTAGTTGGCATTTTGTCCGAAAGCTTGCAAAATAACCGCCTGCTCGCGATCGCCGGTGCTCACCAACAACCGGTCTTCAACGATGAAAGGACTGGTTTCTTCGGGTACTGTGGGGTCCACTTCTACTTCAACAAAGACATAAATACTATCGTTGCCCCAAATCGTCACGTCTTCCACCACAGGGCCTTGAAAACCATCCACATTGATCTGAAAGCGAACGCCACTGCTGCCCGCCACGGTAATTCGGTCAATTTTCGCAGCCGTAGCACTGGTATTATATATTTTAAAAAACCGCGTCGCACTTCCTCGCTCCGTGAAAACCGTGTCAAAACTCAGTGTATCTAGCTCGAAGCGCAAATTAACCTCGTTTCCGCTTAGGAATTGCCGATCCACCTCACAGCTCGTTGAGCTAAGTGCTAAGAGCAGCAGCCCTAGACCATAACCTAGTAGTTGCTGGCCTAGTCGCCTCTTACGCAGCCTTTTCGTCATCTCGTTTTAATTTATGGTTGGCAAAGGTAAGTATTTATTCCCTTGTCTGCGGTAGCAGATGGATAAGAGACGCCTCCCCTCTCCCCCTTGCGCTACCAAGAAAGTCTTGCCCCTGCTTAAGCCAAAAAAAGTACACAACACAGAATGGATCAACAACTATATTTATCATGCAGCCCGATCCCGTTGAGAATCTGTTGTTTATATTTATTAATTCTGCTGATTCGGGTAGCACTTTGTTTGGCTTGGCCAAAATGAATGAGGTAAGCTCGCTGTCGCCCTGAAGTAAGGTTAAAAAAAGCTTCTTTGAAGCTCGGGTCGGCATCGAAGGCTTCTGCTAATTCTGCTGGCATAGGCTCGGGATTTTTACGGAAGACTACTTTCTGTCCGCTCTCTTCGATAGCTATGGCTTCTAGGATGTAAGCTTGCAAAACGGTTTGCAGCGCCTCAATGGCCGCCACGGCTGTAAACTTAATGAGTCGATCGGATTGCAAATTACCTTGCTGTAGCAGTATTTTGTGCGTGTCGCTTAATAAAACGCCCTTAAAAAAGCTAATGGCGGCATAGTTTTTCAGCGCACTAATTAGCACAATGTTCCTTCCTTGGTGAGTATAGACGGGTACGCCCCATTTAATTTCTTCTGTTAAGCCAGTTGCTAAAACGATGGCTCGCAGCAGCTGTAGTTCCGCTTGCCAATTGTGTACTTTGCACTGAGGCGTACCACCATATTGGCAGCGCATACAGCCATCTAAGAGATAGGTATCAACTTTTGGATTCATTTGCACAATCTTATGTTTTCTAAACGTATCGTCTTTTCTCCCTTTTTCCAACCTTCCCTCTTTTTACCTTTTTGCCCGCCGGGCAGGGGCAAGGGTAGCTTTGTAGCGCAAACGGCGTGCTGAAGCCCCTCCTATTTGAAGGCGAGCATTGACTGGAAAGCCGTTTCGTCGCTTAGCACTAGTAAGGTGCCGCAGTGGAAGCTTTAAGAAAAGGAGCAGGTTTAATCCAGTACAAAGAACGATGTCTTCCGTCATTTGGTGTTAGTTCTATCTATAAATACGCCACTTTCATCCGATTTTATACTTCATTTGTTAGGGAAGCAGTAGCTTTACGCTCAAGTAAAAAGATGGCAGAACTTATGGATACGAATTTTGGTGGTGAGGGCGTGGATGAACGTTTCGTAGATGTGCTGATGAAAGCACTAGAGCGGAAAAACCTAGAAGGTTTTGATTATTTAGAGTTCAAGCAATCGATTGCAGCTTTAAGCAAGATGGGTATTACAGGCGATATGGCCATTAAATCGGCCTTTGCGACGGGTTCCACAATGGGTTTAACCATCGATAAGCTACTTAATTCAGCGGCTTATTACCAGCAAGTACTCTTGGATGAGAAGGCTCAGTTTGAGCTTAGCGTACAACGTTTTGTAAAGGAGCACGTGGAAGGTAAACGCCAAGAAACAACGGGGCTAAAGAAGCAAATTGCCGATTGGCAAACGCAAATTGATCGGCTCAAGGCAGAAATTACCAAAGCGGAAGCTACTATTGGTGCTGCGGATGCTCAAATTTCGGAAGCCAAACAAAGAGCTGCTGAAAACCAAGCCCGTTTTGAAGCAACCCTGCGTGTTGTTACAGCTGCCATCCAAGATGATATGGATGAAGTAAAACGTATTTTAGGATAAACTACTTTTGGCGATGCAAGAACTACCTACCCAACACAAATCTTTTTGGCGGCGCCCCGAGGGAATCGCTGGCTTACTTTTCTTAGTAGCCCTGATTGCTGGCGCTGGCTTAGTAATTACTACTTTTTGGACCAGCATCCTAGCGGCCATGGCCAACACGCTAGTGCTAGCAGCTACTCTAGTAGGGCTCGGCATCCTCGTCTATATGGTGGCCGACCCAAAAACGAGGGCACTGGTGAGCTATATGTACAAAAGTGCCATGCGGGCAGTGACAGGGCTTTTTGTACAGATTGATCCAGTAGGCATTCTCAAAAGCTATGTAGAGGAAATGAGTAATAACCTACAGAAGCTACGCGAGCAAATCGGGAAGATACGCGGGCAGATGCGGCAACTCTCCACCTTAATTGCCACTAACGAGAAGGAGATTGAAAACCAGCTCAGTTTAGCCAAATTGGCCCAGCAGCAGAACAAACAGCAGCCAATGATACTGAGTAGCCGCAAGGCTGCTCGTTTGCAAGAAAGCAACCAAAAATATGCTGCTTTGCTGAGCAAACTCAACATCCTTTATCGTATTCTGACTAAGATGCACGATAACAGTGAAATACTAGTTGAAGACACTAAAGACCAAGTACAGCTCAAAGAACAAGAGCGTAAAGCTATTCGAGCTAGCCACTCCGCAATGAAATCGGCCATGAGTGTAATCAACGGCAGCCCCGATCAGCGAGCGATGTTCGACATGGCCATGGAAGCCATCACGGAGGATGTGGCCAACAAAGTAGGCGAAATGGAGCGCTTCATGGAGATGAGTAGCAGTTTCATGAGCAGCATCGATTTACAAAATGGGGTATTTGAAGAGCAAGGCCTCAAAATGCTAGAAGAATACGAGCGCAAAAGCGAGCTCCTCCTAGGCGATGGTAAGCTTAAAACCGGCACCCTCGATTTAAACAGCCGCCCTGCTACTACTCGGCAAGCCGAGACCGTGGTCAAGGGTGCTGCTAGCCGTAAAAACGGCCAAAGTAATGGCTACGATCAGTTTTTTTGATTTGCAATCCAATTGGCTATGATACGCATGGCTGTGGGGTTGAAGGTTTCCTCGATGCCGCCATACTCGGTTGGTAAGCCCGTATCAGCCGTTTGAAAGAGATGGTTTATATCTGGTAATTCAACTAAGGTCAGTTGGTTATTATTACTCAGGTGAGCTGCAATAGCCTCTAAGTTGATTCTAGCAGGCACTTGCAGGTCTTTACTGCCATTGATGGCTAATACCGGCACCCTTACCCTCGACCAGTACGGAGCTGGATCGATGGATAGAAAGTAGCGAAACCAAGTACTATTCAATCCACCAATTTGGCTTCGTGCAAAGGCCTCCTTATCGCCGATAGCGCGTTGCAGCGCTGCTGGGTAGTCTTCAAAAGTATTGACAAAGACCTCCACGAGGCCCGTTTCCATCTCTTCCTGACTTTGTTCGGGATGCTCCTTGATATACGCATAAGCTTTGCGAATGGGTGCTAGGTTTCGTTCGATGACGGCCGGCGGTGCCATCATTTTTTCTTGAATCAACATACTTTGCAGGATGAGGAGCGTATCAGAAGGAATACCAGGGCCTGCTAGGGAGACCACAAAGTCGAGTTCCTTTTCCTCTGCCGCAACCATAGCAGCAATCAAGCCCCCTTCGCTATGACCAATAATGCCTAGTGCTGCTTTTTGACATTCTTTCCGTTGCGCTAAATACCGCAGAGCAGCTGCGGCATCTTGGGTAAAATCAGCGGTGGTGGCGGCTTTGAAATCGCCGCTAGACTGTGCAATGCCCCGATCATCATAGCGAAGCACGGCTATTCCTTGGCGGGTTAGAAAATCACTTAAGACCAGAAATGGTCGATGGTTAATATCGGCTCCTAGCTCTGAATTTCGGTCTTGGCCCCCCGAACCGGAGACTAGAATAACAGCCTGTTGAATTTCACCATCCGTAGGCAGGGTCAGCTCTCCTTCTAAGGTAATACCGGCTGCGCCACCGGGGAAACGAACTGTTTCGCGTAGGTACGGGAAATCATTGGGTTCTTGGGGTCGTTTAGTCATACCGTTTCTAGCGGGTGGTGTACGGCCAAAATCGAGTGGGAAATCGAAGCCTGCCTGCTTAAAATCGCCAGAAAGCCCCAATTCACTGAGGGTAGCTTGGTAGCTAGCACCTAGTTGGTTGATACGAAAGCTAAACTGATTGCCTTGCAAACTAACGGCATCCATCGGAATATCAAAGGCTTGCTGTCCGGGACTGTCTAGGCTACCACTTAGTTGGTCGCCCGTTTGCTGTATATGAATTACTAAGGCTAGCTTGGTGCCCATAGCGTCGAGGGTGCCATACCAATCGCCGGCGATCGGTTGAGCAGCAAGCGCTAGGGCATAATAAGAGCACAAAAAGATAAAAAATGCTTTCATAAAATATTTTGTTGGTAATTTATTCCCTTGCTTACTTCCCAAAATTATGATTTTTGCTATCTTTGTAGCAAAATAATCAAGTTGGCTAGACTAAAGACGAATCACGGCAGCAATAGTAACAACCAAAGCATGGGTGGCGGTGCCTTGGCAAAGATAGGTATTTTTGGCGCAATTATAGCAGCCCTTGCTTGGGCCTTCCAGCAATATACAGGGAGTGAGGACGAAGGTGGAAGCCCTGATCGGATCGATTATGTGGCCGAAGGGAACTTCTACCCAAGTGGTGGGAGTGGTGAACTCATTGAGCACAGTGGTTTTGCCCTTTCCTACGACGAAGCGTGGGAACAAGCGGAATGGACCGCCCACCTGCTTAGGCGTGAAAACCTTCAGAAAGAATGGAGCGAGCGCAGCAATGATTTCAGGCCCGACCCCAAAGTAAGGACGCAATCAGCTACCGACGACGACTATCGCGGTTCGGGTTATGACAGAGGCCACCTCGTGCCGAATGGCGATTTAGCTTGGGATGCGGCTTTCTCTAGTGAAACCTTCTACATGAGCAACATCAGCCCGCAAGCTCGGCAATTCAACCAAGGTATTTGGCGGGAGCTAGAAGAGACTACGCGCGACTGGGCGAAAAAATTCAATCGCCTCTATGTCATCTCCGGCCCTGTTATGACCGAAAACCCTAAAGGAACGATCGGTCGGCAAAACCGCGTAGCCATTCCTGCTGCTTATTTTAAAGTACTGCTTGATTTGGACGAACCAGAGCTAAAAGGCATTGCTTTTGTAATTCCGAACCAAGTCAGTTTTGAGCCGCTCTATCAATATGCCATGAGTATTGATGAAGCAGAAGCCATTACAGGGCTTGATTTTTTCCCGAATCTAATGCCTGCCCAGCTAGAAAAAACGATAGAAGCCAGTGGAAATATAGATCTATGGCCATTTAATAAAAATCGCTACAATAAGCGCATCAACAATTGGAACAATGTCAACAACTAAACAAGAACAGTTCGAAGCGGCCATCGCAGGTGGCTACACTTTCAAAGGCGATTCCTTCGTCTTGGGCGGTGCCATGCTAGATCAGCACTCTATCCGTGGCTGCCAGGTCAAAATTCCTTTAGCCACTCTCAACCGGCATGGCTTGATTGCGGGTGCTACGGGCACGGGCAAGACTAAAACCCTACAGATCATCGCTGAGCAGTTGAGTGCTAAAGGTGTTCCCGTACTAGTGATGGATGTGAAGGGAGACCTCAGCGGTATTGCAGCCGAGGGAAGCGACCACCCCAAAATACAGGAGCGGCACAACTACATTGGTATTCCTTTCGCAGCCGGTAGTAGCCCTGTTGAATTTCTTAGCCTTAGCAATGAGCCTGGCACTCGCCTGCGGGCTACCGTTTCGGAATTTGGGCCCGTTTTATTTAGTAAAATGCTAGACCTGAATGAAACGCAAGGCGGCATTATTGCGGTAGCCTTTAAATATGCCGACGATCACCAACTCCCCCTGCTTGATCTCAAAGATTTGCGCAAAATGCTGCAATATCTTAGCAACGAAGGAAAAGAAAGCATCCAAGCTGAATATGGCCAAATCTCCACTGCTAGCGTAGGGGCTATCGTGCGCAAACTCGTAGAACTCGAGCAGCAAGGAGCTGATGCTTTCTTTGGTGAGCCTTCCTTCGAGGTAGATGACCTCACCCGCATCGATGAGCTAGGTAGAGGCATCGTTTCCATCCTTCGCCTTACCGATATTCAAGACAAACCCAAGCTATTCAGCACCTTTATGCTACAGATGCTAGCTGAAATATATGCTACGTTCCCTGAAGAGGGCGATCTGCCGCAGCCAAAACTAGTGCTCTTTATCGATGAAGCCCACTTGCTATTCAAGGAGGCCACGAAGGCTTTGCTCGATCAATTGGAAGCTATTATTAAATTGATCCGTTCTAAAGGTGTAGGCATCTTTTTTGTAACGCAAAACCCTGCTGATATTCCTAACGAAGTACTTGGCCAGTTGGGCTTCAAGGTGCAACATGCGCTACGTGCATTCACTGCTAAAGATCGCAAAGACCTAAAACTAGCGGCTCAAAACTATCCATTAACGGAATATTACGATACGGAACAGCTTCTCACCGAGCTAGGCACTGGCGAGGCGTTTGTGACGGTTTTGGATAGCAAAGGCCGCCCTACGCCACTCGTCCATACACTACTTCGAGCGCCACAGAGTAGGATGGATGTGCTCACAGAGCAGGAAATTGCTAGCCTTGTGAAACACTCGCAGCTCGTTCCTAAGTACAATCGGGTGGTAGATCGTGAAAGCGCCTACGAAATACTCAATAAAAAAATTGCTACTGCCGCCGAAGCTGCTCATCAAGCAGAAATGGCCGAACAGCACCAAAAAGCTACTGGCAGCCGTAGTAGCGGCCGCGCGCAAAAATCAACGATTGAAAAAGTGCTCACTAGCACGACTACGCGCCAAATCGGGAATACCATCGCTAGAGAGTTCACCCGCGGCTTACTGGGGATGCTAGGCATTAAGAGTAGCACTCGCCGAACCACTACGAGAAAACGATAAAGTTCACCGCTGATAGCCTTGACGATCTGCCGAACAAGTCTAGTATATGCCAAAAATAAGGTTTCTAACGCATTGGGGGCTGCTGTTTACTAGTTTATTATTGGTTAGCTGCCGGCCTGTTGCGAGCAGCGAAACAGTTAGCTCGCCTGAAAAAAACAAGGAATGGCTCGCCACTTGGTCAACCGCACTCCAAGTGGTGGAGCCACACAATATGCCCCCCGAGCCTGGCTTAGCACAAAATAGCTTCCAGCAAGTCGTGAAGGTTTCTCTAGGAGGCGATAGTATTCGGCTCACCTTATCCAACCTCCACGGTGACAGTCCGTTAGAAATACGTAGTGCTACCCTAGCACCTGCTCTGGGCGGTGGGCAGCTCGATAGCAGCCAACTACAAACACTGCTATTCCAGCGACAAAGTGCTGTAAAAATCCCGCCGGGCGAAAGTATTACTACCGACGCTTTCGCCTTCGCCCTAGCACCTAGGATGGAGCTGGCCGTGACGCTATCTTTTGGAGAAGTGCCCGCCACCATTACCGGTCATCCCGGATCTAGAACACAGTCATTTCTTTGGGAGGAGGCCGCAACATTCGCAAGTGCTCAAGCGGTGGAACGCTGGTATTTCATTCAGCGCATCCAGATCTTAGCAGCCGATACAGCAGCAGCGATTGTTGTGTTGGGGAATTCTATTACGGACGGGCGAGGCTCGGGCACCAATCGGCAAAATAGGTGGCCCGATGTGTTGGCAAATCGCTTATCTACGAATAGCCGTACTGCCCACTTGGCTGTCTTAAATCATGGAATTGGTGGCAATTGTGTGCTCCGCTCTTGCGTGGGGCCCTCCGCTTTAGAGCGCTTCCAAAACGATGTGCTCAGCATCGATAAAGCCGGCTGGCTCATCCTTTTGATTGGAGTGAACGACATTGGCCAAGCTGCCAATGCTGCCGCAGCGGATACCATCGCACAAGCCCTTATAGCCGCTTATGCGCAAATGATTGATGCGGCGCACAACAAGGGGCTACAAGTAATTGGTGCTACTATACTGCCCTTTGGTAATTCTTTTTACTTCACCCCTTTCCGCGAAGCCGCTAGGGCTAAGGTAAATGACTGGATTCGCCATAGCAAGCATTTCGATCAAGTAGTCGATTTTGACCAGCTTATGCGGCAAGCACAAGATAGCCTTCTGCTACAAGCAAATTTGCACGATGGGGATTTTCTCCACCCCAACGAAGCAGGTTACCAACGAATGGGGGAAGCCATTAACCTAGCTTGGTTCGAAGGCTCAAAAAACTAGTAAATCAGGACTACTACAGCTAGCGCCAATACTAGTGGGTCAACCAGCGTTTTAAGCACTTGCTTTTAGAGGAAGCCTCGATATTAGTTACGAGGCTATCGCGCCCTATTTCGAAAAGCTACACCTAAGCCTTGTAATGCCTTTGCCCCTGCGTTAGCCAAGAAGGGAGAAAAGTTGGGAATGGGCGGGTTATTTCTTAGTTTATGGGGGGGCATTAGGGTAGCAACAGCGACGTATGCAGTTGGCGGCCATTTTCATCGATGAGCTGAAGCCAATAAGTGCCGGCGGCTAGCTGTCCTCGGCGGAAGAGGATGGGGGTGCTATTGACTTTTTCGATAGTCACTTCGCGGCCGAAGCTATCGAGTAGCCGATACCATTTCGTATGGAAGCTGCTAGGTGCTAAGATGTAGGCTACTGAGCCGACTGGGTTGGGAAAAACTTGGATACCTTGCGCTACTGTATGCGATTGGGTAGCGAGCGGACTAGTGGTGACCTGAATATCATCCAGATAAGTGTGGGTACCAAAGGCATTTTCTAGCTCAAAACGCAAAAGGACAGCTTGCCCTGCGAAAGCCGTTAAATCAATCGTCTGGTTTTGCCAATCAGCGGCATTGGGGAGGAACCAATCGGTAGTGGGGGCGGCCGTCAGTAGGTCGTCGCCTAGTAGCTGCAAGATAGGCGTAAAACTTTGACCACAATCGGTAGAAGCGTAGAGCCGAAGATTTTCCTTCCCTTGCCCTGGATAGATAGTGTGGGCATAAGAAAAACTAAGCGTAGCTGGCGCAGCAGGGAGTTGCAATAGAGGCAGTTCGAAGGCGTAAAGCTGACCGATATTCGCGTCGTAGTAATTGATCCTACCTAAACTACGTTGGCCCGAGGCGGCCGTGTAATCGGTGATCTGCCAATCGAGGGCATTATGGCTTTGGTAGCTCAACAAGCTGGTAGGGAAAGAGCCCGTGGCTTCAAAGTCTTCATAAAAAGGTAGCTGTTCACCGCCATTTGCAAAATAGGAAATTGGGCGCATCAGCAAGTCGTTGGCAGGTACTAAATCGGGCTGTGGCAGTAAAATTTTCACTTGTAGGGTCTGCCTTGTTGCGGTGAGGAGGCTTGGGGTAAGCGGCACATCCACGGAAATGGTATCTTGATAAGCTAGCGGGTTGGGCAATGCTACGTCTAGTGTGTCGAGCCAATTAGGTGTTAAGCCGTAGGCAAGTTGGAGGCTCGTAATAGGAGTTTGGCCCCTGTTAGTGATAACAGCAGCAAAATCGGTAGCAGCACAGCGGCTACCGAAATTTTCAATCTCCACCACCTTTGCATCTAAAAGGGGTCGGGGCAATCGATTGAGAAGCTCCTCAAAAAGGCTTAAGGCTGGATCGGCTGTGGCGGTGCCATATTGGTTGCTAGCCAGTGCTAGGCTGATCCCGCTGCTAGGATCGTAGAGCATATAAGAACGAAAGCCCCAAGCACCGCCATGATAATAGATCGATCGATTGAACTGGTTGCGAATGCGCAGCCCCGTAGTGTAGGGAATATAACCATCATGCCGCCGCAGCCAAGCTTGGCTTTCGGGATGTAAAAAGCTATCGCCGAAAAGAGCGGCATACCAGCGCGCCATATCTGCGGGAGTGGCCCATATAGCGCCAGCGGTGGCAGGGAAAGTCTGAAAGCTAGCCGACCCTGCGGGGTTGAGCACCACAGCAGTCCCCGCCGTGTTCCATAAATTAGCGTAGGGCTCGTTAAAAACGGTATCGTAAGGCGGATAAGCCATTGAAAGCCCCAAAGGATCGAAGATGTACTGATGAAATAGCTCCCCAATATCAGCAGTTGTAACCGCCTCTGCGAGCATGCCGGCTAAAAGATAGTTGGTATTGGAATAGGCATAGCGCTCCCCAATTCGACCCGTTGGGGGGCCGATCGTTCCTAGTAGCTCAGGCATCGTCCATACCCGATTAGGATTTACATTATAGGCCGCTTGGGTTTGTGGCGACCAGTCGTTGATGAAGTCGAAAAGACCGGAAGTATGATACAGCAACTGCTTCACCGTAATATTAGGATCTACTTGCGGATAATCGGGCAGGTAATTACCGATGGGGCTCTCAAAATCGAGGAGCCCTTCTTCCTGTAGCTTTAATAGCAAGGTGCCAGACAGCGCTTTACTATTGCTGGCCCAACCTAAGCGCATATTGGGCAGCAGCGGCGTCCCCAGCTGTGCCTCTCCGTAGGTGCCTACCCAGAGCCCCTGACCCGGCACTTGTAGGGCTACCGAAATACCTTGATAGTTACCATTACTACCTATTGAATTAAGCTTGGCTTGCAGCAGCAAAGCCAGCGTAGGATTAAAGCTCGCATCGATGGTTTGCGCCCACAAGCTTAGCGGTAGTAAACAAAGAATGCCACAAAGAGGAAGTAAAATGGTACGCATAAGCTATTTTTTGCGCGCTCTGTTTCAGCGCTCTACGGCTTCTTACGGGCTTGAATCGATGTGGTTTGACAATTTCACCAGCAAATATAGTAGTTTTTTTGTCTTCGGCGCATTTCATGTGCCAAAGCGCAACTCATGGGTGAGATCAGAGAAGCAGTGGAAGAAATGAAGCTAATTAGAGCTGGGAGAAAACAAGCTCGCGACGCAGAAGACTTCCTTCATGAGTTATAAGGTCAAGACTATTGAAGTTTTCGAGCGGCAAGCCAAAAGACTAAGTAAAAAGCACGCATCTCTAAAATCAGATCTTTTAGCACCGGTGCAAGCATTGAAGGAAAACCCAAACTAGGGTAAGCGCATAGGCAAGAGCTGCTATAAAATACGGCTGGCCATAAAGTCTAAAGGCAAGGGAGAATCTGGTGGTGCTAGGGTGATTACCAACATCGTCGTAGCCAACGACCCCGTTTACTTGCTCTCCATTTATGACAAGTCAGACAAAGGTGCGGCAGTTCTCCCTATCCGTCTTTTCTCTTGTGTCTTTGGCTTAGATTCCCCTTGCTTCCTTGTATTTCCTTTTCATTGGCCGAAGGCAGGGGCAAGGGTTTGCTTTGTAACGCAAGAGAATAACCAACAAGACTCGATAGCCACCCCACTACACCTTGGTCTCCCTAGCCGCTTTTTAGCGAAGGAGCTTGCACCCCTGCGCTACCATGAAAGTCTTGCCCCTGCATATTTGCCCAATTATTAAATCGATTGGTTCGGTAGCGAGAATTGCTGCTGAAAGCTGCTTTGGTATAGAAAGTGAGAACTGCTATCTATTTAAATAGTTTAAAGTATTCGTCAAAAACAAATAGTCTGTTTCGATTTTGTCCGGTCATTTCTTTAAGTAGCCCAGTGTTTACAAACTCCGTTACCAAATCGTTAGCCGTTTTATAGCTGCTTTTCGTGATTATTTTCACCTGATTTACATTGACAATCGGCTTATTTAACAAATATTGAAGCAATAGATGAGCATTGGTGGTTCGTTTGCCGAAATTTGAAGCAATCTTGGCTTCCCATCTTGCTTTTAGCGCTAATACATCGAAAAGTGTTTGAGTAGCATTTTCGGCTGTCTGGGCTACACCAGCTAAAAAGTACTTTATCCATTGTTTTATATCGTTTTTAGTGCGAACAAAGGTGAGATTATCATAATACAAGGTTTTATTGCTTTCAAAGAAAGTAGATAAATACAGCAGTGGCTTGGTAAGTATTTTTTGATCCACTAAATACAAAGTGATGAGCAAACGGCCAATCCGCCCATTACCATCTAAAAAAGGGTGAATGGTCTCAAATTGATAATGCGCTATGGCTATTTTGATGAGCTTAGGTACCTTAATATCGTCGTTGTGCAAAAATTTCTCCAGATCACCCATCAATTCGGGTACATAATGATGAAGCGGTGGAATAAAAACGGCATCTGCCAAAGTATTTCCCCTTATCCAGTTTTGCGAACTTCTGTACTCTCCGGGTTGTTTATGCTCGCCCCGTACACTGTTCAAAAGCACTTGATGTGTTTTTTTTATTAACCGCGACGAAATGGGCAGTGTAGCCAATTCTTCTATGGCTTGATTGAGTGCCTTGATATAGTTCGTTACTTCCTGCCAATCATTCCTGCGTTCAGGCGAAATATCTTCTTCGTCTAAAAGAGCCTCGTCCATTTGTGTTTGAGTGCCTTCTATTCGGCTCGATACCACGGCCTCTTTGGTTACGTGCATTTGTATGAACAAATCAATATTGGGCACCAAGCTCGAAAATGAATTCAGCTCCCCTAATTTTATAGCTGCTTTTTCAAGCAAAGCATTAATATCTTGATCTTGCCATACCCAAGCCTCGTTGATGAGGCTAGGCAGAAAATACGTGTAACCGGTAGGGGCTTTTACGCTTTTGCCTGCTATGTAGTGCTCTAACTGAATCATTGTTGTTGTACTAAAGTAAAATAAAGACTCCTATATGTTAGTTTAATGGGCCAAAGATACAACAAGGATTCTTGTATGTTAGTTTCAAACCTGTTTCCGAACTTTTCCGTTGAGTTTTTCCTTACGCTTGTGTTCTTTCGCCTCTTTTCTTGTTTCAAACAAGCCCCAAGGATCACTCCAGCTAATCGGATTATTAAACCCAAACCGAAACGGCGTCCTACTCGGCATCAGTTCCGCCAGGGGATCCACCTGCATCCAC
The DNA here is from genome assembly GCA_036735605.1 of Lewinella sp. GTDB lineage: Bacteria > Bacteroidota > Bacteroidia > Chitinophagales > Saprospiraceae > Neolewinella. The sequence goes on along the minus strand of DAINNZ010000019.1, from coordinate 157 downwards.
CGCCCAATCGCCGCATCATAGCTCCTAAAAGCCGCCATATCCAGCTCCAGCTCCGCGATGTGCTCGATGCCATTGAATTTATACCGATTCTCCGGCACCACCCCCACAAAACCCTTGAAAAACTGACCAGCCAGTTGTAACTCAAATCAAAAATGCG
>DAINNZ010000018.1:0-39318 GCA_036735605.1 Lewinella sp. | reverse complement strand
ACGGCGAGGCTTTTCGACGCAGCGAGGCGGAACTATAAGGAGCTCAGTTACGCTCAACGGCGCTCAACGAAGGTGAAAAGAGCCAGTCAGAATATACACCACGCAGTAGACGCGCAGCGACCACGCAGTAGCACCGAAGGTAAATGCTGGGTTGGAAGACTATGATATAACTAATTCCTATTACCTTTGGCTAGTAGAAGCTGCTAAGAGTTAGCTTTTAACATGATTCTGCCTTCATCAATCTTATGTAATATGGCCCAGAAAAAAACGACCCAGCCTTTCCCCGTGTTGCCAACAAGGCCAAAGGATCATCCTGTTAACTGGCTGCATAATCCTCGTTGGCAGGCGGCCTTACTATTTGGCTTTGCTTTTCTGCTATATGCTAATACACTAGGGCATGGCTTTGCGTTAGATGATGCTATCGTATTAACAGACAATTTCCTTGTCAAGAAGGGGCCAAGTGGTTGGGGCGAGCTGTTTAGCCACGATACTTTTTATGGTTTTTTTCAAGACGAAGGCAAGGCTAAGCTCGTCAGTGGCGGTCGCTATCGGCCGCTTACGCTAGCCTTTTTTAGCTTGGAACGCAGCCTTAGCCAAGGGCCTTTTATCTACCATTTTTTTAATTTACTGTGGTATGGGCTTTGTGTTTTGCTGCTTTTTGGCCTACTGCGAAGCATGGTGGCGCCGCAATCGGCGAGCTTTGATCGTTTACAGCAGCCTAGTGAGCAGCCTTTGTTTTGGTTGCCCTTTTTAGCAGCCGCTTTCTTTGCTGCTCATCCGGTGCATACGGAGGTGGTGGCGAATATCAAAGGCCGCGATGAGATCATGGCTTTAGCCGCTAGTTTGGGGGCGGCTTGGTTGCTTTGGACTGCGGTGGCGCAGCGCAAATGGGCCGCAGCTTTCCTAGCCGCAGCAGTCTTCTTTTTGGCTTTGCTAGCTAAAGAAAATGCCATCACTTTTCTAGCGGTCTTTTGTTTGGTATTGCTATTTTTTCGGCAAGATTTCCAGTGGGTACAACTGCGCTTTGCGGCTCCGCTTTTAGGTAGTGCTTTACTCTTTTTGGTCATTCGCCAGCGCATCCTAGGGGGCACTAGTAGCTCGGGCTTGCCGGAACTGATGAACAACCCCTTCTTGAAACTGGAGAATGGCCGCTGGGTCGATTTTTCCTTTGCGGAGTGGTCTGCCACCGTGGTCTATGGCCTAGGGGAGTACCTGCGTTTGCTCCTCTTTCCACTTCGCTTGAACCACGACTATTATCCGCGTGCTTTCGATATTATGCAGTGGAGCAATGCACTAGTGCTATTCGCTGCGGCGGCACAATTGGGGCTGTTGTTACTTGCTTTTTGGCAGTTCAAAAAACAACCTTGGTTGAGTTTTTCGATTTTGGTTTATTTTGCTACCCTGAGTATTGTGAGCAACGTTTTTTTCCCAGTAGGCACCCTGCTTTCCGAGCGCTTTTTGTTTATGCCCTCCTTCGCTTGGGCAATCTTATTAGCTTGGGGCTTACTCCAGTTGGGTAGCCGTTTTGGGAAGCAGCCAGCGAATAGAAACAGCGGTAATACCGATCAGCAGCAAGATAATGGCTCGCGCAGGGGCACGGGCGTGGTGGAGCGCAAGACCAACCTAGCCCTTCCATCGAAGGCAATCGCTAGCAGGCAGCTCCCCCTTGGACTATGGGCAGTGGTAGGGGGCATCCTTTTGTTGTATAGCCTTCGCACCATCAGCCGGAATCCGGTTTGGCAAGATAATTACACCCTATTCACCACGGATGCAACTAGGCAGCCCAATAGTGCTAAATTGCAAAATGCCGCCGCAGGTGCCAAGGTGGATCGCTATCAAAGCCTCAGTGTAGCGGCTCAAAGCAAGCAACGACAGCTCTTGGAAGAAGCCGTACAGCACCTCAATAAGGCATTACAAATACACCCAACCTATAAAAATGCCTTCTTGCTAAGGGGCAATGCTAAAGTTTTATTAGAACAATACGAGGCTGCCGTTGCTGATTATGATGCAGCCCTAACTTTAGACCCCGGCTACCGAGATGCCCAGCTGAACCAAGCCATTGCGCTGCGGCAGTTAGGGCGTTTCTATGGTGAAAAACAAGGCGACCTAGCGAAAGCTAAACAGTATTTAGAACGATCCTATTCGCTGCGAACCGACGATCCGGAAACACTTCGGCTGCTAGGCGTATTAAATGGTAATCTAGGGCAAATCACAGCTGCTATCAATTACTTTACCCAAGCCGCTCAGCTAGAGCCTACTAATGCCGATCTTTGGTGGTTCGTAGGCCTTGCCCAAGCTCAAGCAGGCGACCTAGCTGCTGCCGAGCAGAGCTTCCAAAGAGCTAGGCAATTGGAACCCGGTATTGAGGCACGTAAAGCAAGCGGCGGCTAAGTATAAACTTTGTACTACCTTTGCCCCACCAAATGCAAAATGCATGAGAATTATAATCGCCGGAGCCGGAGATGTCGGCTTCCACTTGGCGCAGCTACTAGCTTTTGAAAACCAAGACATCGTCTTGATCGATATGGATCAGCAGGTGCTAGACTATGCCAATACCCATCTCGATGTGCTCGCCCTCAAAGGAGACGCAACTAGTATTGAAGTGCTACAAAAAGCAAGGGTGGAGCAAGCGAATTTGGTGCTAGCGGTTACTACCTCCGAAAAAACGAACCTCGTCACGGCCATACTCGCTAAAAAAATGGGCGCCAAAAAAGTGATTGCCCGCATATCCAACGAGGAGTATATGGAGGAGGGTAATCTGGCTACCATTCTTTCCCTCGGAGTAGATCATCTTATCAGTCCACGTATTTTGGCCGCCAAGGAGATCAAACGACTCATCTGCCAATGCTCTTTCACCGATGTTTTTGAGTTCGAGGATGGAAAGCTTTCGCTAGTAGGCGTCACGTTAGATAGCACCTCCGGCCTAGTCAATCAGCGCTTAGCCGACATTAGCACTTTCAAGTCGGAGGTAGATCTACGCCCCATTGCCATACTAAGAGGGCATGAAACCATTATACCTAGAGGCGATACGGTTTTAAGAAGCAACGATCATATCTACTTCATCACCCAACCCCACCGATCTAAGCAATTAGAGCAAATTGTAGGGAAGAAAAATGTGGAAATTAAGCGGATCATGATTCTAGGCGGCGATGATCTAGCCATCACCACTGCTTACTTACTACAAGATAGCTACAAAATCACCATCATTGAAAAAAGTACGCTTCGCTGTAAAGAACTCAATGAAAAACTCCATAAAGTGCTTGTGGTCAATGGCGATTATACCAATTTCGATTTGTTAGAAGAAGAAGGGCTCTCCCAAATGGATGCTTTTATTGCCCTCACGAAGAATAGCGAAACCAATATCATCGCTTGCCTGACAGCTAAAAACCACGGTGTATATAAGACGATCGCTCAAGTGGAGAACAAAGAATATGTACACATCAGCCAAAACATCGGGGTGGATACCTTGATTAACAAAAAACTGATCGCCGCCAATAATATTTTCCGATTTGTCCGTAAAGGCCAAGTAGAAGCTATTACGAGCCTGCAAGGCGTGAATGCCGAAATCATTGAATACGCCATTACCAAGAATAATAAACTAACCCGTAAACCTATTAAAGACCTGCATTTCCCTAAAACGGCACTTATCGGCGGCGTGATCAGAGGCGATGAGAGCATGATACCGGATGGGAATTTTCAGCTCCAAATCGAAGATCGCGTCATCATCTTCGCGCTGCCAGAGGCCATTAGTCGGTTGGAAGAACTTTTTCGTTAGCTATGATTAATTTTCGTGAAGTCGTCGCCGTTATCAGTGTACTGATTTTTATCACAGGCTTGATGATGTGGACGGCTCTGCCAATCAGTTGGCTTTTCCAAAGTGGGGATGCTATGGCACTTGGCCTGTCGGGCCTAGTAGGCGTGGTGGTTGGGGCACTACTCTACCTGTTTAGAGCTAAAAAGCGGACGAATATCCACAAGCGGGAAGGTTACCTCATTGTTGCTTTAGGCTGGACTTCTGTCGCTTTACTTTCCACGCTGCCCTATTTGTTCAGTGGTGTGATCCCCAACTTTGTCGATGCCTTATTTGAGTCGGTATCGGGGCTCACAACCACGGGTGCTACGGTACTAACGGATATTGAGATACAACCCAAAGGCATCCTCTATTGGCGCAGCCTTACCCAATGGCTAGGCGGTATGGGCATTGTAGTGCTCACGGTAGCTATCCTACCGCTTTTAGGTATCGGGGGGGTAGAGCTTTTCGCCGCCGAAGCCCCTGGGCCTACTTCTGATAAATTGCACCCGCGTATTAGCGAAACCGCTAAGCGGCTGTGGCTGCTATATGTAGGCCTCACACTAGTATTGGGAAGCCTTTATTGGTTAGAAGGCATGAGTGGCTATGATGCAATCAATCATGCGTTTACCACCATGTCAACAGGGGGCTTTAGCACCTACAATGCTAGTATGGCGGCTTTTGGCCCTGTTGTGCAGTACACGGCTATTCTGTTCATGTTAATGGCCGGAAGCAACTTTGCTGTTTTATATCTCTTTTACAAACGGCGGTTTAGAGAAATGCGAGAGAACGATGAGTTCACAACTTACCTCTTGGGCATAGTCGTGTTGAGTGCTCTGCTAGGTATCGCGATGCACGCTGCTAGCGGTAGTAGTTGGGAAGCTTCTTTTCGGAATAGCCTTTTTAGTGTCGCTACGCTAATTACTACTACGGGCTACGTAACAGATGACTACACTGCCTATACGCCCGCAATAACCTTTATCTTTTTCATGCTACTCTTCACGGGGGCTTGTGCCGGCTCTACTTCTGGTGGCATCAAAGTCATACGGCATCTAGTTTTCTTCAGAAATAGCCGCTTAGAATTTAAAAGGCTCCTCCACCCGCAAGCTATCGTGCCGATGCGCCTCAATGGGCAGATCGTGAAGGGGAAGGTGATCACCCACGTTTATACTTTTCTGCTGTTGTATTTAGCTATTTATGTAACGGGCACCGTGGTGCTCAGTATCATGGGGCTCGATTTCACCACTGCGCTAGGCGCCATGGCTACTTCCCTTGGTAATGTAGGGCCTGCCATCGGGAAAGTGGGGCCCACTGACAATTTTGCCTGGCTGTCTATGCCTATCAAACTTTTCCTCAGCTTCGTAATGTTGCTGGGGCGTTTGGAGCTTTTTACAATCCTTATTTTATTTTCACCCTACTTTTGGCGTTTGAACTAAGGTAAAGAGGCCTCGGCACTCGGCTTATTTCTCGGGCCGCATTTGCGGAAAGAACAGCACTTCTTGAATGCTAGGGTTGCCCGTTACAAGCATCACCAAGCGGTCGATGCCAATACCAATACCCGAAGTAGGGGGCATGCCATATTCTAGCGCCCGTAAGAAATCCTCATCTAGTGCCATGGCTTCCTCGTCGCCTCGTTTGGCTAGTTCCAACTGTTCCATAAACCGGGCTCTTTGATCAATGGGGTCGTTTAGCTCGGTATAGGCATTGGCCAGCTCCTTGCCATTTACAATTAGCTCAAAGCGTTCTACCAAACCCGGCTTACTACGGTGCTTTTTTGTGAGCGGGCTCATCTCCACGGGATAGTCGGTAATAAAGGTAGGCTGAATAAGTAGGGCTTCCACTTTTTCACCAAAAATTTCGTCTATTAGCTTCCCTCGGCCCATAGAAGCATCCACCTCAATATGCAATTGCTTGCATAATCCAAAGAGCTCCGCCTCGGTCATCTCGCTGATGTCGTGGCCAGTATATTCTAAAATGGCGTCATACATCGTGAGCCGGCGGTAGGGGCCGCTAAAATCGATGGTGTTTTCACCAATGCTTACTTTTCCATCTCCGCCTGTAACCGCCTTTACCGCATAAGCTAGTAAACTTTCAGCCGTATCCATCATCCAGTGATAGTCTTTATAGGCTACATAGAATTCCACCATGGTGAATTCAGGGTTGTGGGTGCGATCCATCCCTTCGTTGCGGAACATTTTGCCAAATTCATACACCCCATCAAAACCTCCTACAAGGAGCCTTTTGAGGTATAATTCATTGGCAATACGCAGGAACATGGGCGTATCGAGCGCATGGTGGTGCGTAGCAAAAGGGCGAGCACTCGCGCCTCCGTGTATATTTTGCAGTATCGGCGTTTCCACCTCCATTAATCCTAGCTCGTCCAGGTAGCTTCGCATAGCCGTAATGAGCCGGCTTCGCTTCCTGAAAATATCTTTTACCGATGGATTGACTACCAAGTCCACATAGCGCTGCCGGTAGCGTAGTTCCGGATCGGTGAAGGCGTCATACACCTTGCCTTCCTCATCTTTTTTTACTACTGGTAACGGACGGAGCGATTTACCCAAGAAGGTAAACTCTTTAACGTGTACCGAAATTTCGCCTACCTGCGTTTTGAAGACGAAACCCTTCACGCCGATGAAGTCGCCAAGGTCTAAGTGCTTTTTAAAGAGCTCATTGTAAAGCGATTTGTCCTCGCTAGGGGCAATATCATCTCGGCTTACATAGATTTGGATGCGGCCGCTGCTGTCTTGTAATTCAGCAAAAGAGGCTTTCCCCATTACACGACGGCTCATTAGGCGACCCGCTAGACAAACCTCTTGGAAATTACTTACTTGGCCTGCTTCGTCGAAAGCTACTTCTGCCTTGATCGTGGCAGCTAACACACTTACAGGGTAGAGCGCTGCGGGGTAGGGATCAATGCCCATCGCCTCTATTTTGGCCAAACTTTCTCTTCTTATGATTTCCTGTTCGCTAAGTTCTATCATGGCGATCGTAGTATTTGTAAGCGGCCTAAGGATGGCCTAATGAATGAAAGGTTGAATAAAGCGGCTTACCTTTGCTCCCGCATACAACACCCGCTCAGGCTCACGGCCAGCAGGAGCATAGTACGCAAAGCAGCCGTATGAGCCTTTACGCTTAAAGGCTTCGATTGCACTTTAGCTCAAAGAAAAGTGCTCCTGCTGGCCGGTAGCTATTGTAAAAGCACCCAATTCGACCCATTTAGCCAGCAAAGGTAGCGTCTGGAATGCAAATGACCTGATTTTTTACACTAATAAATCTACTTTACACCATGATGACTTCTGCATGGATTACTTTGTTGGTGACCTTACTAGCGGTGCTGCTCTTTGTAACAGAGTGGTTAACAATCGACTTAGTAGCTATGCTGATACTCCTCTGCCTCGTGATTACGGGAGTGATTAGCCCTACGGAGGGCTTAGCCGGCTTCAGCAACGAAGCAACCCTGACAGTGGCTTTTATGTTCGTATTATCTGCTGCCTTGCTCAAAACGGGTGCTTTGCAACTACTAGCCCAGCGTATGGCGGGCAATTTTAGAACTAGGCCGCTACGCGCTACTTTTTTTATGCTCGCTTTAGTCGCATTGGTATCAGCTTTTGTGAATAATACGCCCGTAGTAGCCGTTTTTATTCCGGTGGTGATACAGCTAGCTGCTACGGCTAAGATTAAGGCATCGCGCTTGCTCATTCCACTGTCGTTTGCTAGTATTTTAGGGGGCATGTGTACGCTCATCGGTACTTCCACCAATATTTTAGTGAGCGGCATTGCAAAAGACGCGGGTTTAGCGGGCTTTAGTATGTTCACTTTAGCGCCTATTGGCTTGCCTATTCTATTGCTTGGTTTAGGTTATATTGTATATGCAGGGCAGTATTTGCTACCCGATCGGGAGGAACCAATAGGCTTGTCGGAAAAATTTGGCCTACATGAGTATATGGCCGAGTTTGTCTTGTTAGAAGGAGCCAGTATTGTCGGTAATAGAATTATGGATTCGCCGCTGGTGCGGGAGTTAGATATGGACATCATCGAAATCCGCCGAGCCGATCAGGTTTTTACGCTACCACCAGGCGATTTTCTCTTGGCGGCTGGGGATACCCTCAAGGTGCGCTGTGATCGAAAAAAGATTCGCGCCCTCAAAGATTGGGTGCGGCTCTTAGACAATGATAACCAGATGCAAGTGATGGGCACTGGTTTACAGCGGGAGAGCAGCAGCCTAGTGGAAATGGTGGTTACGCCTAGCAGCCCCTTCGTGGGTAAAACCCTCCGAGCAGTTGACTTTAGGCGCAGCTATCGGGCGGTGCCGTTGGCTATTCGTCACCGAGAAGCTATTATGCACGAGCAGCTTTATCAATTGCCTCTCCTAGCCGGAGATGTCATCTTAGCAGAAGTGAAAACGCACTATTTAGCCGAGCTAAAACTACTGGAGCGTATGCAAGACAGCCCTTTTATCCTTCTTTCGGCCGATGAGCCCCAAGATTTTCAGCGCAGCCAGTTTTATTTTGTACTAAGCGTTGTACTGGGGGTCATCGCCTTAGCTACCCTAGGCTGGCTACCGATTTCTATCGCAGCCCTCTCAGGCGTCTGTGTTTTGGTAGCCGGTAAGGCCGTTAGTATGAAAGAAGCCTATGAAGCCATCGACTGGAAAATCGTTTTCCTATTAGCCGGCGCACTTAGCCTAGGTAAGGCTATGAGCAATTCTGGACTCGATTTTCAGCTAGCCGCGCTCATTAGCGGCCCCTTGGGCAGCTTAGGCCCTTTCGTACTAGTGGCAGGTCTTTACCTCATCACAGGGCTATTAACCGAAATTATGAGCAACAACGCAACGGCTGCACTAATTGCCCCTATCGCTATCGCCACGGCCCAGCAACTTAATATAGATCCTTTACCGCTCTTGGTTACCATCACTTTGGCAGCCTCTGCTAGCTTCCTCACGCCAGTTGGCTATCAAACCAATACCATGGTGTACAGTGCTGGCCAATACCAATTTGCCGATTTCTTCCGCATTGGTATTTGGCTCAGTTTAATCTGTTGGCTATTCACCACACTGCTGGTGGTGGGCTTGTTTATGTGACAGAATTGTCTGGCACAAAGTGCTGGGGCAAGGCTTGTCTTGTAGCGCAACGGTCGCTAAAAGACCCTAAAGAGCGGATACTGACTAGGGGCGTAGCCGAATTTCGCGGGTCACATAAGTCGTGCCAAGGTATTCAACGGGGCAATTATCGCAATTGAGGTGAAAATCCCGCCCCGTTTGGGTAATTGTCCAGTCAGCATCCTGTAAAAAGACGAATACTTGATCTTCCAAGAAAAAGGATAGGGTGCCACGACTAGGTGTAGCGGCTCGGGAAAAGCGAATGCGCTCCGTATTATCGATTACATTGACTTGGTTTCGGAGGAAGAGTGTAGAGCCGCCTTCGTCTAGGCGAGCGGCGCAATCAGCACTGCAGTTTCTTTCTTCTACGGAGAGGTAGCAGCTAGGCATTTGGGTGCCGTAGCTACGATTGTTTTGGTCTCGGAGCTGAATCTCGGCCATGCTGAACTGTAAGCCTACCATGGCATCAGGCGACACAAGGGTGCGGATGAGGGGACTGCTGCCAACGGCTGGTGCGCTCAAACTACTATCTTCGACCAAACAAGCGGTGAAAAGAAGCAATAAAACTAAGACGGAAAGGAAAGAGGAGATTTTTTTCATTGTTACTGGTTTTTAGCATCCCTGAAAAACACAAGCGCAGTGCTTCGGTTGTTTCATTTTTGCTGAATGTGAAAGTTTAATTTGTTTCATGTCACTAAAGTAGGGCATTTTTTCGTTAAAATGAGACATTGATAGAATTTTAGTAAAAAATTGACAGCTAGCTGACTATTTTTTGCGTTAAAAGTGTAAGTTTGTCGGCGTCCGGGCTTGCCTGCAAAGGCCCTTTGTATAAGAACACCGCCGCCGCTTGGGTGGGGTGCTGATGTAAAATAGCAATCTTATGAACCTATCCACTCTTCTTCTTAGTCATCTACGCTTGTTACAGCAGCGGGGCACTTTCTTGCTGTTGCTCTCCTTTAGCAGCAGTATAGTAGCACAGTTGCCCTACGATGGTAATTTGGCTAGCCTTTCGCCCGTGGAAGCGCGCTGGGTTGATTCGGTCTATCAGTCGATGAGTTTTGAGCAGCAACTCGGACAGCTTTTCATGATCCGAGCGCATAGCGATCGAGGGGCTGACCATATCGCGGAGGTGGAAAAATTAATACGCCAATACCACGTAGGGGGGCTCTGTTTTTTTCAAGGCAGCCCTGAAAAACAGCTGGAGCTTACCAATCGCTACCAAGGCTCAGTGCAGCTACCCTTGATGGTGTCTATGGATGCGGAATGGGGCTTGGGTATGCGTTTGCCGGATCAAACCATCAGCTTCCCAAAGCAGCTAGCACTGGGTGCTATTCAAGATAATCGCCTGATTTACGAAATGGGTGCAGAAATTGCTAGGCAAATGCGGCGTTTGGGCGTACACATCAGCTTTTCTCCGGTTTTGGACATTAACAATAATCCCAACAATCCCGTAATCGCTACCCGCTCCTTCGGGGAAGATCGCTATAATGTGACCGTTAAAAGCTACAATTACATGAAGGGCTTGCAAGACCACGGTGTGATGGCCTGCGCTAAACACTTCCCCGGCCATGGCGACACAGATGTGGATTCACACCACGATTTACCAATTATTCGCCACAACCGAGCGCGATTGGATAGTATTGAAATCTACCCTTTCAAAGCATTAGCCGCCTACGGTATTGGTAGTTTCATGGCGGCGCATTTAGCGGTTCCAGCCTTAGATGCCCGAGATAACAGACCCACGTCCCTGAGTAAATACACAATAACAGACTTGCTTCGGGGGGAACTGCACTTCTCCGGCTTGGTTTTTACCGATGGCCTAGAAATGAAAGGCGTCACGAAATATTTTACAGACGGGGAAGTGGAAGCTGAATCCATTTTAGCAGGCAATGATATTCTACTCCTACCAGAGAGCACACCAGCGGCCTTCGCGGCCATTAAGCGTTACTTGCAAGAAGGAAAACTACAGGCGGCCGAAATAGAAGAGAAAGTAAGGCGGGTTTTGCTAGCTAAGCACCGGCTAGGGCTTACTCGGCCACAGCAACTGCTGGCCGAAAACCTACGGGCGGAGCTTAATACGCCACAGGCCTACGACTTAAAGCAACGTTTGTTTGAAGCCAGCGTGACTTTAGTGCGGGATGCGACTAGCTTATTGCCTATACAAGAACTGACCGAAAAGCGCTTAGCTAGCTTACAAATTGGGTTGGCACAGCGCAGCCCTTTCGTGAGCCGTTTAGCTAGTTTCGCGGAGGTGAAGCAGCTTCAATCGCCTGCTGCACCCACATCGGCAGAGGCTAACAGCCTGTTGAGTCAATTGGGGAACAGCAATCTAGTTATTGCCTCTTTATACAGCGATGGTAGCCGCTTTGTGGAGAAGGTAAATATTTCCTCGGAAACCCTGCGGTTGCTGCGGCAAGTGAAAGCAAAAGCTAAACTGATTGTGGTCGTATTTGGCAACCCTTACAGTCTGGGGGCTTTAGATGAGTTTGAGACTCTAGTGCTTAATTACTCCCGAGATGAGGTGGCGCAGGATGTAACCGCGCAAGCACTCTTTGGTGTGCAGCCCATCAGTGGCCGCTTGCCGGTAACAGCATCGCCAAAAGCTAGTATTCATAGTGGGTTGCGCACGGCAAGAACGTTCCGCCTTGGTTATAGCCGGCCGGCTAGAGTGGGGATGCAAGAAGAGCAGCTTAAGCGCGAGATAGCCGCTGTAGCGGAGGAATGTATCAAAAGTAAAGCAGCTCCTGGCCTAGTTGCACTAGTAGCTAGAAAAGGAGAAATTATCTTCGAGCAGGCTTTTGGGCATCACACCTACGAACGGAAAAGGGCGGTACAGACGGATGACATCTACGATCTAGCTTCCGTTACGAAAGTGGCGGCTACGACTTTAGCTATTATGAAATTGACGGAGGAGGGGAAACTTTCACTCGATCGCCCGATCGGTACGTATCTCGTGGAGCTGAAAGGATCGAATAAAGAAAATTTGACACTGCGCGACATACTCGCCCACCGTGCAGGCTTGCGCTCTTGGATACCTTTTTACGTTAATACGCTTACACCTACTAGTAAAGTGCCACGGCCTAGCTCCCAGTACTATCGTAAAACAGCTGGTGGCGATTTCCAAGTGCCAGTAACCGATGAGCTGTTTATGCACAGGGAATATATCGACTCTATTTGGTATCAGATCAGGGAATCGGAATTGCCGAATCTAGGGCGCTACCGCTATAGTGATCTGGGTTTTTATTTGATGGCGCGCTTGGTGAAGCGGATCACGGCACAGCAATTAGATGAGTACGTAGCGCAGCATTTTTACCGCCCGATGGGGCTTACCACTTTAGGCTACTTGCCCCTACAGCACTTCCCGAAAAATCGAATACCGCCCACGGAAAAGGATGCCTACTTTCGTCTCGGCATCGTCCAAGGCCATGTACATGATATGGGAGCAGCTATGCTAGGTGGGGTAAGTGGCCATGCAGGTTTATTTGGCACGGCAAAAGACCTAGCGGTATTGTTTCAGATGCTGCTACAAAATGGAAGCTATGGTGGCCAAAACTATCTCCAGGCAGCTACGGTCAAAGAATTTACCCAACGTTACCCAGGCGACACCCGCAGAGGACTAGGCTTTGATATGAAAGAATTGAATGAAAGCAGAGCCGCCAATATCTCCCACTTGGCCTCCGCTGCCACCTTTGGCCACACAGGTTTCACGGGCACCTCGGTTTGGGCTGACCCCGCAGCAGAATTGATCGTAGTATTCCTCTCGAACCGTACCTTTCCTGATATGAACAATACGCTGCTCAATCGCTTAGAGATCCGGCCTAAAGTGCAAACAGCAGCTTATGCTGCTATCGAAGAAGCGGCTACCGATACGGCTATGAACCGCCTACTCACCACAGGGCCCTGAAAGTTGTCTCCACATTAGCATCTTATACTGGACATAAAACGGACAACCATACAACCAAATGAAACGTAAACTTCTTGGGGGCTTTTTGTTTCTCTTGCTGCTTATAGCCGCTTTGCTATATACCTTACCCTTGCTTCAAACGGGCACGGGCTACGCCGCTAAGATGATGTGCAGTTGCTCTTATGTGGAACAAAGCGAGAAAAGTGTAGAAAACTTACAAAAGGAAAGGCTCAATTTTAGCGTGCTAGGTCACTTGAGTATCCACCCGGAAGCTGCTACACAAACCACGCTTGCTTCCCTATACGGCCTTGCCCCTGCGCGAGCCACCTTTATAGCTGGTAGAGGATGTGTTGTATTAGCCGATCAGGCGCAAGCCTTACCTGCCCCTATCACACTGCCTACGCCTCCCCGCAGTGAAACGGCTAGCGACTGGCCGCTTAAACCCGATAGTACCACGCGGCAGGGCGTAGATTTGACTGCCTTAGTTGCGGCACTAGACTACGGTATGCAAGCGGTGGAAGGTGGTGGTGCTCATGCTATGGTGGTGTTACGTGCTGGTAAATTATTGGCCGAGCGCTACGCCGAGGGCATCCATCCGGATACTCGACTGTTAGGCTGGTCAATGACCAAAACTTTAACGGCAGCCTTGCTAGGTATTCGGGTAGCGGAAGGCAAACTTGATCCCGATAAAAAGCCGCTGCTAGCCGCTTGGGCTAGCGAGGGGGCTACAGACCCAAGAGCTGCGATTGGTCTATGGGATTTGCTCCGGATGAATAGTGGCCTAGCCTGGGAAGAAGCCTACGGCAGCGTAACAGACGCTACCGTAATGCTTTACCACCAGCCGGATATGGCAGCCTATGTAGCCCGAAAACCACTAGCGCATCCTATCGGAGAACATTGGGTTTATTCCAGTGGCACCACCAATTTATTGATGCACATTTTAGCCGAGACTTTCCCCTCTAATGAAGCACTCACGGCTTGGATGTATGAACGTTTATTCTACCCCATCGGTGCCAATAGCTTCCTGATAGAGCCAGACCAAAGCGGCTTACCCGTAGGTTCTAGCTATGGCTGGGCTACGGCTCGGGATTGGGCCAAAGTAGGGCAATTGTTCTTGCAGCAAGGGCAGTGGAATGGCCAGGCCGTTATTACTGCTGATTGGGTGGCGGAAATGCTTCGCCCTGCCAAGGGGAGTGAGGGTGTTTATGGTGGACAAATCTGGTTGAAAGGCCCCGATACGCCTTCACTACCCGAAGATGCTTTTATGCTACGTGGCTTTCAAGATCAGCGGGTCATTATTGTCCCTTCTCATCAGTTAGTGATTGTTCGCTTAGGGCATAATAAGGATAAGGTGAGCGATTTTGATACCTTGATTGCGCGTTTGTTGGAAGCCGTTCCACCTCTACAATAAGCAATTGGAATGCTGTTATTAGTCGAGTACGTATAAGCAGATTAGCTGACTTCCTTGGTGGCTGATTCCCGTAAAGTATATCTACTTGTTCAAGTAAGCCACCAAGCGGCCTTGGGTGCTTCAGCCCGATAGAGCTGAGCGGTTTCTTCGATTGTGCTAGCAATAGCGCGGTATTGGAAGCCTGTAAGACGGCAGATGAGACTGCCATCGTAGCGGTAGTTGGCTTGAGCACTGCGGTGGAAATCGCGCGTTAAGACAGGGTCTTCGCTGCGGATGCGTGCCCACAAGCTAGCCAGTGGCCATAATAAAGCGGTTTGCCAAGCGGCAAGGCCTATCGTGGGTCTTGCAACGTCTAGCGCATCGGCCATTTTACAAAGCACATCGTGCCAACTTAAATTTTCAGCACTCAGCAAAAAACGATCCCCGTCTAGGTCTCTTGCCAACACTAAACAAAGCGCATCGGCTACGTCTCTTACGTCCACAAAACCATTGCTACCTTGGCTATAGAATCGCCTATTCGCAGCAGTACGAAATAGATGAGGGGTAGAGTCGCCCAACCAGTTCCCAGGGCCTAGCACAATAGCTGGATAGAGGGCTGCTACGGAAAGTCCTTCTGCTTGACCACGCCAGATAGCTCGTTCGGCACCAAATTTGCTGCGGGCATAATGCGTGTCTGCTAGCTTTTCCTGCCACCGATTGCGTTCACTTATAACAGTATTTTCTTTAGCCCGATCTAGAGCTGCCACGGAGCTGAGGTGAATGAACCGTCGGGTACCCATTTCTAGGCAGCAGTTGACTAAATTTTCAGTGCCTGCTACGTTCACAGCATATAGCCCTCCTACATCGTGGGTAGTGAAGGAGACTTTAGCCGCTGCATGTACCACGGTGCTGCAATCTAGCAGCGCTTCCAGTAGGCTATCGGTATCTAGCAGATCACCTGTTTGGAAGTGCAAGCTAGGACTTAAGCCTTCCAAATGCGCTAAGTTGCTACCAGAACGCACTAGTGCTTTAACGGTATAACCTTTTGCTAGGAGTGCCTTTGCAAGGTAGTAACCTACAAAGCCCGTGACTCCGGTGAGTAAAACGGTAGTAGGCTTCATTAAGTGGGTAAGTATAGTGCACCGTTGATAGTGTTGTGGCTAGCGCCTGTGGCTGCTGCTAGCGCGTTGGGTTGGCCTAGCAGCCGATGTAATGCTGCTAGTGCTACCATAGCCGCTTCTTTGAAGTCGGCTAATTGGGGGGCAGCGGCTTCAAACCCCAAGGGGTAAATAGCCGATTGCGAATACTCCCGTAAGCATTGCATCATAAAGTGGTTGTGGGTACCACCGCCACTCACCAACACTTTAATGGGTTGAGCGGCCAGCCTTTGCGCCTGCGCCATTTGGAGGAGTACCTCGTGGATTTCCTCCGCTAAAAAACGGCAAAAAGTGTGGAGTTTATCGACTACTGTCCCCTCAAAATCTCTTACAATAGGCCAAAGTTCATCCCGAACCCAGCCGTTATCTAAGGATTTTGGGCAAGGTAGCTGATGAAAAGGCAGCGCCTTGAGCCGAGCTGCTAATTCAGGTAGGTAGCTACCCGTCTGCGCGAGGGCACCCCCTGCGTCGTATGCTTTGCCGAGGCTATTGGCTAGGAGGTCGAGTATTTGATTAGCTCCGCTTACATCACCCGCTAGTGGCTGCCCCGCTTCGTTCTTGAGGCTTACATTGGCAATGCCACCTAGATTCAGGAAGGCACAAAAATCCTTTAGCATCCATTTATCGGCAATAGGAGCAATAGGCGCCCCCTGCCCACCAGCGGCAATATCGGCATTGCGAAGTTGATCGACTACGGGCAAACCAGTGTGGAAGGCGATGTTGATGCCGTCGCCAATTTGCGTAGTAAAGCCTTGGGCAGGATCGTGAAAGATCGTATGGCCATGGCTTCCGACTAGCTCCACAGCAAGGCCACTGCGCCGTAAGAAAGTAGCTGCCTCCTTGCCGATCCAGTGGCCCAAGTCACTGTGTAAACGCCAAAGCTCAACACCTGGCAATTGCGGTGCTATACGAAGTCGGGCTTGCCAAGGCTTCGGGAAGGGGTGAGTAGTTGCGGCGAGTATTTCCCAAGAGAGCAAATCGTATTGGGGCACTTCTTGATAATTAAAACGGCAAATTGCCATATCCAGCCCATCTAATGAACTGCCCGACATCATGCCTAGCACCAGCTTGCTTAACGGCTTACTTTCCATGGCCTATTGGCTTTTAAAACTTTAGCTCCTTAATCTTGCTTGGTAAGCAGAATTAGAAAAAGGGGCAGCCTAGGCTACAAGTCTTTGTTAAACGTCATGGTATATTCGGCCACGGCTTTGATTTCGGCCTCCGTGAGGATGTCCCCAAAGGCTGTCATTACGCCTTTTTCGCCTTGGCGGCCGTTGGTCACGATATCGATCCGTTCTGCTAGGGAGATCGTTACTTCTTGAAGATTGGCAGCACCGTTGAGACCTTGGTTGCCATATAGACCATGACAAGCTACGCAGCGAATTTTCCAAATCTTTTTAGCGTCAATGTCGGCTGACGCAGGGGCAGCGGTTTTGGTAGGCGCAGCGCTATTAGCCGCTACCTTACTAGGTTCCTCGGGGCTTCCGCAGGCTAAAGTGATGATTGCTAAGACAAGTAAAACAGCATATTTTTTCATACAGTAAAGTATTTTGGTGCGCGGGCGGAACGGCTTCACGCTATAGAAGAAACGGTAGTTGCTCAGAATGGTGTCTGAGTTCGTAAAAACTAAGTGGCTCGGGCGAAGGTGGAATCATCGATTGTTGCCAGACCTAGGTATTGGCTACAAATATAGGGTAAAACCAGTTTTGTTGAGGTATAGTTGGGTAAAAGTAATAAATTACACTGTTTTAGCTCGTAATTCTTGGCATCTAATCTGATAAAGGAATTTAGGGCTTTCGGCGTAGAGTTGTTCGTAGAGTGCTCTAGCAAGATCGCGAGCCTCCACATCTTTCTCGCTAATCCTAAAACGCTCATAGTAGATGGCTGCCTCTTGGTCGGGGGGGAGCTCGGTATGATGGAGTAGATTTTGTAGAATGGTGAGGGCGGCATGGAAGTCTTGCTTTCTAGCTAATATGCGGGCTTGTAGCAGTTGCGTGTCTACTGAAAGTTCTGGATTGCCGAGCGATTCGGCCAAAGAGGTAGCCTCTAAAACCGTAGTTTCTAGTTGAGCCGCTTCGTCCATTTCGAGCAGTACCATGCTTTTTTCCATAAGGCTACTAGCGAGTACGAGGCGGTTGTTGGTTTTACGGGCAGTTAGGATGGCTTCGTCGTAGTAAGCAAGGGCTTGGGGGTAGTTGGCCTGCCAATAGTGAAGATCGCCAAGCGCATTAACCGCCTTAGCTACGCCTTTTTGATAGCCAAGTTCTTTACTGATGCGCAGAGACTGTTGCAGATGAGGTAGGGCTGCTTGGAATTGCCCCATGAGATTGAACAACTCCCCGAGCAAACCTTCTGCGATGGCGATGCCTTGCCAATCGCCAAGTTCTTTACAAACCTTTAAGTCTTGCTCATAGAGCTGCATGGCCTCTTCATACAGACCTTGCTTTTCCAGCACAGTACCTAAACAACCGATGCCAATGGCGGCGAGATGCTTGTTGCCCAGTCTGTCGGCTAATTCCAATCCTTGCTCGTACTCAATTTTGGCGGCGTTATACGCACCACTTTCAAAAAAAACGATGCCAAGGTTAATTCGTAGGCTGGCCAAGCCAGCGTAGTTGTTGTTGGCAGCGTGCAGGGGTATCTGTTCCTGAATAAGCCGGATCGCTGCCTCATATTGTCCTCGATTCATATAGGTGAGCCCTAAGAAGCCAACGGTTTGGGCACTACTAGTGGTGCCCGATTCACTGATGCCTGTCTCTAAAGCCTTTTTGTAGTATTGTTCGGCTTCATCATAACGCGCTCTTCGGAAGAATAAATTTCCCAGCGAACTGTTTACTTTTGCGATGCCTAGCATATCATCAATGGAGTCGAATAAATTCGCAGCAATTTGTAGGTGTTGCATAGCTTCGTCGTAGCGGCCACGGAGGGTTAGGAGCTGCCCTAAATGACAATGCGCTCTCCCCAGCTGAATGATATCCCGATTTTTTTTAGCTATTAACTGACCGTGTTCGTAGGCTAGCTGCGCGGCTTCCCATTGGCCAATCAGCTCCAAAACACTACCTTTTTTAAGGACGATTTTAAGCGTTTCGCTCTGATTTTCTTCTGGGGCTAGTTTGGCGATGAGGCGGTCGTAAAAATCGAGTGCTTGCTGGTTTTGGAAATTAGCACGAGCATAATCGGCCGCTTTGTAGAGGTAGCGGATCGTTTTTTCCGTATTGCCAGCTTGCTCGAAGTGGAAAACTAAATCAATGAAATGCTCGCCTAGGTTGTGGGCATAGATTTTTTCTATCGCTTCCGCTATCTGCGCGTGTAATTGTTGAAGGCGTGTATTAAGCTGCATACTGTAGGCCACTTCGCGCATAAGACTATGGCGAAAGATGTAGCGCAATTCATTCATAGCACTCCAAATTTGCCCTTGTTCCGCTAGCGCTATTTGCTCTTTGAGCAAGTGCTGCGTATCGCCCTGCGCATTTCGAAAGACCGATTCATGGCAAAGCACTTCCGTGAGAACGGGAATATCAAATTCACGACCTATCACGGCGGCTGCTTTCACCGTTTCTCTCACCATCTCGGAAAGGCGATCGATCCGAGCAGTTAGGATGGCGGTAATACTATTGGATAGCTTAATGTTTTTATCGTGGAGGTTCCAAACGCCGTGCTCATGGATGAGGAGGCTATTTTCTTGGAAGTAGGCAAGGAGCTGCTCAATATAAAAGGGGTTGCTATTGGAGGCTTTGAGTAGTACCTCTAAAAATTCAGGGTGGATGGCTCCGCCTAGTTGCTGGGTGGCGAAATGCGTAACAGCCTTCGTATCGAGTGCTTCCAAATCGATAGACTGAGCCGTGATTTGTAATTCTAGTAGTTGGGGCGGCTCGGCAATGAGGGGTTTCTCGCCATTGTCGAAGAGTCGAGCCGTACAAACAATTCGGATGGGGGCGTCTTCTATTTGGCGCAGCAAGGATTGTAATAACACTTTACTGTCTTCATCAATCCAGTGAATATCCTCTAGCTCAAGTACCAAGGGCTGTAATTCGTTCTCTGCTTGGAAGAGATTAATGATAGCCGCTAAGGTGTTCTGATAGCGGCCACGCGCATCTAGCTGTTCCCAAAGCGAATTGCTGTTTTCTAAGCCTAGCAATAGGCTGAGAATGGGCTGCGTCCTTTCCAATTCTTTAGCATAATGGGTGGCTTGTGGCTTATTGAGCTGTTGTAGTTGCTGTGCTAATCGGGCGATGTGCTGCTCGAATAATTGCTGGTTATATGCCGGGCTTTGTTCGTTAGCTTGCTGAAAGTAGCGGCGCAAACAATATAAAAAGGGGTTGAAAGGTTTTCGAAGAATCTGGTCGCAGGGGCAAATCAGCCAGTTTGAACCTTGGGCTTGTTTTAGTTGATTTTGCAGCTCGAAGGTGAAGCGACTTTTGCCAATACCCGCCTCGCCGTAAACGTATAAAATACTTTTGGGTTGTTGAAGGCAGCTTTTTGCGATTTCCAGCTCCTTCTCTCGAGCAATCATAGGACGCTCGTAGTTGGGTTTTCCCTCTAGTAGTCGGCGACCAATCAAAGTGTAAACCAGCACGGGCTCGCTAATGCCTTTATAGGTGGTGGCACCCTTGGGCGCAAAGCGAAAACCAGCGTTGGCATTCGCCAAGGAATCATCGGTCAGGATTTCATTCCAAGCAGCCGAAGACATGATGCGCACAGCTAAGTTGACCCGATTGCCAACGCAGGCATACTGGCAACGCTCCAGCCCGCCCACTAGGCCGGTGAAGGCAGTGCCCATACTCATCCCGATCCGAAAACAAAAAGCAGGATATTTAAGACGGAGCTGCTCGCTCTTGTCCTGCAAGTTCAGTGCAAACTCAAGGGCTCGAGTCATGCTATTTTCATAACCCACCGGTGCCCCAAAGAAGACGGCCATCAAGCCGCCTTTGTCGCCAAAGTCAATTTCCTTAAAGTAGGCACCAAAGTCGGAAGCTTCCGAAAGTACCAATTGTGCAAAATCGGCTAGCTGCTCCCCTCGGTGTAAATTATCAAAGGCAATGAAAAGCGTAATGACGGTTCGGAATTCACCAGGAGGTTCATTTTTTACTAATGTTTCAGGCAAAAACTGGATGGCGATGGCGGGGTCTATAGCTGCGTGAACGGTGGAAACACTTAATGGCTCGTTCATTAGCCAATTCCCTCGTAATCGGTAGCAATGGGGGTGTATTTCCTCACAGCGAAGCGAAGGACTCTGAATAAGCGATTTAGTGAACTGGTCAATTACTATGCTGCCTTCGGTGGCATGTGATTGGCAGTTGGCGGCCTGTTCAATAGCACTACCGCGAAAATAAAACGATTTGCTCTGCTGCCCAACAATGCCGTATTCTACCATGCCGCTACCAATACCTGCTTTGATGCCAATAGTGTAGCTGCCGCCAAAACGATAACCCCGATCTTGGAAAATTCTTTGCGCTTCTTGAGCTGTATTAATGAGGTGTTTGGCATGTAGGCTATCTTGAGGGAAAGGGAAAATAGCCGTGAAGGCATCCCCTGCAAAATAGGGAATAAAGCCCCCTCTGGCATACATCAAGGTGACTAGTGGCTCGAAGATTTCGTTGAGCACTTGCGATAGGGTCTCGGCACCCTGCGCCCCCATTCGCATAAGACCCTCCGTTAGCTGGGTGAAGCCGGATAGATCAACGTTCAAGGCGAAAGCTTTAAGGGCACCCTGCTGCTTGCCGGCGATCAATTGTTCTTGGATAAAAGCGGGAATAAGTTGCTTCATACCTGCGTTAGAAAGTGGGTAAGCGAGCTTGTCGTAAGCAAAGTGGGATACAAAGTTAGCAATTTTCAACCGAATAGCTCACAACTTTATACAGCGACCTATAAAGAAAACAGCCAACTAGGGGTAGTTGGCTGTTTAGGCTCGGAAGGTATAGAAAGCCGGTTCGTTCGATCCATTTCGATAGTTGTCAGTTTAAAATTCGGAAAGGGATGCCTTTAATAGTGATTGACAGAAGGTGTTTTGGTATGTGCGGATCATCAAAGCTGTCTTTACAGTCCTCTTAAAAGTGGCTACGGCCGTCTAGGAAAGACGAGGCCATTGCCAAGCTGCCACCGAACAGGAAAGCAGCCGAAATAATACAGAGGATAAGCATAATATGTAGGTTTGAACAGGTTAAAAAATATGGCCCTATCTATATATGCTCTGGGATCAAGAGCTAAGATCAATGTTTGTTAGGAAATAACCAAACGAAAGCGATAAAAAAAGACAAAAAAGGCAAAATTTCAACTAGATTTAACATTTGAGGCCGTCAAAAGGCTTGTAGGATACACATTTGCGCTATTTTTGCGGCTATGTCACGATCGTCAACAACTCCCTGGAGCTTCCCGCAACTCCTCTTTGTTTTGCTGCTATTGAGTGGGCTGCCTAGTTGTGCGGGCAGCCCACTAGAGGATGACGTGAGTCTGCGCCTCACCCAGAAAGAAAGACGGATAATCGACACCTTGGTTAGCCAGGAAGTACAAATCCTACGACCTTATTATGATAGCCTTTGTAACGCAAATTTCGAGCAGGCTGTGGCAACCATTACCGACAGCATCGTACAAAGACGCCTAGAAGATGAGCTGAGGCTCCGTAGTCGTATTCCTCTCCGCAAAAACGCAGTAGAATGAACCAAAAAAGCTTAGGTGCCCTGAGCCTGCTGCTTTGCCTTTTGCTAGGTTCGCCTAGCTGCGGCACACAGGAAATTGACCCAGAGAAAGCGATCGCAGATATTGTGGCCGAACGCATCGCTAGCTTTCGATCTAACTTCACGCAGGAGTGTACCGACCAAGTCCTGGAAGCCGCCAAGCAAAGAGCGGATTCGCTGATCCTTGACCGTGCAAGGCGGATGCGCTTGCTGGCCGATCGCCCCCCGAAACCGCTGCGCCCGGGGGAGTTAGCGCCTAAAATACTACAAAGCCCTTTACCGCTCCGGCCACTTTTTCCCTTCGAAATTCGCTTCGATACCCTGCTTCGCGATAGCCTATACCGCGATAGTCTTCGAGCGGATAGCCTAGGAATCGGATGGCCACCGATAGATAGCAGTTTCATAGACAACCAACAGTATGAATAAAGATACACACACCACTCAATTTCGCTTTACAGATCGGCGCCTGCCTTGGTTGGGCTTACTAACGATGGTGGCCTTGCTCATCTTGGCAATGATCTTTTGGCGAGAAAGAGCTTGGATGCTAGATATATCCTATCAGACTTTTCTCATGGTGGTACATAAAACCGTTCAGGTGCAAGTCTATCGATTTGGTGCCGCTACGGTGCAAAGTTTACCCCTAATTGGTATCCTGCTGGAAGCTCCACTAGCTTGGGTATCTTGGCTGTATTCTATTGCTTTTAATCTGCTCTTTTTGGGCTTTTTCCTAGGGGCTACCCTTGGCTTTAAACGGGAAGAGGTGGGGGTGGCTATTGCGCTGCTTTACGTGGCCATGACCTATGATGGGTTCTACTGGCAAACAAGCGAACTACAACAAGGCTTAGGCTTTTTGCTGCTTTGTTTTGCTGCTTTGTTGCGCTTCCCTGTGCTACAAAAGTGGTGGCACTATGCTTTGTGGGGGCTTGCGCTAATTGCTTTGGTTTTCTATCACCCACTCATATTTATGCCCTTTTACTTCTTTCTGATTTGGCATTGGTGGATGCCGCAAGCGGGCATTCCGAGGCGAAGTCTAGCCCTCTTAGGGGGGGGGATGTTCGCTGTTATGCTGGTGAAGCAAATCTGGTTTAAGAACTGGTACGATAGTAGTAAAACCGACCAAGTGATCGCGAATATCCGCGATTTTTTCCCCAACTACTTTAGCTTTCCCGCTTATGGGGAGTTCTTCCATAATTTGCTTTGGTACTGGTGGGGCTATGGTGTATTACTTTTGCTGACGCTCTTTTGGCTTGCCCAAACTAAGCGGTGGTGGGGCATCGTTCTATTACTCTTAGCCTCCGCCGGCTTTCTGGTGCTCACGGCCATAGGGGATCCGCAGACGCCTTTCCGCTTCTATGCGGAGGTAAATTACTACCCGCTTCTAGCTTTCTTGCTCGTGCCACTGCTCGCTTTATTGCGCACTTTACCTAGCCAGATGGCTCCGCCTAGGATGGGCTCCTTGGCTACTGGTTTTGTTGCTAAGACTACCCTTAGCCGCTTTGCTTTTTGGGGCCTAGCTTTACTAATAACTAGCCGCCTACTATTAATTATTTGGAACAGCCAAACCTATACAGCTCGGGTGGATTATATCCGGAGCCTCACCAAGGAGGCGTCTGCTACACCTACCCAGCGCTTTTTGATTAGCCCAGAGCAAATCGATCAAGCTACCCTCCAAATGGACTGGGGCCTGCCTTACGAAACACTTTTGCAAAGTAGCGTGGAAGGCCCGCGGCCCCTCAGCCTCGTTCGCCTCGATAACCCAACACAGCGAGCTAGCGCCTTAGAAGCCGCTGATTGGTATCATACGCCCTGGGGATCATTTCCGCTGGAGCAGGTGAACGACAATCCCTATTGGAAGTTATCTAATACGGCTTATCGGGAATTTGAGCGATGATCCTTCGCGCCTAGCCGCCTTGGGAAATAGGAAATGCCTTCTTGGGAAATGGGAAGCCTTTTCCACACTTGCGCTACAAAGAAAGCCTTTGCCCCTGCAAGCGAAGCGACTGTCAAGATAAGAAATTACCGCTTCCGATCGTTTAAAGTGGATCGCATTAAAGATAGTGCCTGCATGTTACACCGCTTATTATTGTTATCCGCATTGAGCGGGCTGCTGGCCTGCGGCCCCCAATTAGAACAAGTGGAGCAAACCGACTCCTTTGGCTACAAAACTGTGGCGAACATAGACCCACGCACCTTGAAGCGAGAGGGGCTGCTGCAGCGCTTTGACCTCGCTGGCAGCCTAGTGGAACGCGCCTATTATCGGGAAGATATGCTAGCAGGGACTAGGGTTTTATTCTCGGCGGCAGGGGATACGATTTTGATCGAGCATCACGAAATCGTGAAGGA
This sequence comes from Lewinella sp., assembly GCA_036735605.1. GTDB lineage: Bacteria > Bacteroidota > Bacteroidia > Chitinophagales > Saprospiraceae > Neolewinella. Next base: position 14,959 of record DAINNZ010000018.1, on the reverse strand, counting down.
TGCGGCGGGCACGGCACGCTCCAGGCGGCGAGCTGCGCAACCAAGGGCAATATGTGGACAATATGATGGCTGGCCTCTGGTATCGTTATTACCCAAATGGCCAAGCGGCGGAAGCCGTTACTTTTTCAGGGAACGAAGAAGAAGGCCCCTTTTGGGAATGGCATGAAAACGGACAGCTAAAAGCAGAAGGCAATTACAAACCGGGCGGACGAGAAGAAGGGCCACTACGTCTCTACGATGAGCAGGGTGAATTGGCGCGTGTGATGCTATGCACTACCGGTATTTGCCGCACCGTTTGGACGAGCGAAAGCTCCGAAGCTCCACCCCCTAGCCCTTTTAGTATTGCAGATAGACCACAGCCTTCTCCCGAAAAAAATCGAGCGCAAACCAATCGTAAATAGGGTATTCCTCGTAGTAGCCACCGCTGAGCTCCTTGAGTTCGGCCTTTAGGTCTTTCCCTTTTAAAGCAATGATCCCATTGGGTAGGATGTGCCTTTGCTGCTTGGCAATTAGCTTCATACTCCACTGGCTGAGTTGTGCCATTTTGGCAACGGCTCTAGTGACTACAAAATCGTAGCGGACTCCTTTCATCTCTTCCGCTCTGCCGTGATGCGCTAGGCAATTTTGTAAACCTAGGGCATCGATCACCGCTTGGCAAACCACGATTTTCTTACCACGGCCATCCACCAAGTCGAATTGCGTTTCCGGAAAAAGGATCGCCAAAGGAATACCCGGGAAGCCGCCGCCGGTACCTAAATCAAGAATGCGCGCCTCGGGCTTGAATTGAACCAATTTCGCGATGGCTAAACTATGCAAGACATGGTTAGGGTAGAGATTGTCGATATCCTTACGGCTAATCACATTGATCTGAGCGTTCCATTCACGGTACAGACCATCAAGAGCCGCAAACTGCTCGCGCTGCTGCTCGCTCAGTTGTGGAAAATAGTGAAAAATGAGGTTAACGTCCATAATATGTTGTGCCATATACCTTTGGTTAGGGGAGGTTGTATGCTTGGTAAATCTTAGACCTAGCTAAACTTGTTGGCACGCTGTGCAGGGGCAAGGGTAGCCATGTAGCGCAAGACGGAGTAGCTAAATCCTCCCTAGCAAGCACAAAGGTAGTCGTAAAAAGAGCTTATTCTCCTATATTGCGGCAGAAAAGGTGCTTATTTGCGCTTGAGAATAAATATTTTACGCAACAACTTGCAGTGTTTAGAAAAAGTAGTATCTTTGCAGGCCGAAAAAAAGCTGTAAGCTGTAAAGAACAAATTTAGCTATGAATACTGTAGCAGTAAGCGGACAGGCCCGCCAAAGCCTTGGAAAAGTAGCCAGTAAGACAGACCGCAATGACGGTTTGGTGCCAGCTGTTTTATACGGAATGGGTGATCCTGTTCATTTCTCTGTGGAGCCATTGGCTATGCGGGATCTGATTTATACACCTGATTTCAATTTAGCGGAACTTACCGTTGAAGGCAAGACACATAAAGCGATTGTCAAAGACGTTCAGTTTCATAAAGTAACCGACGCTTTGGTACACATCGACTTTCTAGCCCTTAAGGAAGGTCACCCTATCAAGGTAGAAGTGCCAGTTGGTTTCAAAGGCACTAGCCCAGGCGTTCGCGCAGGGGGTAAGTTGCAGCAGACTGTGCGCAAAGTGAAGCTAAAAACCACGCCTGATAAGCTAGTTGATCGCATCACGATGGACATCAGTAAAATGGAGCTGGGTCAGTCGATCCGTATCCGTGATATCGAGCCAATGGAAGGTGTTGAGATTATCAATCCTGCTGGCCAGCCAGTAGCCACGATCACTATTCCACGGGCACTTCGGAGTGCGGCTACTGCCGCAGCGAAAGCAGCTGGTAAGGAGAAGAAAAAGTAAGCTCTTGTGCTTATTGCGTCAAAAAGGCGATACCCGACTTAGTCGAGTATCGCCTTTTTGTGCTTTGTTTTAGGGCTGCTTGAGCCATTAGCCTCTTAGCATCGCTGTAATTTCTTCAGCGGCTACCCGACCGCTTTCTGCGGCGCCGTTCATATACCCCATGAATTCTTCGCTGCTGTGTTCGCCAGCGAATAAGACATTCCCAATGGCTTCTTTTTCATAGCCGGCGATGCTTGTCCACTGCCCGGGCAGGTAGCAAGAATAGCTACCTAGGCTAAGGGGATTGCTACTCCAGAGTGCTGCGTAACTTTGGCCGCTGTGTGCAGCAGCTGTGCCGGGGAAAATCGCATCCAGCCTACCGAGCCATTGTTGTAAAGTGGCGGTGGGGACTTTTGTTTTTTCGCTTCCTGCCTTCACGGCGGCGGCAAAGTCTAATGAAGTTTGGCCCCCGTGCAGCATACTGTAAGAAGCAGGCCCTTGGTTATTACCCTGCATGTGAGTGCTATCCCAACCCGTTTGGATCACTTCGTTGTAGAGGAAGCCGCAATAATTGTGCTGCTGCCGCCAAGGCCGTTCCTGAAAGCCCATGATGAGTTTATTGTTTTGCCCATAGCCAAGCGTTCGGATGCACTGCATTTTCATCGGGTCAGCGCCTTTGAAGCGTAGATCGAGCTGCCGCAAGACGGTAAAGGGGATGGCTAGTACCACAAAATCGGCTACCACTTTTTTGCCATTGCTGAAACCTAGAAGGCAGCGTTTACCTCTTTGCTGAAGGCGCTCTAGCTGATAGCCACTTTGAATTTGGTCGGCTAGCGCTGCGGCAAGGGCTTTCGGAATTTGACCATTACCGCCTTTGATCCGGTAGCGTTCATCACTGATACCGAAGATATCGAATTTTTCAGGGTCTTCCAAACCGATGAGGCTGATGAAATTGAGGGCTGATTGGTTGCCACCATCTAGGCCATACTCGGCTACGTAGGCGGAGAGGAGGAAGTCTTGGAACCACTTTTCACAGTCGAGGGCACGGACGTAGGTTTCCATATCCGTTTGGTCGAGGCGAACGGCATTGGGCGTATCGAAATTAGGGCCACAACTTTGCAAATCGGCATCGATAGCTGGGAGTAAGGGGCCAAAGGCGTGGATCACCTCTTCTTCGCTATAAAATTGGCCTCCGAAGTGAATAGCCTCTTTGGTAGGTGTATTGGCCTGGGCGAAGTCGCTGAAAGTGTCAATCGTTTCTAAGCCAAATTCTTGGCAGAGTTGAAGCATATCGGCGTGGTGGCTATCCACAAACTCGCCACCGGCTTCGGTGAAAAGCCCTTGGCCGAAATAGTTGTCGAGGGTGTGCATACGCCCCCCCATGCGGCTAGAGGCTTCATAAATTTCAGCCCGAATGCCTTGTTTTTTTAGCACATGGGCGCAATGAAGGCCGGCAATGCCAGCACCAATAATAGCAACGCGCAATCCCTTAGGCGGGGCAGCGGGCAAGGTAGCTGCTCCTAGTAGTGGTGCTAGGGCAAGACCCGCTGCGGCCGTAGCACCACGGCGTAGGAAGTCTCGCCTTGATGCGATGGCGGCTCGCAGTTCGCTAGCGTTCATTTCAGCTGCTGCGGGCTGTTGCTGCTGGTGGCGAGCTAGGCGGCAGGCGTGTAGTAAGAACTGTAAATATGGACTTTTCATATAGATAAAAGTAGGTTTATTTATGAGGGTAGATGCTCTCTAATGGCTTTTTGTTACACCTTAGTGGCCATTGGGCACTTCTTTTACTAAATGGCTCCTCTCGATTTCAGCGCTAGGTAGCGATCGATGGTGGCACTGCTGAGTTCCTCTGGTTTGGTGAGGATCACTTGAATGCCGTATTGCCGTAGCCGTTGGGCGAGCATTCGCTTCTCGTAGCGAAACAGGCGCGCTGTGCTCTGCTGGTAAATGGCTTCGGTGGTATAGGCAGCTTGTTGTAAGTAGTCTTCTAGCTCCGTGTTCTCAAATAAGACCACCACGAGTAAATGACTAGCGTGTAAGCGCCGCAACATAGGGAGCGCCCGATCTAGCGCGTAGCTGCTTTCAAAATTAGAGAATAAGAGGAATAAACTCCGGCCATTGATGAATTTGCGGCTAGCAAAATAAAGCAGTGCTGGGTCACTTTCTCCTTCGCGGGCTTCTTCGCGATAGAGTGCTTTGAGGACTTTTTCGAGCTGGGTGGTTTTACTATCAGCGGGTAAGACGGTTCCTATCTTATCGGAGTAGGTAATGAGGCCTGCTTTATCGTGTTTTTTTAAAATAACGTTGGTAAGGGCTAAGGTTGCATTGATGGCATAGTCTAGTAGGCTCAGGCCGTTGAAGGGCATGTGCATATTGCGGCCTTTATCAATCACGCAATAGATTTGCTGCGAGCGCTCATCTTCAAACTGATTAATCATCAGCTCGTTCTGCCGGCTCGTGGCGCGCCAGTTGATCGAGCGATAATCGTCGCCTCTCACATAATGTTTAATCTGATCAAACTCATAGCTTTTACTCTGCCGACGTAGCTTTCGCATCCCCGGAGCGGCTACAGTGACAGAAAAGGCCATCTTGTCAAATTGCTGCATCTGTATGATGCTTGGGTACACGGGCCAGTCGATGGGTTGTTCAAAACTAATGCGTCGTTCAACTAAGCCTAGAGCCGTGGCCGTAAAAAGATGGATAGCGCCAAAGCGATAGTTGCCTCGGCTAGTGGGGCGAATAGGGTAGCGGAGTTCTTGCTCGGCTCCGGCAGCTATTTGGGTTTGGATCATCTGATCGCGAATCTGTAGTTGTGCCGGCAACTCATCGATGAGTGTAATCTGTAAGGGAATATTCGCTTGGTTGCTAAGGCTGAGCCGAACGCTCATTTCGTCGCCTAAAGAGCCTACTTTGGGAAGGCTTCTGCTCGCTCGTAACTGTAATTTGGGCTGGTACAATTGCCAAATATCATAGCCTGTTGCTGCCACACCTATTGCAAGCGCAAGCACGACCAAAACCCACATAATAGACCAGACATAGGCTAAAATAGCTAAGCCAATAAGTACAGCGACGCCTTGGAAAAAGCGATCTCGCAGGTAGAGCGAAGCGATTGCCGCTTGTAGCAATTGCCAATATGTTTGTAGTGAGTTCATTGAACAGATAATTTAGTCATAGGCAATTTTACTCGAGGGCTTCTAGTAAATCAGCCGCTTTTTTTTCATAAGGGTGGCCACTCTTCCCCGTGATATCGGCTAGCATACCGATCGCTGCTGCTTTTTGTTTTAGCTGAAGATAGGCTAGTGCGCTATACCATTCTGCATAGGGTTTGTAAACATCGCCCGGTAAATATTGATCGAACCAATCGAGCGCACGTTGAGGCTGCGCTAGGGATAAGGCAGAAATACCCAAGTACAAGGGGGCAGCAGGATAGGCATTCGCAGCTGGTAGCAACTCATCATAGGCTAGTAGATAGTTGCCTTGGGTGTAGGGCGTTAGCATCTGTGCGAGGTCGTTACCCATCTGATCGTTGGTGCGCACTGGTGGCGGTAGTTCGCTATAAAAGGCCGTAAAAAGCTTTTGCTCTTTGCTAGGCCCAAAGGTTTGCAGCGCCAGCCAAATAAATAAGCCAGCTAAGAGCACCAGAAGATAAGGCATTGCCTCCCTAGGGAAAGGTAGCCTGATGGCGGGTGGTGTATAGCTTGTTTTTGCGCCTGGCGGTTTTTGGTGATACCGTTTTTCTTCTCTGCTCAAGGTTTCCATTAGGTCTTGCCGGCCAGCCAAAAGGATGCAGTCTTCCCACTCCTCACGCAGTAGGAAAGCATCGCGAAATTGCACATCACTGCTGCGCTGTACTTCTACTTCCCAGCGCCTTTCAATGTCGAGGTTGCCCTGGAAATATAGATCGATGAGCTCCTGCTCTTTAGTAGAAGCTGATTTTACCGGATCCAGTAAGCCGGTCTGCTTCCACCGCTCGCGCAGCATCAGCATGCACTGTCGCCTTTTGACGGCTGCTTCTCCACCTAAACCAAGCACTTCGCCTAGGCGCTGTTCGCTAAGCCGATGGTAGTGCGCCAAGAGTAACAACTCTTTACAGCTCGGCCCTAGCTCTTGGATTTGCTTGAAGAGCTGTAGTTGCAACTCATTTAAACGAAGAGCAGGCGGAAGATAACGAATGGGGTCTTGCACTAATGTGGCCGCAAGCGTTTGTACCCCGCTTGGGATAGCCACCTCCCAGCCTGCGTAGTGCGCAGCGGCTACTTTTACGAAATCAAAAGGATCAGCCGTGTACGGGTCTTCTGGCTGCAACCGCGCTTCATACCAAGCCAACCAACCCCGCTGGTAATGTGCAATGGCATCGGCAGGCGACAATTCTTCCTCCACCCAAGCCAAGTAGGCTTCCCTATGCTGGTGATAATAGTTGAGTAGTGCCGCCAAATATTGACCTTGGCCGATGGCTTGTGATGACATATTTTTTTTATTCGTCGCCACAAGATAAGAAAAAGCATTTTTTAATGTACTTTTCGGCTGTGAAAACCAAACAACAGCGTGCTTTTTCTCCTCCTTTTAACTGGAGGAGGTTCCCTTTTCTGCCTTTAGCTATTGCTTTTGGGGGGGGTGTGCTGCTTTGTGAGAAGCTCGATTTTTATTACTCACCTCTTCTCTGGCTTTTCTTACTGTTTCCTATACTACTGGGTTTTTGGCTGTCGAGCCAGCGGTTTGCTCAACAGCGAGCTAGGCAGTGGTTGAATGGATTATTGCTCCTCACCGTGTTGCTACTGGGTTATTGGCGAACGGCTATCACCCATCCACCTAATCAAACGGGTTTTTTCGCCCAAGCGGTTGCGGCAGATACTATAAGCACTTGGCTGGTTTCAATAGAGAATATCAGCGCGGGGGAAGATCAGCTCCGCTTCACAAGTAGCGTTTTAGCCGCCGTTGGGCCTGATAGCTTACAGGCCGCTTGCGGTCGCCTACTGCTTTATTTAACGCCTAGCCCCAAAGCTGCCAGGCTAGTTGTGGGAGATCAAATACTCGTACGCACCTCTCTTAATACGATTCCCAAGCCGCGCAACCCTTATGCTTTTGATGCGGCGGCTTACTGGGCTACCCAGTCGGTTTATCATCGGGCTTTTATTAAGGAGGATACTGCTTGGATGTTGGCCACTAGAGCGGGTAAAAAACAGCTTCGAGCGCTAGCCGAAGGGCTACGGCTACAATGGCTTAACAGCTTCCGACCCCACCTCACAGGAGATGAACTGGCCGTAGCGGCGGCTTTAGTGCTCGGTAAACGCGATCTAATTAGCGAGGAGCTACAATCTGCTTATGCAGATACAGGCGCGGTGCATGTATTAGCTGTCTCGGGCTTGCATGTTGGTATTATTGCTTGGATGGTGCTCGGGCTGCTTACTTGGTGGTTGCCGGCGCGGCCTTGGGCTAAGAAGCTTCAACCTGTTTTGGCGATCGTGGCTATTTGGGGCTTTGCGCTATTAACAGGGCTAGGCCCTTCGGTGCAGCGCGCGGCCACGATGTTCTCCATTATTATGTTAGCTAGTTTTTCCAAACGGCGTACTAATCTGTTTAATTCATTAGCCGCTGCCGCACTTTTTATGCTCTATTGGCAGCCGATGCAGCTCTTTCAGGTGGGTTTTCAATTGTCTTTTTCCGCTGTGGTAGGCATCGGTCTTTTCTTACGACCTATTCAAAAGGCTTTCTACTTTCCTTGGGCTTGGCAGCGGACAATTTGGTCCGTATTAAGCGTTTCGCTGGCAGCACAATTGGGCACTTTGCCTTTTAGTATCTATTATTTTCACCAGTTGCCGCTTTATTTTTTACTCACGGGCAGCGTAGTGATCCTTACTGCTTACGGTGCGCTAGGGATGGGCATCCTGCACGGCCTGGCCGCTTTGATGGGGCCTTGGCTAGCTACTTTAACGGGGAAAGGACTCTGGCTAATGGTCTTTTTACAAAACACGATGGTTCACCTCGGTGCCAAACTACCCGGAGCACGGCAAGAAATTGCTTGGATCAATGGCAACTCGCTCGCTTTATTGCTGCTTTTCATTGCCTGCTTGGCAGCGTGGCTTTCTTGGCGGCGCTTTACGACCGCAGTACTAGGCTTAGTTGTATTGACTGTTTTTTTTGTCGGGCGGCTGACGCAGGGGCAAGTGTTATCTGCTCAGCAGCGCAAGACCGTCTATCACCTCCCGAAGAAAACGCTCATTGATTTTGTAAGTGGCCACCAAGCTTTTTCCATCACCGACCCAGCTATCGGGCCTAGAGATATTCATTTCAGTGCGCAACAACATCGCTCGGCTCGGCAGTTCACCAGCCAACAAAGCTGGTGGCCCAGCAAGCAAAGCACCGATAGCCTTTCCGGAGTGGCTTATGTGGAATTTCCGCTGCTAGAAGTCCACGGTCAGCGTTGGCTCTGGTGGAATGGCCAGGCTTTACCCGAAGCTCTAGTTAATGAGCCTCCTCAGGTACTACTCCTTATGGCAGATCGGCCACCACCCGCAGATATAGCCTCTGTTTTTAAGGCTACTAAGGAAGAAAATGCAGCGGCTAAACACGTAGCGACTCCCTACCCAACTCGGCCTATCATCATCTTAGACGGTAGCCGTAGCTATTTCACCCAGCGCGCCTGGGAAACTTGGCGCGATAGTACCCAATGGCCCGTACATATCACCGCTGTTGATGGGGCTTTTGTGGCAGAGGATTGATCCTTCAAAGAGTGTCATCCTCGAAAGTCAGAGCGGCACTTTTTGGGCGGAACAGCCCTCTCGAAAAGGTTTATAATAATTTTTGAATGTAGTCGTCGAGATTTTTCGCGGAATGGAGGCCTAAACTTCTTACAAGTCGGTTGCGGCTGCGCCAAACACTGCTCCCTGCAATGCCAAGCATACCGGCTATCTGGGGCGTATCGAAGCCTATTTTCAGAAGGAGGAATAGGCGTATTTCGGCGGGTGTAAGAGCCGGATGCTGATGCCTAGTGCGATACACAAGCGTAAAGAATACATGAATGACACACGAAAAGTGCTGCCCTCGGAAATGGGGGTGGCATTTTTTTTTCAGGGGAAAGGCAGCCGGGAAAGCGGTTTCGGCTAGCAGCCTGTATCAATCTTGTGCGGCTATTTATTAGAGTTGTTCGGCGGGTCATGAACGAGCGAGCGTGTAGCAAATTTTATCCTGAACGAGGCAAAACCACGACCGCCGTAGGTAGCCGCGTAGCGAACTAGCTGCGAAGCAAAACCTAGGCGCAGTGGGGCTGCGGCGAGGCTTTTTAACGAAGTGCCGTATAAAATTTCGCTACGCGGCTACTTTGTGGTGCCACTTGCAGCCGTTTGATGACCTGCCGAACAACGCTATTGCATATTTTTGCCCGCAGGGCAGGGGCAAGGGTTTGCTTTGTAGTGCAAAGGAGCTACAAGTGGCTTCTAGCAGGTTAAGGCGCTTCTGTAGGCGTGGAGTAACGCACCAATAGACTGCTTCGACGAGCCTTTCAAATCATCGTAAGTGGGGCACTGAGCTGTAACTACAAAGCAAGCAGAGGAGGCGAAGCGGAATTGCTTCAGGGAGCGTTGGCGAAGAGATTTTTTGCAAAAAATTTGGCTGTTTAAACAAAATGTTTTTCCTTTGCTGCTAGGAGAAAGTCTCGCAACAGATAAATTATGCAAGCAGAAAGAGCCCGCACGGCACTGCAAAAGTATTTTGGGTATCGAGATTTCCGCCCGCTACAATTGGATATTATCGAGCAGGTGTATGCCGGAGTGGATGCTTTGGTATTGATGCCAACTGGCGGAGGTAAGTCGATGTGTTATCAACTACCAGCGGTAACGATGCCAGGCACGGCTGTGGTGGTGTCGCCTCTAATTTCACTGATGAAGGATCAAGTGGATGCACTCTTGGCCAACGGTATTGCTGCAGCTTTTCTTAATAGCAGTATGAATAGTGAGGCCATCCGAAAGGTAGAAGCCGACTATGAAGCGGGCCGGTTAAAACTCTTGTACGTGTCGCCAGAAAAGCTGCTCAGTGCTGGATTTTTTGCTTTTTTGCGCCGTACAAAAGTAAGCCTTTTTGCTATTGATGAAGCGCATTGTATCTCCGCCTGGGGGCACGATTTTAGGCCTGAATACACTCAACTGAAGCAGCTCAAGACTAGCTTTTCGGAGGTATCTATTTTAGCCTTAACCGCTACGGCAGATCGGCTGACGCGGATTGATATTTGCGAGCAGTTAGCCATCCCGCAAGCGCAACAGTTTGTTTCCTCTTTCGACCGGCCTAACCTGAGCTTAGAAGTGCGGCCAGGGCGACAAAGACGGCAGCAGATCGAGCAATTTATACGACAACATCCGCAAGAAGCAGGTATCATCTATTGCCTGAGTCGTAAGCAGACCGAAGAATTAGCCGGTAAACTACGGGAAATGGGGTATGATGCCGCGTGTTACCACGCTGGCCTGCCGCCTGAAAAACGGGCGCAAGTACAGTCCGATTTCGTGAACGATCGAACCTTGATCGTTTGCGCTACGATCGCCTTTGGGATGGGGATCGATAAAAGTAATGTACGCTGGGTGATTCATTATGTAATGCCCAAAAACCTAGAGAACTATTACCAAGAAATAGGTAGAGCTGGCCGCGATGGCGCAGCAGCAGCCACGATTCTTTTCTACTCCTACAGCGATTATATCACGCTGCAAGAAATGATAGGCCAATCGCCTAATAGCGAGGTACAATTAGCTAAACTGGAGCGGATGAAAGAATATGCGGATGCCTTAGCATGCCGCCGCCGTATTTTGCTAAACTACTTTAGCGAAGATAGTGGTAGTAACTGTGGAAACTGCGATATTTGCCATCATCCCCCCGAGCGATTTGACGGAACTGTGGTGGCGCAAAAAGCCCTGTCTGCTGTGGCTCGCTTACAACAGAACGTAGGGATGAATTTACTCATTGATGTACTCCGTGGTAGCCAAAGCCAAGCAATTCGCCAGCAGGGCTACGATCAGATCAAAACCTACGGGGCGGGTCGCGATATTACGGCATACGATTGGAACTATTACCTTGGCCAATTGATTAATCTAGGCTATCTTTTTGTAGCACACGAAGACTACAACAAACTCAAACTAAGCCCTGCGGCTAAACGGGTCTTATTTGAGCAAGAAAAAGTAGAGCTGGTGCGCTTCCAAACCTTTAAAAGCCGCCGAGAAGAAGCTGACAAAGAGGCCAAAGCTACCAAATCCACCAAAGGCTCGGCCATTACGGGAGTACGCAATGCACTATTCGAGCACCTTAGGGCACTACGAAAGTAGCTCGCCCAACAACAAGGCCGGCCACCCTATACCATTTTTAGCGACCAGAGCTTAGCCGAAATGGCAGCAGCTAAACCCACCACGGCCTTGGAATTCTCCCAGATTTCAGGCGTAGGGGAAGCTAAACTCTATGGCTATGGCGATGCCTTCATAGCTGCCATTTGTGAATTTGAGGGAATTCTCAGGACGGCTCCACTTATCCAAGACGGACTTGCTCCCGTAGCCAAACCCAAAAAAACACCTCAAACAGCACACGAGAGCCTCCAGCTCTTTCGGCAAGGTCATAGTATAGAGGAAATCGCCAGCAAACGACAATTAACCACCAATAGTGTAATAGCTCACCTCGCAAGCTTGTATGCCGACGGGGAAGATTTCGATATCAGTCGCTTAGTAGATGCCGGCATTATTGAAAAAGTGACGGCTATCTACGCCCAGCAAAGTACTCAAGAAGCCCTTCGCCTCAAAGAACTGATGGCTCATTTCGAGGAAGGAGCAGTCAGCTATGAAGCACTTCGCTTTGCGAACTTGCAAGCGATGCGAAGCTGGAAGTAAGCGTAGCCTATTGCAACACTACCCTACCACTTTGTGCCCACCCAGCACCTTGTAAGCGAAGGAGGTAGATGCCTTTTGGAAGATGCCCTATCGAAAAGGAAAGGGTAGTAGCTTCTTGATTATACAGGCGTTTTTCTTGGAGTTGGCCTTGTAAAGTGAATATGGATACGGCCACGTTTTGTGGACTGTTTGCCAAGGGGAGTTGAATGTTTAGCTCGCCACTAGTTGGGTTCGGAAAGGCTAGAATTGGTCTTATTGCGCTAGGCGGCGGGCTACGCACATCATTTACCAAGTCGATATCATAGCGCTCAATAAGGCCGCCGTCGCCCACTGCAAAGTAGTAACGGTTATTTGGTGTTAGCGCATTGGCCCGAATGGGCGCGCAGCCTTGGCCAAGTTGCTGCCAGCTCTGGCCATTGTCTTGCGAGCGCCAAGTAGCATTCTTATTGCCAGAAGCAAATTCTGATACGTATAAATCGCCATTATTAGCACGGCTTACTTCGTAAGCACCCGGTAAACTATTGTTACTCTGCCAGCTATTGCCTCCATCCGTAGTCCGGTAGGAAGTACTCCCCCCAAAAACAATTCCTTCCGTAGGGCTAGTAAAGTGGAAGGTGTTGATGGGCTGAGAAGTAGGAAAGTTGGTAGGCAGTTGCCAACTGAGACCCCCATCGGTGGTTTTGATGAGGCGGCCAGCACCACTTCCAGCAATAAAGCCTACTTGGGTGTTGTAGAAATAAATGTCTTGTGGGCGGCTATTCAACTCGTGATTCACCACTTGCCAGCCGCTACCCTGCGAATTAGAATAAACCACTTTTTGATTGGCCGCAAAGATATAACGGCCGTCTGCTAAGATGCTCATGGCATCCAAGGACTGCCCTTCCAGTGCAGCTACGACGCTAGCGGGCAAGAAATTACTAAAGGTATTACCGCCATCACTGCTCACCTTTGGTTCTGAAGAGGTGCAAAGTAAAAGCCGCCCATCCGCTAATATATAGGCGTTCCTGATCGAAGTATTGTCAGGTGCTTGCCCAAAAAGCAACCAGTCCTCGCCGGCATTGGTGGTTTTGTAAATAGAAAAACGGGAAAAGGCATAGCCAGTTTGTTCACTTTCAAAAACTACTGCCTCCATGGCTACCCGATCGCCCATGATTTGGCTGTGGAAATTGGTGAAATTAGCAGCCGTGTAGTAGATCTCACTCGCATTACTCACCAGCCAAAATTCGGATCCCCTACGGTGATAGTTGGATTTCACAAAGACGCCATCTCCTTGGTCAATAGCATAAGTTGTCCAGCTAAGGCCTCCATCATGGCTTTCATATACCTGATCGGTTACTGATACGCCTCTGAGTTCTGTTTCCGAAAGCGCTACGATTAATGTTAAGTTGAAAGGGAGCTGGGTCTGAGGCACAATAGTCCAGCTTTGGCCACCATTGCTGGTTTTACGTAGGTTACGGTCATTATCATACAAGAAACCAATGCTTGGGGAGGCAAAGCTTAGGTGCCGTGTGTAGCTGGGGTTGGAATAGCCAGTGGGCAGCCAAGTTTGCCCTGCATTCGTAGTTTTGTAGAGTTGGTAGTCGGTATTACTCACTCGGTGGAAGTAAAAAGCCACCATCGGGTTGGCAAAAAAGAGGGGCGTGCCCGCCTCTGCTGGTAAGTTTACTTGCGTCCAACTAGCACCTCCGTCTGCCGATTGGAGATAATAATTGGGGGAGACGCTTGCCATGATTTGGTTGTTGCCTATTTCTTCTAGTTGTGGATTGCTCCAGCTAGCAGCTTCAGTTACCGTCCAGCTAAGCCCCGCATTCGTAGAACGGGCATAATAACCACTACCTGCCAGCAAAACGGTTTGGCAGTTGGTTCCTGACTGGCAAATTACACTGCTGTATTCCCTGCCTTCTGGCGAGGAGGCGATCTTCCACTCTAGTCCGCCATTTAAAGTGCTGGCTAGTATGCCACAGTCGCCAACCGCAAAGCCGCGATCGCCTTGTGCTACATAGACGTCTTCAAACTGGGTGGAAAAATTGAAGGGGTGCTGCACTTGCCGCGTTTGTGCCTGTAAGCCAAGCATACTACAAAGGCATAGTAGTGCTGTGCTTACAACTAACTGGCCAGCGCGTCGCCCCAGCGAATGCGGTTTGGCTAAAAGCACTTTCATCAGGGCCTGCCGAACAATTCTAGCAACTGTTACAAGGGGCTGTAGGCGAAAGAGGGGTGTGAATATCCGAGTCATTGGGTATGTATTTTGTGAAGCAGTATTGGCATCACCAATTTGCATCCACAAAATTCCGCCCAAAAAAAGACATTGCCTTCTACGAATTCAAAGAGAGATTAAAAATACCTGAATTCTAGTAGGTTTGGCTCATACCTCAGCGCTCTTCCAGTAAATCGGGCCGCCTAGCTTGTGTCCGGGCTAGCGACTGCTCGTAGCGCCATTCCTCTATTTTGGCGTCATTCCCACTTAGGAGTATATCGGGTACTTTCCAGCCCCGGAAATCTTCCGGCCTAGTATAAACAGGCGGTGCCAGCAAATCGTCTTGGAAGCTATCCGTGAGCGCGCTAGTTTCGTCGTTTAATACACCCGGCAAAAGACGGCCAATGCTATCCACGATCACGGCCGCCGCCAATTCTCCACCGCTCAGGACGTAGTCGCCGATACTGATTTCCATAGTCACGAAATGCTCGCGTACGCGCTCGTCAATTCCTTTATAGTGCCCACACAGGATGAGTAGATTTTTTCCTAGGGAGAGGCGATTGGCCACTCGTTGTTCGTAGCGTTTTCCGTCAGGCGTAACGAAGATAATCTCGTCGTAGGTCCGGTCTTTTTGCAGGCTTTCTATACAATCCACTAGTGGTTCGCAGCGCATCACCATGCCTGCACCACCGCCGTATTGGTAGTCATCTACTTGGCGATGTTTTCCAAGCCCGAAGTGGCGTAAGTCGTGTACCGCTACGTTGAGTAAGCCTTTGTCTTGCGCTCGCTTCATGATAGAATGCGAAAGTGGCGACAGCAGCAAGTCAGGTTGGACGCTTACAATATCGATGTGCATAAAAGTTGTTTAAATACAGCGAGGAAAGCAAAGTACGCTTATTGAGTTTTCCTACTATCTCCTCCATAAGTAAAAAGAAACGGCAGATTCCCCCCCTTATTAAAGGATATGTAAACGGATTTTGTATTTGCGCGCGCACAGCGTGCGTGCGCGTACAAAATTGGCTCACATATCCTCTATTAAGTAGGCCGAAA